>JAFAYE010000001.1:930833-1241111 GCA_019240525.1 Candidatus Eremiobacterota bacterium
AACGCGATGATTGCCTCCGCATCGATGCTGCTCGCATCGGCAACCCGCGGTAGCGCCTTGGCCTGCGGCGCATCCGTGAACGCCGAGACGCCGACCAGTTGCGCACCGGCACCGATTGCGTACGCATCGTCGGCGAAGGAGGGGACCAACGTCACCAGCCTCGGCATCGAGTAGAGACTCGCCGGCCCCGCATGCGAAGCGGAGTGCGCAGCGCACGCAGCGAGCGCCGCGGAGCACGCAAACCTCAACGTGAGGAGGAAACGCATGGGCTTCGAGTACGCAAGAAGGACCGCGCCGACCTTTGCGCAATTGCGCTCGTACGTTTGCGCGGGAAGCCGGTGTAACGCCGGCACGGTCGCGCCACTGTATGCGGGGAGCCGCTCGAACCACTGTCCGTTCAACGGATGGGAAGGCTCGTGCAAAAGGCGACAATCCGCGAGTCAGGATACCGTCGCAAGCGTTATTACTCGATCCGCCTCGCGCAAAGGAAAGGATTGTCATGCTTGCTACGATGCTTGCGGCGGCCGTCGCCGCCTCTCCCTCGCCGTCTCCCAGCGCCGTCCCGCAAATCGCCCATGTCGTCACCAGCGATCGGGGTCTCGAATCCGCGGCGCGCACCGCTCGCACGACGTACGTCGTCACTGCCGCGCAGATCGCTCGTGACGGCGATCGTACGGTCGCCGACGCAATCGAAACGTTACCTGGTGTCAACGTGACACGCTACGGCGCCTTCGGCGCCGCCGCGACGGTCGGCGTGCGCGGCAGCTCCTCCCAACAAGTCTTGGTTCTTCTCGATGGGTTGCCGGTCGCAGGCGGTCAAATCGACGACATCAATTTGGCGCAGCTTTCGGTTGCCGGCATCGATCGGATCGAGGTCGTCGAGGGAGGCGGTTCCACGCTCTATGGTTCGGGTGCGATCGGCGGCGTGATCAACATTATCACCGCGCCTTCACCCGCTCGCAGCCAAGGCACCCTCTCCGCAGGATCGTTCGACGAACAAAGTTACCAGTTTCAAACGCCCTTCCTGTCGTTCCAGCGAACCTATGCGACGAACGACTACTCGGTGGTCAACGCGCCGAATCGTCAAAATGCGCAAGCCGGGCTCACCGATGTGATGGCGAGATACTCGCATTCACTCGGTGCCTTCGATCTCACGTTGAGCGGCAATCTCGGCAGCGCAATTGTCGGAGCGCCGAACGGGCTTGGATCGTTTTCGCCGACGAGCGAACAGTCGAACGTCAATCGCGACTTGCGCTTGAGCGCCGAGCACCGCAGCGCACGAGCCGTCACCACCGTGCAGCTGGGGGATTCGTCGCAGAGTCTTGCGTTTTCGTGCGACACCCCGGTGGATTTGAACTGTCCCAACTCGTTTCCGACGCCATCGCCGCCGATGAAGTCAAATCCACCGTACGCGCAACTGCTCGACGATCAGCACTGGATGGCGAGCCTTCGCAATGTCGTCGGCGACGACCATACGCGTTTGGTCTACGGCGTAGATCTGATGCGCGGCGTGGCTCGCGTCGATCCGGGCACCGGCGCCGGCACGCCGTTGGCGGCCGACAATTTACCGATCTTCGACGCATATGCGCAAACCGCCGCATACGTGCAATCGCAATGGTTCGGCGCGCGAGGCCAACAACTCTATGCCGGAGTGCGCGGCGAACGCGACGGCGGCATCGGCGGCGCGTACTCCCCCTCGCTCGGGGGGATCGTGCCGCTTTCGACGGCACTGCAACTCAAGCTCAACGCCGCGACCGCATTCCGAGCACCGATCGCCGAGGAACTTTATTATCCGGGATTTTCGAACCCAAATCTTCAGCCCGAGCGCACCCGAGTCGCCGACGCGACCTTGGTCGCGCCGACGCTCTGGGGCGGCGTCAGCTTTGGCTGGTTTGCCACGAGCGGCTCGAATTTGATCGTTTCCCCGCCTCCGAACTACATTCCCGAGAACGTCCAGCGTGCATCGATTGCCGGTCTTACGCTCGGCATTGCTACGCCGCCGTTTCATGGATACACCGCCAATCTCAACGTCACGAACTTGTATCGTGCGCAAGATCTCGGTTCCGATTCCCGCTTGCCGGGACGGGGGCCGGTCTTTGCGGTCGATCTGGGATTGCGCTACGTCGCCCCGCCGTCAAGCCGC
This sequence comes from Candidatus Eremiobacterota bacterium, assembly GCA_019240525.1. GTDB lineage: Bacteria > Vulcanimicrobiota > Vulcanimicrobiia > Vulcanimicrobiales > Vulcanimicrobiaceae > Cybelea. The sequence continues at coordinate 932,977 of JAFAYE010000001.1, forward strand.
TTCGACGGATTCAACATCAGCGCCGTGACCCAAGGGCCGCAAGAGGGCACCGACCCCTATCTCTCGCCGCTCTACGCCGTCTATCAGCCGGCAACGTTCACGTTGGTCAACGGGTATCTCGCGTATCGTTTGAACCCGCGCGTCGTGCTCGCGTTGCGCGGTTACAATCTCGGTAACGATCGGTACGCGATCTACGCCGGCTATCCCATGCCGGGCCGTGCCTTCGCACTCGAATTGCGCAGCCGGTGAAAGGAAGGGCGGGCGGGCTTGGCCTGCTCGTGTTGGCGGCGGCCGCGGCGAGCCTACTCGTTGGCGGGACGCCGCTATCGCTCGCGCAGATCGCCAACGCGCTCGCGCATCCGCACGAATCCGACGTTGTCGGCACGATCGTTTGGCAGATCCGCTTGCCGCGCATCTGCATTGCTGCGACGGTCGGTGCGTCGCTGGCGCTTTGCGGAGCGATGCTGCAAGGGATGCTTCGCAACCCGCTCGCGGATCCGTATCTTACGGGTGTCAGCGCGGCGGCGGCGGCGGCCATTGCGATTGCCGTGCTCGCCGGAGCGGCGGCCGGCGCGACGCCGGCAATCGGATTCGTCGCAGGGATTGGTGCCGCGCTGCTTGTCGCGGCGCTCTCTCGTCGCGGCGGCGGCATCGACGCAAACCGCTTGATTCTCGCCGGCGTTTCGCTCTCGACCTTTTTCGCGGCGATCGTAACCCTGGCCGTGGTACGCGCGCAATCGAGTAACTATGCCGCAACGATCATCGCGTGGCTTGCGGGCTCGATGGCCGGGCGCGGCTGGCACGATCTGGTCATGGTGGCACCGTACGTCGCGCTCGGCGCGCTGCTTGCCGGCATCGCGGCCGCACCGCTCAACGCCCTTCGCATCGGCGAGCTGCGAGCGCGCGCCGCCGGCCTGGATGTGGAGCGCGCACAATGGGTCATCCTCGCCGCGTCATCGCTGCTCGCGGCGAGCAGTGTCGTGCTTGCAGGACTGGTCGGCTTCATCGGACTCATCGTTCCGCACGTTGCCCGGCGTATCGTTGGTTCGGACGCGCGCCCGCTCTTGCCGGCATGCGTCGCCATCGGCGCTGCCCTCTGCATGCTCGCGGACGCGATCTGCCGCGTCGTCGTCGCGCCGGCCGAGCTCCCGATAGGAGTTTTGCTCGCATTCATCGGCGTGCCCGCATTTCTCTATCTGTATCTTCACCCCGCCCGGGGCCGGCGCGACGCGGCGTGACGATCGAGTTGCGAGATGCCCGGCTAACAATCGGCCGGCGGCCATTGTTGAGCGGCCTTGACGCGCGGATCGAGCGCGGCGAGTTTCTTGCGCTCATTGGGCCGAACGGCGTCGGTAAGACGACGTTGCTACGCGCCCTTGCGGGATTGCATCCGCTCGAAAGCGGCACGATTTTGCTGAACGGAATGACGCTTGACAGGATGAAACCCTCCGCGCGTGCGCGGCAGGTTGCATTAGTGACCGGCGACGAGGTCTTCCTCGACTCGCTCCTCGTTTCAGACGTCGTTTCGATCGGTCGATTCGCGTACCACCGGTGGTGGGAGTGGCAGTCTCGGCAAAGCGATGCTGCGGCGGTTGCGCGAGGGTTGCAAGAAGTGCAGATGACCGGCCTCTCCGACCGCCTCTTCTCGACCTTGAGTTCGGGGGAACGACAGCGGGTTTGGATCGCCCTTGGACTTGCGCAAGAGACGCCGCTTTTGCTGCTCGACGAACCAACAAGTCACCTCGACGTGCATGTCGCGCACACCATCCTGGCCTTACTGCGACGCCTTTCGCGCGCGGGAACGACGATCGTCTGCGCGTTGCACGACTTCAACGAAGCGGCCATCTACGCCGATCGCGTCGGATTGCTCGGCAATGGCCGGCTTGTGATGCTTGCGCCGCCGGACGAGGTTCTCGCGAACCTAGTCCTCGATGACATCTACGGCATCGCGATGGAGCGCGTTCGCCTTTGCGGCGGTGGAATGCGCGTATTCGTTAAGGACGTGGAGCCTGCACCAGTCGAACGTCCGAGCCGAGAACCCAACGCGTGAGACCGCGCTGCGGACCGGCGAGAAGAAGCACCCCAACGGCATCGTCGGGATGGTGGAAGACCGGCGATTCGACGTAGTTCGAGACGCAGGTGACGACCGTCGCGTGAGTCCCGGGGCCCACTAAGATCGCGTGCGGGAGCATCGCTTGCGCCGCATCGAACGTGGCGGCGTGGTATTCGCGAAGCCGCGCTCGCGAATCCCACACGAGCACGGCCGGATCGTCGGTCGTACTGTAGAGAACGACCCGGTCACCCCGATGGCCGCGGCAATCGGCTGACGCCACTTGCGCGCAAGCCGCAAAGGCCACAGCGAGCGCGAGCCCGAGCTTATACATCGACGCGCTGCGCATCCATCAGCCGAATCGTCAGTACCGCGAGATCGTCGCGCAAACGAGTGCCGCCGCGCGAGCGCGCTGCGGCCACCAGGTCATCTGCGAGCGGCTGCGCGTGCACTGGGCCGCGCTCGATCAATTCCATCGCGCCCGTACCGGAGAGCGGTTTGCCTTCCCGATTGCGCACTTCGGTCAAACCATCGGTCGTAAGCACCAAGGTGTCGCCGGGATCGAGATCGATCGTCTCGGAGTAGAATGGCTCCTCCATCACGCCGAGGACCGGACCGGTCACCGCCAACTGCTCGACGCCATTGCGACGTCGCAGGAAGACCGCGTCGTGGCCGGCGCTCCCGAACTCCAAGCGAAAGCTCGCGGTATCGAGCACGCCCACGAACATCGAAACGAAAAGATAGGGATTTCCGACCGCCTTTGAAAAAGCGGTGTTGAACTCGGCGAGAATGGCCGCCGGATCGCTCTCCCGCAAAGCGATCGAACGGATCATGAACTTGATGAATGCCGTCAAAACCGCGGCATCGACGCCTTTTCCGCTGATATCCGCGATGAGAATGAGCGCGTGGGTGCCGGAGAGGCGGTACACGTCGAAAACGTCGCCGCCCACTGCCACATGATTGGTCGCCGAACGATAGGCACTTCCGACCTCGCAATGCGGCAGCGGAATCGATTCGCTGCGAAACGCTCGTTGCAAAATTTCGGTGATCGTTCGTTCTTCTTCGAGCTCGCGATTGAGCCGAGAGCGATAGACGTTGAATAATACGGCCAGTAGGCCGAAGACCAAAACCCAGAAGGCGCGAACGTAGGCGGCCCGATTGACTTGCGATTGCGTACTGCGCACGAAGGCAGCGTCTGTGCCGGCGAGGGTTTCTCGTATCGCGGCAACCGCGCGCGTTTCGTAATCGGCGAAGAGCTTGTTACGCTTATCGAGCTCGACGAGACGTCGCCGAGGATGCCGAAGCAACGGCCCGGCGACCTCGGTTCGCCATTTTGATTGAAGCAAGCCGTATTGATGGAGCTGATCCCTAGCAGCGAGCAACTGTTCGTCACGCAAAACGCGTTTGATCGCGCGTTGGGTATTGTCGTAGCCGGCGACAGCTTGGCGGTATTGAGCGACGTAAAACGGATCGCGAGTCAACAGGTAGCCGCGCAACGAATTCTCTTCGTCGATCTGCAGACGGAGCAGTTCCTCTAGCTGCATTTGCGCTTGCTGGATCTGTGCTTCGCGCGCAAACGTATTGGCCAGCTGCGTTCGAGTCTCGAAGGTTCCTTCTACCGCGAAAGCGAGCGTGACGATGAGGAACGCCGTCATGAGCAGCGTCCCGGTGATATTTGCGAACGGCTCGTTCTTCACGAAGGCGTCACGCTAGCGCGGTCGAAGAATCGCAAGCTGTGGACGGTCGCGTCGATCCCACGATTTTTAAATCCTACGACGTCCGAGGCGTTTATCCGTCCGAACTGAGCGACGAGATCGCTTACGCTATCGGACGCTGCTTCGTTTCCTTGCTCGATAGCGCTCGAGGGCGAGATACCCCGATGACGATTGCCCTCGGACGAGATATGCGCCCTTCCGGCCAACAGCTGGGCGACGCATTCGCCCGCGGCGTTTCGGAATCGGGTGGGAACGTCGTCGACATCGGAATGGTTTCGACGGACGCGCTCTATTTCGCCGTCGGAAAATTCCAACTCGACGGCGGCGTCATGATTACGGCTTCGCATAATCCGGCACAATATAACGGTCTCAAATTTACCCGCTCGCAGGCCCAGGCCATCTCGCTCGAAAGCGGCTTAGCGACGATACGCGACCAGCTGCTTTCGGGAGAGCTGCCTCCCAAGAGCGCTACGGCGGGAACTATTTCTCATCGTAACGTGCTCGACGATTTTGCGCAACACTGCCTATCCTTTGTCGAGCGTTCCAAGATCAAGCCCTTGCGAATCGCGGTCGATGCTGGCAACGGAATGGCGGGCAAAACGGTGCCTTACGTCTTTGCGAGCCTGCCCTGCGAGGTGCTGCCGATCTACTTCGAACTCGACGGCAGCTTCCCAAACCACCCAGCCAGCCCCATCGAGCCCGCAAACATGATTGACTTGCAGGCCGAAGTGCGCAAACAAAGCTGCGATTTGGGCGTTGCGTTTGACGGGGATGCGGACCGCATGTTCATCGTCGACGAAAAAGGCGGCCTGGTCGACGGCAGCACGGTCACGGCGCTCGTCGCGCTCAACACGCTGAAGAAACATCCGGGCGCGAAGATCCTTTACAACCTCATTTGCAGCCGCAGCGTTCCCGAGCTCATCGTCAAAGCCGGCGGTATCCCGGTACGTTCGCAAGTGGGCCATTCAATCATCAAAGCCGAGATGCGCCAGCACGACGTCGTATTCGGCGGCGAGCACAGTGGGCATTTTTACTTCCGTGACAACTGGTATGCCGACTCCGGAATGATAGCACTGCTGCAGTGCCTCGAGCTTTTCAGCGAGGCCGGCAAACCAGTCAGCGAGGTGATCGCACCGATCGATACTCGCTTCCGATCCGGCGAGATCAACAGTCCGGTCAACGATATTGCCGCGAAGCTTCGCGAGATGGAAGCGCGTTATGCCGACGCACCGATCGACCACCTCGACGGCGTAACGATCTCGTATCCCACGTGGTGGATGAACGTCCGCCCCTCCAATACCGAGCCGCTGCTGCGCCTCAACGTCGAGGGCGATACCGAGGCGCTGATGCGGCAGCATCGCAACGAAGCGCTGGCGATGATACGGAGCTAAACATGCCGGCGACGCTATTGGGACCTGCCTTTATTGCCGTCGGAGACGGAACGTCGACCTTCGGTCGGCTCGCGGTGGAGAACGGACGAATCGCGGGCGTGCTCGCCGCCGACGGTCCATCGGAGTATACGCTGCCGCCCGGCAGCAGCATCGCGCCCGGACTCATCGACGTCCATACCAATGGCGCCGCGGAGTGTCTCTTCAATCGCGATCAAGGCAACGCCGTCGCCGCCGCGGTCGCGAGTTACGCGGCCGATGGCGCAACCGGCTTTGTCGCCAGCGTCATGACGGCTCCCTGGGAATCGATGCTGCATGCGGCCTCGGAGGTCGTCGAGGCGGCGAATCAGCTCGAAGAGGACGCGCCGGCCGGTGCCCGCTGTCTGGGCGTCCATTTCGAAGGGCCTTTTCTCAATCCCAAATTCCGCCGCATCCATCGTCACGAATGGCTGCTCCCCGCGACCGCGGCGCGCGCCCAAGAGATGGTCGATTCATGTAAGGGCGCGTGTCTGTTGGTGACCATGGCGCCCGAGATCGAAGGCGCCGCCGACGCGCTGCGCGTTTTCTCACAGAACGGCGTGGTCTGCTCGGCCGGCCATACGGGCGCGCGATACCGCGAAGGTATGCTTGCAATCGGGCTGGGCTTCCGTTCGCTCACCCATGCCTTTAATGGCATGCCGCCGCTCGACCATCGCGATCCCTCGATCTTAGCTTCCTTCATTCAGGATCGTCGCACGCTCGTTCAAGTCATTTGCGACGGCATTCACGTGTCGCCGGTCATGGTCGACATTCTGCATCGCACGCTGGGCGATCGCGTCGTCCTCGCGACCGATAACATGCCCGCCGCCGACCCCGGTTACCACATCGAAGGCGGAGTCATGCGCGCGGCCGACGGAACGATCGCCGGGAGCGCGCTGCACATCGACGAAGGCTTGCGCAACTACATGTCGTACGCGCAAATTCCGTTCGCCCAAGCAATCGTTGCGGCAACGCACGCGCCGGCTCGGCTCATTCGCCACGACGGCGAGATGGGCCGCATCGCCCCAGGAATGCGAGCCGACCTTTCGTTCTGGGATTCCGATTACCGCGTCATCGCTACGATGGTCGGCGGCAACTTCGTCTACAATCGCGTCGAGGTCGCAGTCTAAGGAACCGGCGCCAACTCCTCGCCGGGCGTTTCGAGCGCGGCGGGCCGCGTCGCCGAACGGAGCATCGCGATCGAAGTGTAGAGCACCACAACGACGACCAGCCAGCGCACCGCACCTAAGGGCAGCGCTTTCACAATATAGGCGGCGATCAGGACACCGGGAATACCGCCGAGCGCCAACCCAAGAGCCGCGCGCATGGAGAACGCACCGTAGCGAATGAAGCGCGTGCTCGCAATCGGCATCAGAAACGCGCACGCGCCCATCATGATTGGAAATGCGGCTTTTGGGTCCATCCCCAGCAAACTGACCAGAATCATGCACGGCGCGTAAAAACCGATCCCGATCGTCATCAGGGCGCCCAAACCGAAGCTGACCACGACTCCGACGATCAATTGTACACCGGTCAGGCCGAGCGCGTCGCCGGTCAATCCAAAATAGCTTCCGCGCAGGTTACTCAGCACGAAGAGCGCAGCGGCGGCAAGCAACGCGACACCCATCCCGATCTGAACCGAACGACGCGGTAATCTGGAGACCACCCCAGCACCCAGCCAAGCGCCGGCAACGGCGGCAAAGATGAGCGAGACCAAGGTCAATGGAGCGACGCTGATGATCGTGATATAGATCGCTGCTTCGACGATCGTCGGCAGCGTGTGCCCGACGTTGAGCGTGCCGGGAATGCGCTCGTCGGGCACCAGCCGCCAGAGCTTGAACATGGAGGTCGTCGTCGCGAACGAGCCTATGCCTAGCGTGTCGAAAAAATTCGCTACGAAACCAATCGCGGTCTCGACCGGCCTCGGCCATCCGGGACGATGCCGCGGCATGGCCCGGACGAGTCCGTTGACGATAACACCCGTTACGACGGCGAGGCCAATGCGCAGAATATCCGGGACGATCATTGGCTTACATCCTACGCCTATAAGTCACGGCAGCCTGCCTCTAGGACGCGGCGAGCTCTCTGGTCGCCGCAGCGTTGAAGTACGCGGCGCGAGGGTGGTGCATCACAATCGCCGCTGTCGATTGCTCGGGAGTTATTTGAAATCCCTGGGTCAAACTGACGCCGATCGCCGCCGTCGCGTCGAGCAAACGGAAGACCGTGGCATGCTGTTCGAGGTCGGGACAGGCGCCGTAGCCCCATGAATAGCGCTTGCCGCACTCGCCTATGCCTAGCTCGTTGCGGATGCGACGGTGCGTGTACTCCGCTAGTGCTTCGGCGGCTTGTACGGAAAAACCGTGCAAAAAGTACGCTTCGCTATATTCGTTCGACGCTTGCAAAGCCTCGATTCGCCGCGTTGCATTTGCGCCGATGGTGACGATTTGCAGGGCGACGAGGTCGCTGGCTGAGCCTTCATTGGGTTCGCGAAGATAGTCGGGGAGACTCAAGTGTTCGCCACCAGGCTGGCGCGGGAACGACATACGCGCGATTTCGGTTCGGCGATCCCCCGGGTCGTAGAGAATCAAATCGTTCCCCAGCCCTGCAGCCGGAAAGTAACCATAGACCGCACGCGGCCGTAAGAAGTCGCCGCGAACGGATTCCTCTTGATAGCGCCGCAGCCGCGGCGCGAACTCTTCGGCTACCAGACGTTCGAAAGCCGCGCCTTTGGTATTCGACCCACCCCACGACAACCGATAAAGGCTGCGCAAATCGAAGCACGCCCAGAGCTGGTTCAGGTCGTCGATTTCCAGGTTCTTCGAGCCCCAAAATGGCGGACTCGGTACTTCGGCGCGCGTCGACTTTACGGATGAATGCGCTACCGGCGCGGCGCGCGGCGGCGCGCTCGCGCGATCGCGCTGCTCGAGTGCCTCCTGTTTGATCTGCTCGACAAGCTGCCGGCGACGCTGCGGATCGGCCGTGAGCGCGTCGACCAAGTCAAGGCCTTCGAAGGCGTCACGCGCGTAGAAGCAGCCCGGTTCAAAGAAACGCGTGCCGCCGTCGATCAACGAGATGCGCCGGCCAAAATCGCGGTTGATCGCAGCGCCGCCGATGATGACCGGGAAGTGCAGCCCCCGGGAATCTTGTTCCTCGAGACAGATCGGCATTTGTTTGCTCGTGGAAACGAGCAGCGCCGAGAGCCCGATGGCGTCGGCGTTCACTTCAACGGCTTTTTCTAAGATCGTGTTGATCGGAACTTGCTTCCCCAAATCGTGGACGGTATATCCATTATTGGCAAGGATCGTGTGCACGAGATTCTTGCCGATGTCGTGGACGTCGCCGAATACGGTCGCCAGCACAACGATGCCCTTGGCGCCGGATTCTCGCCGCTCGAGAAACTGCTCGAGATGTGCGACGGCCTTCTTCATAACCTCGGCAGACTGCAAAACGAAGGGCAGAATCAGCTCGCCTCGTCCGAAGCGATCGCCGACATCCTTCATTGCCGGCAGAAGTATCTCATTGAGGACGTTCACGGGCGTTCGGCAGGTCAATGCCTCGTCGATTTTGTCTTCTATGCCGTCTTTGCGCCGATGCAGAATCGCATGGTGAATGCGTTCGGCGATGGGAAGCTCCTGCGCTAGTCCGTCTTTGCGCCCGTCTGCGCCGGAGCCGTCGCGAGGCCCTCGGCTTTCTGTGGAATGCACTTCATCGATCGCTTCGAAGCGTTCGATCATGCGCGCGAGCGCGTCCGGGCGGCGGTTGAACACGAGATCGTCGCATAATTCGCGGACCGCGGCATCGACCTCGAAGTACGGCACGATCTCTTTGGGATGAACGAGCGCGGAGTCGAGGCCGGCCTCCACGCAATGATGCAGAAAGACGGAATTCAGTGCGGCGCGCGCCGCAGGCCGCAGTCCGAACGAGACGTTGGAGACTCCCAATGACGTCAGGACGCCGGGCAGACCGAGTTTGATAGCGCGAATCCCTTCGATAGTTTCGACGGCGGAGGAGGCGAACTCGTGTTCACCGGTCGCAAGCGTGAAGGTTAACGCGTCGAAGATGAGCGCGCCTGGTGGTATTCCGTACTCGCCCACGACGATGTCGTAAATGCGCCGAGCGACCTCGAGCTTGCGCGCACCCGTTTTCGCCATTCCGTTTTCGTCAATGGTGAGCGCGACCACCGCAGCGCCGTGTTCGCGGGCGAGCGGCAGTACGAGGTCGATCTTCGCGCGTCCGGCCTCGAGGTGCACGGAGTTCAGAATCGCTCGCCCCGGATAGTTCTGCAGCGCCGACTCGAGGACGCTCGGTTCGGTGGAATCGATAACGAGCGGCGCTTCGATCGATTGCGCTAGGCGCCGCGCCAGCTCTCGCATCTGTTCGCTTTCGTCCGAACGTTCCGTCAGCGCACAGCAGATGTCGAGCAGGTGCGCGCCGCCTTCCACCTGGTCGCGCGCGATCAGGACGATGTCATCGTATCGGTCCTCCAAAAGAAGCCGCTTGATTTTGCGCGACCCTTGCGAGTTGATGCGTTCGCCGACGATCAGCGGGCGGGGCTCCTGCTCCAGCGCCACAGCGGTAATTGCCGAAGCCGCCTCTTGCGGCCCGGCTAGCGCCGTGCGACGCTTTCGTTGCACCGATTCGACGGCCACGCGCAATGCGGCAACGTGCGCGGGCGTCGTACCGCAGCATCCCCCGACGGCATCAACGCCGAAATCGCGAACGAAACCGGCTAGCTCGCCCGCGAGCTCTTCGGGCCCCTCTGGATAAATCGTCTCACCCTGCGGTCCCATCAAGGGAAGTCCCGCGTTCGGCACCACGCTGACGAAACAGCGCGCGTGCTCGCATAGATACCGAATCGAATCGCGCATCTGCGCGGGGCCCGTCGAACAGTTGAGCCCGACGACGTCGACGTCGAGCGCGCCGAGCACGGCCGCGACCGCGCGAATGTCGGTGCCCAACAGCATTCGCCCTTCGGTGATCAAGGTCGGCTGCGCCTGAATGGGGACGCGGCGCATTCCTCGCGCAAACTCGCGACGGATGCCCGCGATCGCGGCCTTGAGCTCGAGCATATCCTGCATCGTCTCGAGTAGGAGCAGGTCGGCGCCGCCTTCTACGAGCGCGCGCGCCTGTTCTGCATACGATTCACGCAATTGCTCGTACGTAATCTTTGAGAGCACCGGATCCGAAGACGAGACGAGCATTCCGGTCGGTCCCATCGACCCCGCGACGAAACGCGGATGCTGCGTCGTTGAAAACGCATCGCACGCTTCGCGAGCGATCGCCGCCGCGCGGAAATTGATCTCGCGGGTTTGTTCGCCCAGACCATACTCGTCGAGCTTGAGTCGAGTTCCGGTGAAGCTATCGGTCTCGACGACGTCGGCGCCCGCCTCGAGATAGGATTCGTGAATGGTGCGAACGACGTCGGGACGCGTGAGCGCGAGCACCTCGTTGCAGCCTCGATAGGCGGCACCACCGAAATCCTCGGCGCAAAGATCCAGCGCCATCAGCTGCGTGCCCATGGCGCCGTCGAAGATCGCGACGCGCCGCTCGAGCAGGCGCAAAAACTCAGATGACAGCGCGAATCTCCCCGGCGGGACGTCCGGCCCGATTATACACGGAAGGGGTCGCGAAACGAGCAAGTTGGGTCACTTTCTCCTCGTCCAGTACGCCGAGATGCTGGAGGACCCCAATGGTCGACGGGCCGCGCGCTCGCGACGCGCCGTCGAGGACCTTCGAGACGTAACCGTAGCCTTGCGTGATCGCGGCGACGCCGTGCACGCCCTCTGCCCCGGCTTTCGAGGCGATCGTACCGTCGCCGGCAATCATCAGTTCCGTATCGATCTGTGCGCTGCCCGCGACGTACTGCGGATTGGTGACCATTGCATCGCGAACGACGCGCAGCGCCGCCGCATCCTCCGGAGCGATACCGATGAGGGTAGCGAACCGCGCGAACGAAAGCGCGGCGCGATGCAAACTCGTCGCATAGGCGGGAATTCCGCAACCGTCGACGGCGACGGGCCAGCTGCCGGCATCGTCGTCGGAGAGCCGTGCGCAAAAATCGAGAATCCGTCGTTGCGCCGGATTCTCCGCGCTCAAGTAGGTAGCGGGATCCGCGCCGATCACCCGGCACAGGGCGAGAATTCCGGCATGCTTCCCCGAACAGTTGTTGTGCAGCGGGGTGGGCTCTTCGCCGTTCCGGAGCAGTGTTTTCGCGGCCGCATCGTCGTAGGGAAGATGAGCCCCGCATTGCAGCGCCTCGGGCTCCATGCCAATCTTGCGAAGAATCGAGCGCACTGCCTGGAGGTGAATAGGCTGACCCGAATGCGATGCGGCCATCACGGCAATTTCTCGCGAATCAAAATCGAAGGCGCGATCCACGCCGGCTTCCACCGCGGCCGCAGCGATGAACGGTTTTGCGGTAGATCGCAGGTAGACGGGCGAGTGCACGTCGCCGGCGCGAAGGAGAAAGTTCCCGTCGCCGTCGACCGCGCACGCAGCAACGCGATGAATCGACTCGACGAGATCGCCGCGCGTTACTTCGACCAGTATTTCCGGGCGCTCGATCAAACGAGCGCTGGTTCGACGATAGTCGCTTCCTGCTCGGCGAAGACGGGATTGCTGAGATATCGTTCGCCGGTATCGCACGCAATCGTCACGATGGTCTTTCCTCTCGATTCTGGGCGCGCCGCGATCTGCAGCCCCGTCCAGACGTTCGCCCCGGTTGAGATTCCTACAAGCATGCCTTCTTCGCGCGCGAGGCGCCGCGCCGTTGCGATGGCGTCGGCATCCGTCACCCGAACGACCTCATCATAAATCGCTGTGTTGAGGACTTTGGGAACGAAGCCGGCGCCGGTGCCCTGAATCTTATGCGGCCCCGGCTTTCCGCCGGAGAGAACCGGCGAGCCTTCGGGTTCGACCGCGATCATCTTCACATCCGATTTGCGGCCTTTAAGCACCTCGCCGACGCCGGTGATCGTCCCGCCCGTTCCGATCGCGGAAATAACGATGTCGACGGCGCCGTCGGTATCGCGCCAAATCTCTTCGGCGGTCGTGCGGCGATGAATCTCGGGATTCGCCGGATTCTCGAACTGCTGCGGCATGAAATATTTTCCAGCCGCCGATGCCAAGATGTCGCCGGCGCGCCGGACCGCCCCGGGCATCCCCTCCGCCCCGGGCGTGAGGACCACTTGCGCCCCGTACGCCTTGAGTAAATTGCGCCGTTCGACGGTCATCGTGTCCGGCATGACCAAAATCAGGGGATAGCCCTTTGCCGCGGCCACAAAGGCGAGCGCGATTCCGGTATTCCCGCTCGTCGGTTCGAGAATGGTCATCCCTGGAAGCAAGCGCCCGTCGCGCTCAGCGGCTTCGATCATCGCAATGCCGATGCGATCTTTCACCGAACCGGCCGGATTGAACGACTCCATCTTCACCAAGAGCGTCGCCGGAAGATTTCCGGCGAGCCGCGGAAGCTTCACCAGCGGCGTGTTGCCGAACGTATCGGCTAAGTTTTCGTAAATGCGTGCCATAGCTACCAACTTAACCCCCGTGAGGAAACGAGCGTTGCGCCTGGGATTCTGAGCAAGGTTCCTAGTATCAGCGGCAATGCGCCGATGCTCCTCCGTGGTGACCGCGACGTGCCTGCTGTTGGCATTCGCTTTGACCGCACCAGCAGACCCGGCAAGCCCGGCCGTGCCGACGATGGACGCGGCGCTCGACGCGATCGCGGCCTACGCGCCGCAAGCAATGCGCGAACAAGGTACGCCCGGAATATCGATCGCGATCACCTACCGAACCCACACGCTTCGCGTCATCACGCTCGGCGTGGCCAACGTCGAAACGCAATCCCCCGTCACGCCGGCCACGCGCTTTGCCATCGGTTCGATTACGAAGTCAATGACGGCGCTGGCGCTGTTGCAGCTTCGGGATGCTGGGCGCCTCGATCTCGATGCTCCCGTACGCCGCTATTTGCCATGGTTTTCCATTGAGAGCGGCAAGAACCCGATTCTCGTTCATCAACTTCTCTCACACACTGCGGGAATTCCCGATGATTACTCTGCCGAACCGGCATATGGATACGACATCGTCGCCCTGCGCGGCGCCCACGTTCTTTTTCCACCGGGCACGGCCTGGTCGTACTCCAACGACGGCTATGCGACCGCCGGCGCGCTTCTCGCCCAGCTCGATCGGCGATGGTGGCCCGATTCGTTACAGCAGCGCGTTTTGAATCCCATTGGTATGAGCGCGAGCTCGCCGGTCTTTACGCCTGAGGCGCTAACGAGCACCGCAACCGGCTATCAATTCCGCGACAACGATCGGCCGCCGCCGCTGCGCCCGGCACTCGTCGCAGCGCCGCCGATGGATTTCGTCGATCCGGCGGGGTCGGTGCTATCGACGCCGGAGGACATGGCGCGCTACATGCGGTTTTACCTCGACGGTGGGGTCACCGCGACCGGCTCCCGCTTGATAACGCCCGCTACTTTCGATGCGATGACGCGAGCCGATACGCTGAGGGATGGCAAGCCCGCGGGTTCGGCGGGTGCGGTCCTCCAAGAATGGCCGGCCTTCTATCGCACGTATGGGTATGGGCTCTCGATTTTTGACGACGACGGCGACCATTTGGTCGGCCACACCGGCGGGATCTCCGGCTACACCGCGTGCATGCAGATGAACCTCACACGAGGCTTCGGCGTGATCGCATTCGCGAATCTCGTCGAAGCGCCGCTCCATCCTTGCGCCGTCGTTCGCTATGCAATGCAGGCACTGCGGGCGCAAAGTCTCGGCCAGGCCCTTCCCGCAATCCCTGCGCCTCCCGACGTGCAACGCACCTCGCGTGCCGCCGATTACGTCGGTACATATGCTGGAAACGGCGCTCGGCTGCGTGTCGAAGCGAACGGCGATTATTTGCGGCTCGTTGACGGCCCAAAAACGATTGCGCTCTACCCCCGGGGCGCAGATCTTTTCTGGGCCGACGACCCGGCGTACGCCATGTTCTTGCTGCAGTTCGGCCGCGACCGTAGCGGGCGAGTCGTCGAAATGACCTATGGCTCGCAATGGTATCCCAACCAACGCTATGGCGGAGCGCGGAACTTTGCCTATCCCGCTTCTTGGAATGCCCTCGTCGGACGCTACGAAAACGTATACTACGGTCAACCGGCGATTACGCGTGTCGTCATCGTCAAGAATCGCCTCACTTTTGACGGAACGGACACGCTAACGCCGCTTCGCGACGGCGACTTCGCACTAGGGGACTCAATCGTCCGCTTTGCAGCGTTTGCGGGAAACCGACCGCAACGCTTGAGCATCGACGGGGTCAATCTCTACCGCGTCGAGCTACCTTAGGATCTAGCTGCCGATATCCCAGAGCAAGCCGAGGTCTTTCTTGGAGAGCGAGCGGAAGGCAATGAGCGTTTCGGTATTGAGAATGCCTTCGAGCGCCGCGACGCGCTCCGTCACCAGATCGTTGAGGTCGTCGTGCCGCTTCATTCGAGCGATTGCTACCAGATCGAACGGACCGGCGACCGAATAGACCTCGGCGATCCCATCGACCGCTAGAAGATCGTCGGCAATGGTGCGCAATCGGGGACGCTCGACGTTCATAAGGATGAAAGCCGTGACCATGGCTAAGCGGCGCCCTGGGGAGACGCGAGCGTTCCGCCGCAGTTGGGGCATTGCCGATTCATAGCTTGCGCACAGGCAACGCAAAAGGTGCACTCGTACGAGCAAACGCGAATATCGCCCTCACGCAATGGGGCGCCACACCGTTCGCACGCCTCTTTCATTACTTGTTTTTGAAGCGGGCGACGCGCTTTTCGTTGTAGGCTGCTAAGCCTTCTTTTGCGTCTTCGCTCTTGAAGAGGAGCGATTGCAACTCGCGTTCGAGGGCAAGCGCGTCTTGGAGCGGCAGCTCGGCGCCGGTTTGAACGCTGCGCTTGATGTGCCCGACGGCCATCGGAGCCTTGTTCGGCGAGCAGAATTGTCTCGCGTAGTTGGTGATCTGCTCGCGGAACTCTTCTGCGTTCCCTTCGAAGAGATCGTTGATCATTCCCCATTCAAACGCTTGCTCGTAGCTCACGGTCTTACCGCTCGTCATCATCTCGATCGCCCGGGATTTGCCGACCAGGCGCGCGAGTCGCTGCGTTCCGCCGGTGCCGGGCAGTACGCCGAGCGCGACTTCGGGAAGGCCAATTTTGCCGGCGTCTTTGCGCGCGATGCGCAAGTCGGCCGCCATCGCGATCTCCAGTCCGCCGCCGACACAGTGGCCGTTGAGCGCAGCGATCACGAGCTTCGGCGTCTGCTCCAAACGCGAGAGCGTTTCGTTTGCGTGCAGGCAGAACATATATTTGAACTCAGGCGTCACGGCGTTGAGCATTCCGATGTTCGCGCCGGCCGAGAAAAACTTCTCGCCCTTTCCGGCAAGCACGATAACTTCTACTTCGTGATCGAAACGTGCGTCTAAAATTGCTTCGTCGAGCTGGCGCATCATTTCGTGCGTGTACGTATTCGCCGGAGGGTCGTCCATCTCGATGAAGCCGATGTGACCGTCCTTCCAATAGTTGATCACGCGCTTACCGTCGAGCGGGCGCGCTTCGCGTCCGAACGGCGTCTGTTGGATAGCCCCGTTGACCGTCGTGCTCATGCTAGTTTTCCTTTTGGTGCGATCCAGTTGGGATCTTTGAAGTACTCTTTGAGTTCGATCTCGTCGGCTTGGGTCGGAAGAACGGTGGGTGCGTACGCTTCCCATTCGCCTTGAGTCAGCTTTCGCCCGTCGACGCTATACCGCTGACCCGAGTAATCTCCGATTTTTCGATTGAAACGCATATCCGGAAGATAAAACTTCGTCTCGCTGGAGTTGACCTCGTTCACGCGTGCAACGGTCGCCAACGCTTCTTCGTAAAATTGCCGGCGGGCGCGCTCGTTGAGATGCTCCTTGTCGAGCTCGCCGGCGGCTTTATCTTCATCGACTCGTCCTTTGATACCCCAGGCATACGCCCATTGTGCCGAGCCTGAATGATCGGTACCAAAGAGATCGAGCGACCCGGAGAACCACTTGTTGTAGTACTTCTGCTGGATCTCCACCGGAATGACTCCGGCCTTGGCGATGCGGCGCAGACCCGTGATGCCGGTCCCCATGTGAAACGATTCTTCGCGAAGCATCGGCCCCATGGACGCGGCGAGAGGCGCGAAGCTTGAATGCGAGAGCATCGTGAGCTGAAACTTCCCATCACGATCCATAAAGTTTGTGTAGGCGAAGAAATCCAGCCAGTGCGTGACGTCGTCGTTGAAAGCATTGAGCAGACGGTTCTTCTTTCCGAAGGCGCGGCGCTCCAGCATCTTCTGTGCTTCGATCTTCCCCTCGCTGCCGAAGTGATCGACCATCAAGTGGCACATTTGATACCCGTGGCGCGTCTCTTCGACCATGATGCGCACCAGTGAGGCCAGATCGTATTCGGTGGGCGCGTTATTGACGAGAAATCGCTGTTGCTCGTTTGAAGCAAACTCGGTGTCGCCCTGGTAGACGACCATGTTCAGCACGGCGTCGCGCATGCGCTGATCGGGAATTTCGCGCACCCGCTCCCATCGCCGATCCCCTTTGAAGTCGCCGAAGTAAATCTCGGGGGTGGGCAACTCTCCGTACTTAGCCTCGAAGCGATAGCCGGGCATAAATCGATCCATCAGCTCACGGTCGAGACCGATGTCCCGCCGCCAGTCGTCAAGCATCGAAACCCAGTCGTCAAAAGTCGAAATTCGGTTCATATCCTGCCTTATGTAACGGATTTTTGTCGAACGGATGGAATACCGTCATACTAGATGGCAGCGGAGCGGATGTCAACCCTCGCTGGGCGCCCGGTTGCGCGTCCAAATTCCTTTATATTTACCCTCTACGGAGACATGGTCGCCCGCCTCTCGAGCGACGGGTCATTGCGGATCAGCGCCTTGATCCGCCTGATGGCGACGTTCGGCGTTTCGGCCGCCGCGGTAAGGCAGGCCGTTTCCCGCATGACGCGGCAGGGATGGCTCGTCGCCCGGCGCGAGGGCAACCGGGCAGCGTACGGGGTGACCGACCGCGGATCCCAGCGAATCGTCGAGCTGAGCCCGCGGATTTATGGGCCGGTCATCGGGTGGGATGGTCGCTGGCGCCTGCTCTCCTACGCGATCGGGGAGGCCCATCGAAAGCGTCGCGAACGGCTTCGCAAAGAGCTGAGCGCTCTGGGTTGGGCCCCGCTCTCACCGTCGACGTGGATCTCACCGTCCGACACCTTGGGCGCGGCGCGCGATGCGGCGCGCGCCACCGGCACTCTCGACGCGGTGAATCTTTTCACGAGCGAGTATCGCGGACCGTTGAGCGACCGCCAACTGCTTGAACGCTGCTGGGACGTGGATGCAATTGCCGCGGCCTACCGCGAGTTCGTCGCCCGCTACGCCCCCTTGCTCGCGCAAGAACGCGCACGTCCCGGCTTTAGCGACGAGGAGGCGTTCGTTCAGCGCCTTTGGCTCGTGCACGACTATCGCCGATTCGTCTACCTCGATCCCGGACTACCCAGCGAGCTGCTGCCCGCACAGTGGCCGGGCACCGCCGCGGCAGCACTCTTTCGCGAACTCTACGCGGCGCTCGAGGTGCAATCACAACGCTACTTTCATCTTTGCGCGCAGCAATGAAACGGGTGCGACCGGCGCTGCGTCGAATCGAGACGGCCATGCCCAAACGCCTGCTCTTTGCACTGGCCGTCGGCGCTCTTGCCGTCGCGGCGTGCCACAACGGAACGCCCAGCACAACACCAACGGTTCCCGCCACGTCACCGACGCCGAATCCTAAAATTACTATGGCGGCCGTTCAGGTGACGATCAACGGCACCCCGGCCCCGCGGATTCCCGTCGAGATCTCGACGCCGAGGTCGACCGCGAGCCCTCGCCCCGGCACACCGTTCTTTACCAAGAACTCAGGCAAGAAAGGCTTCGCGCGGTTCAATCATCTCAAACCGAGCCAGACCTACTGCTGGGTTGCAATCTTTTCGCAAAGCTTTCGCTCGTCGTTTTGCGCCGACTGGCAGGAGTGGCAGAGCGGCACCATTCCGCTCGGCAGCCCCGGAAGCTAGACTTCGTCGTCGTGCAGATGCAGATGACAGCCGTCTTCAGCTTCCAAGAGCACGTCGCGCGCTTCGGCGAGCACGGCGGTCGATAGCGGAGCGCTCGGCGGCTCGATCGTCCCTTCGGCCGCGAGAAAGTTTACTTCGCTCCAGTCTTCCCAGGTTTCGAGGGGTTCGTCGCTGGGTTCGGTGGGGAAGCGCACGCAGAAGCCTTGATCGATGTGCAGCCCGACAACCGTCACTTGAGTGCCGCGCGGAAGATAGGTTCCGTCTTTCCACAGCGTCCCATACGTGGTGCTGTAGACCGCGCCGATTTTGAGCGGTTCGTCCATCATCGTGCCTATACCCCGAACGGGTCCATCGGTTTCTCACCGATGTACGTAAGAACGCTCTTGGTTTCGGTATAGAGGCGCATCGTTTCCATCCCCAGTTCGCGGCCATACCCCGACTGTTTGTAGCCCCCGAACGGAACGCCCGGGAAAACTGCATACGGCGTATTGATCGCGACCGATCCGCTCCGAATCGCGCGCGCAACCCGATTGGCCCGACCGATGCTCGTTGACCAGACGCTTGCGGCAAGGCCGTACTCGCTCGCATTGGCCAGTGCGATCGCTTCCGCTTCGTCCTTGAATCGCACCAGGGTCGCGACCGGTCCGAAGATCTCCTCGCGCGCAATGCGATGCGAATTCTGCGCCTCGAACGCCGTCGGACTCCAGAAGGTGCCGCCCGCAAATGCTCCGCCGATATCGGCCGGCTTTCCGCCTAAGAGCGGCGTCGCACCCTCGGCAACACCGATCGCGCAGTACTCCCGAATTTTTTCGTACTGGTCGTGCAGCGTAATCGCGCCGATCTGCGACGAGGTATCTTCGGGATCGCCGACCCGCAGGCGCTTCGCCTTCTCGGCAAATGCGCTCGCGAAGCGATCGTAGATCCCCGCTTGCACCAAAATGCGTGACCGCGCTTCACAACACTGGCCTGCATTATAGTAGACGCCGTAAAGCGCGCCGGCTACCGCCGCATCGAGATCGGCGTCATCGAAGACGACCGCCGGGGACTTGCCGCCGAGTTCGAGGGTTACTCGCTTGAGCGTTTGGGCCGCGGCTGCGGCAACCGTCTTTCCGGTGGTCGTCGAGCCGGTAAACGCGATCTTGTCGATGCCGGGATGTTCCACCATCCAGGCGCCGATCGGCCGCGTGGAACCCGTCAAGACGTTGAGCACGCCTTCGGGAACGCCGGCTTCGAGTGCAAGCTTTCCGAGTTCGATCGCGGTCAACGGTGTCACCGATGAGGGCTTGAGTACGATCGTGCAACCCGTGGCGAGCGCGGGCGCGACCTTCCACGTTGCAAGCAACAGCGGAAAATTCCACGGCACGATGGCGCCAACCACACCGACCGGCTCGCGAACGGTATTGGCCAGATAGGTTGGAATCGGCGGCGGAAGCGTCTCGCCGTAATTTTTTGTCGCGGCGCCGGCGTAGAATTCGAACGTGTCGACGATTGCGCTCAGCTCGCCCTTCGCCGTCGAGATCGTCTTGCCGTTGTCGCGCACTTCGATCAATGCGAGATCCGCTGCGCGTTCTGCGATCAGTTGGGCGAGCTTGTACATGATTTTCGCGCGCCGCGACGCGGCCATTGTCGGCCAGCGGCCGGTATCGAAGGCGTGTCGTGCGGCGGCAACCGCTGCGTCGACGTCGTCGCGGGTCGCGTCGGCGACGTCGGCGATCTTCGCCCCGGTGGCTGGATTGCGGTCCTCGTAAACGCCGCCGTCGGACGCGTCGCGGTTGTGCGCTCCGATACAGAGTTGCGTCATCGCCGGCGTTGAGGTCGTGTTCATTGCGATGCCTTCAACTCCACTCGCTCGAATACCGTTGCGATCCCTTGCCCGACGCCGACGCACATCGTCGCGAGCCCGTACCGAGCGCTGCGTCGCCGCAGCTCGTGCAGTAAAGTGGTCGCGATCCGCGCGCCGCTCGCGCCGAGCGGATGACCGAGCGCTATCGCGCCGCCGTTGACGTTGGTGATCGCCGCGTCGAACTCCAGGTCTCGCATGCAGGCAATGGCTTGCGCGGCGAAAGCCTCGTTGATTTCAATGAGGTCGAGCTGCCCGATCTCCAGACCCAGACGACGCAACACTTTGCGGGTTGCCGGAATCGGCCCCAAGCCCATGACGTCGGGCGCCACGCCGGCCGACGCGCTGCCGACGTAACGGGCCATGGGCGTCAGCCGCAGCGCGCGCGCGCGTTGCGCTTCGCACAAGAGCAATGCCGATGCGCCGTCGTTGATCCCCGATGAGTTTCCCGCCGTCACGGTTCCCCCGCGCGCGAACGCCGGCTCGAGCGCCGCCAGCGCTTCGATTGACGACTGCGGGCGCGGGTGTTCGTCACGCGAAACGCGCGCGATCGCACCGCGGCCGTCGCGCACCGGAACGGCAACGATCTCGTCATCGAAGGCGCCGCGTTCCATCGCCGTCTTCCATTTTACTTGCGATTCGAGCGCAAAGCGGTCTTGCTCGAGGCGCGTGATGCCATACTGCTGAGCAACTCTCTCCGCCGTCTCGCCAAGCGAAATCGTCCATTCCGCCGGCATCGCCGCGTTGACCATCCGCCAACCGAGCACGGTGTCGAAAAGCTGCTGTTTGCGACCGAATGCGAGATCACTCTTCGGAAGAACGTAGGGCGCGCGCGTCATCGATTCGACGCCGCCGGCGATCATTACGTCGCCCTCACCGAAGGCGATCGCTTGCGCCGCCGAGTTGATTGCCTGCAGGCTCGAGCCGCAGAGCCGGTTGATCGTCGTGCCCGCAACCGAAAGCGGCAGATTCGCGAGCAGGACGGCCATGCGCGCGACATTCCGATTGTCTTCGCCGCTCTGATTCGCCGCTCCGAAATAAACGTCGTCCACGACCTCGGCGGGCACGCCGGTGCGCTCGACGATCGCGCTAAGGACGAGCGCTGCGAGATCGTCGGGACGGACGCCCGCGAACGCACCGCCGAACCGCCCGATTGGAGTGCGTAGTGCGTCGATGACCCAAACCTCGCGACTCATTCCAATGCTTCCTCTGGCGCAGCCTCAACGACATCGAGCATCCACAGCGCCCGGTGCGGCGCAAATGCTTCGCCCTCCGACTCTGCGAGCCGCTTCAAGATTCGAGCGATGCGCGCGCCTCCGACTTCCCTTCCCAACGCAATCGGCCCCGTAGGATAGTTCGCGCCAAGCTGCATTGCCGTATCGACATCGTCGGGAACGGCGACGTCCTCAGCAACCGCGACGATCGCTTCGTTGACAACGCTGCCAATGGTTCGGCCGAGAAAGAGTCCCGGCACATCATCGAGGAGGACCACGCCCTTGCCAAGCTCGCCGAAGAGCTCTTGCGCGAGTTCCAACGCATCGTCGGAAACAGACTCAGAATCGACGATCTCAACGATCTGCTGCATCGCGAGCGAGCCGAGCACTCCATAGCCGACGAGCCGCTGCGGATGGCGCGCGCGCCGCGCGCTCGCCTCCACATCGGTGGAATACGCATCGACGAAAACCACGCATTCTGGGCCGAGACGCGCCTCGAGCTCGGTAATAAACTCGCCGCGATCGCGAGCGCCATCGCCACCGCCCGCGTCGACGGCGATCGTTGCATCGGGCGAAAGACCGTCGAGGAAGTCATCGTTAACGACCCGCTGTACGACCGCATACCGCTGCTCGAGTAGCTCCGCCAGCTCGTCGGCTCGCACTCCGAAGCCGACGACCGCCACGATCTCATCATCATTCCGATCGCTAGCCGTGGGGTGCACCGCGGGTTCGAACCGCTCGAGCTTTGCGTCTCCATACGAATAAAAACCAGCGCCGCTCTTTCGCCCGAGCAAGCCTTGTGCTACCATTTGGCGCTGCAGCTCGACCGGAGCAAATCGCTCCGCGCCGGTGCGGGCATAGAGCGACTCGGTCGTCGCGAGATTGACGTCGAGACCGATCAGATCCATCAGCTCGAATGGCCCCATGCGAAAGCCAATACCGCGCGCTAACGCGTCGAGCTCCGCTGCCGATGCGACGCCGTCCTCGAGGGCGCGCAATGCCTGCAAGTAGTACGGACGCGCGATACGATTGACAATAAAGCCGGGCGTGTCCGCGGCCAGGACTGCCGTCTTGCCCATCTTCGCGACTGCTTCGTATGCCCGCTCGAGTGTCTCGTCGCTGGTCTGCGGCCCAGCGACGACCTCGATCAGTTGCATTCGCGTCGGCGGATTGAAAAAGTGGAGGCCCACGACCCGCGCCGGATTCGTCACCACGTCGGCGAGATCGGCCACCGCGAGCGACGACGTGTTGGTGGCAATCAATGCATCGGGCGAGAGCTCCGCATCGAGCTCCGTGAAGACGTTGCGCTTGAGCTCGAAGCGTTCCGGAACCGCCTCGATGGCCAAGTCCACATCGCCGCTCGGGCCAATCGCGTCGCGCCAACGGATGCGGTCGAGTGCCGACCCATCGCCGCTGCGCGCAGCTTCGCGCTGCAACGAAGCAATGGCCCGCTCTCGCGCCCCAGCATCGGGCTCGACGATCTCGACGTCGTAAGCAGCGCGAGCAGCCACGAATCCAATGCCCGCGCCCATGGTTCCGCCGCCCACGACTAAGAGCCGTTCGCTCATCGGCGGGCTCTTCGCGAGAGGAGCTGCAAACGCTTCGCCATAGTGGTGGCGACATGGAAAAACCCCACTGGCAGCGGCGTGCGTCGCATTATATTGTGGATTCCCCCTACATGCGGCTGCGCGCCGACGAGGTCGAACTTCCCGGCGGAGCGATCGTCTCGAATTATTACGTGCGCGAGTCACGCGGCTTCGTCGTCATCGTCGCGCTCACACCGAGTGACGACGTCGTGCTCGTGCGTCAATACCGGTACGGCGCCGATTCGATTCATCTCGAGCTTCCCGCGGGCATGTTGCTCGACGAGGAGGAGCCGCGTGACTGCGCGCTCCGCGAGCTCGCCGAAGAGACCGGGTACGCGGTGGAGACCTGCGATTTTGCGGCGCAATACTTTCCGGAACCCGTACGTTCGACCGCCCGCGCCTACATTTTCGTCGCCACCGGCGCGCGAAAGGTTCGCGAGCCCGCGCCCGATCCGACCGAGCATCTCGAGGTCGAGCTCGTCCCGGTCGGAAGACTTCGCGCGATGCTCGCCGACGGGCGCGTCGATACGGGCGCATCCATCGCCGCAGGTTACCTCGTACTCGACCGCCTGGCACGGCTATGAAACTCTCCGCTCGCCGCCCCGGTAGCTGGTAACGACAATGAAAAATGTGACTCCGGCCAAGAACCCGACGATCGCGCTCTTCTTGAAGCTCACCGCGGTCGTCGCCGTAGCGCTCGTCGTACTCCTGATTGCCGGCTTTCTTTTGAAGATCGTTTTGATCGCCGCGGTGGTAGCGGCGATAGCGGTCGGCGTGTTCTTCCTTTATAACCTCTTTCGGCGCCGCTCGAAACTTCCGGTCATTCGCTAAGCCACGCGCGCAGGGCGTCGCTCACCCGCTCCGGCTCTTCGAGCATCGGAAGGTGACCGCTTTGCTCGCAAACGACGAGCCGGCCGCGCGGAAACCGCCGAGCGATGTCGCGAGCTTCGTCCATCTGCACGACGCGGTCGCTCGCACCGGCGATCGTCAGCATTGGAATATCTAAATCCGAGACGATGTCTTCGGACGAGGCACGCAACGCCATTCCACGCAACGTCGCGGCGACGCCGGCCGCAGAGTTCGCACGTGCGATTTCATGGGCACGCTCCACGACGTGGGGCCGGGCGGTCGCGCTTTGTGACCCGAATAACCGCGGCAAATACGCCGCAATCGCCGGCTCCGGAGTTCCGGCGCGCTCGACGCGATCGGCAAGTTCGCGCCGAGCTGCCGCCTCGCCGGGCGTGTCGGCGCGAAGACGGCCTGCGACCAACGCGAGCCTCGTGATGCGTTCGGTGAACATGCGCGCAAACGCAAGCGCGACGTATCCTCCCATCGAGTGACCGATCATCGCCGCGCGCTCGATGTTCAGCGCATCGAGCGCCGCGGCAACGTCGGCTGCAAGCCGCTCCATGAGGTACGGGCCTTCCGGAACACTCGACGATCCTGCGCCGCGCAAGTCGATGCGAAGGACGCGATACGTTTGCGCGAGTTCGTCGCCGTGCACTTGCCACACCGCACGCGTCAACGGAAATCCGTGAATCATCACGACGACCGGTGCGCGTTGCACGCCGTCGACGCTGACATCGATGCACGCGCCGTCATCGGCAAAAACTTGCATTGAAGCGCGTAATACTGTATAAGGTAGGCAACACCCCTGGTCGCTTGTCGATCAGAGAAAGGATACTCGACAGCCAATGGCAGTCAAACGTAGAAAGAAGGCTGCGTCGGCCTCAGCGGCACCGCGGAAACGCAAAGCTCGCAAAGTTGCGCGCAAAGCGGCGCCTCGCAAGAAGGCTACGCGCAAGAAAGCGACGCGTAAAAAAGCAACGCGTAAAAAAGCAACCCGAAAGAAAGCGACGCGCAAGAAAGCCACGCGACGCAAAGCGCGCAAAGGCGGCGCTCGCAAAACCACCCGCAAAGCCGCGAGCCGTAAACGTAAGGGAGGCCGCAAGGCCACGCGACGTAAGAAGGCAGCAGCCTAACCTCGAGCACCCGAATTCCGCCATTGATTGGCGGAATTTTAGCGAGTCGCGATCCTTCGCGACTCGCTGCTTTTTGCGAACCTTATACGGTTCGTACGGCCGGCCGTAATATCCAAATAGCCAGGAAGAGCGCCGTGCAGACCGTGCCCGCGAGCGCGAACATTGCGCGCAAGCCGATTGCGCTGGCAATCGCACCGTCGAGAAATGCGCCAAGCGGAACGACGCCAAGCGCGATCATCGTGTAAATCGAAAGTGCGCGGCCACGCACGTCCTCGGGCGAAAGCACTTGAATTAAGGTGTTCGTCGCCCCAAGCGATGCGAGCGTTCCCACGCCGACGGCAAAAAGGACCGGTAGCGTCAAGGCAAGGGTCGGCACGATGGCCAGCCCGATAACTCCGACCGACATCAGCAGTCCGGATTGCAGCCACAGCATCGCTCGACGTTCTCGCTGGGCGAAATAGGCGGTAAGAAGCGCTCCGCCAAAGCCGCCGATTCCAACGGCGCAGACGGCCCAACCTAAACCGCGCGCACCGCCGTGCAGCACGTTCACCGTCAGCGCCGGGATCAGCTGGCTGTACGGGCGCGTGAGCAGTGCGGTTGCAAGCTGCGAAAAGACGATCCAACGGAGCGCCGGATGCGCCACGATGAACGCGACGCCGTGACGAATTGCGATGAACGTCGATTCTTGCCTGGGCGCCGCTGGTGGCGCCGGGCGCATCAACGTCACGGCGGCAACGACGGCGAGCGTCGCTCCGGCGTTGAAATAGAACGCCCCGGCGACGCCGATCCAAACGATAAGCACGCCCGCAAGCGCCGGCCCAATGACCGCGGGCGCGTTGAACGCAACGGAGTTCAATCCGACCGCGTTGCCGACGTATTCACGATCGACGAGCAGCGGAACCCAGCTTTGCCGCGTCGGCGAATCGAAGGCCATTGCCGCCGAGCTGAGCGCCGAAAGAAGGGCGAGACCGATCATTCCCAGACGATGATGGCTTGCCAGCAGCGCCAAGAGCAGGGCGGCCAACGCCATCGTCGTGTTCGTTACGAAGAGGACGCGCCGGCGTGGGAGCCGATCGGCGACGACGCCCGCCAGCGGCGAGAGCAACAATACGGGAAACGCGCGCGACGCGCCGACGATGCCGAGGTCGAAGGCGGCTCGATGCGGCGTTCCGGCCGCGTGCGCGATGAAGAATCCCATTGCGGTGAACTGCATCCAGGTGCCGAGATTGGAGACGAGCAGACCGAACCAGAGCAGCCGAAAATCACGGTAGCGCAGCGCCGTCAAGATCGAGGCGTGCCGCGTCACCCCTCTCGCGCTCTCACGGCGGCAACGATCACGGCGACAGCTTCTGCCGGGTCGAGTCGGGATGCGTCGATACAAAGATCGTAGTTGCGGGGATCGCCGAAGGTGAGCGCATAGCGATCTCGCAGATGAGCGGTGCGCGCGCGATCGACGCGGTCGAGTTCGGCTTCGGCAAACTCCCGTTTGACGCCGGTGGTTGTGGCAACGTGACGAATTCGCCATTCACGCGGGGCCTGCAAAAAAACTCGCAACACGTCGGGACGCGTACCCAAAATGGCCGAAGCACCGCGTCCGACGATGACGGCATTGCCGCGAGATGCGTATTCGCGTACCGCCTCTTGCACGGCGCGCAGCAACTCCTCAGGAAGCGGCTGAGAGGCGGAGGCGGCGGCAAGCTCGGGTGTCGCGCGCTCGAGACCGCTGAGAAAGCGCTCGCCGAGGGTGCGCTGCGCATCTTCATTGGCTTCGACCGTCTCGGGCGTGACCTTCAATCGCTTTGCAACGACCACGGGAAGTTGCTGATCCACGTACTCGTAGCCAAGGGCCGACGCGACTCGAGCGGCAACGTCGAGGGCGCCGGCGCCGTATTGGTTGGAGATCGTCACAATCACCGGAAAAAGAGTACGGAGTGCCGAACGCTCGACTCCTGCCAATCGTAGCCACGCGCGACTTGCGCAAAGTATTTCGCACCCGAAAGCGCATGCCCGGAACGCTCGGCGCACTGCGCTCGTTCTTCTCACGCGAATATGAGGACCGCGTCGCCGTCGACGACGTAACGTTCGCGCTGGAGCCGGGAGAGCTGGTCGGCTACATCGGGCCCAACGGAGCGGGCAAGTCGACCACCATCAAGATGCTCACGGGAATCCTCGTTCCCACCTCGGGCGAGGTGCGCGTCGCCGGCCTGGTGCCGTGGAAGCAACGAAAGGAGAACGCGCGCAATATCGGCGTTATGTTCGGACAGCGCAGCCAGCTCTACTGGGATCTGCCGCTGGAGGAATCCTTCGAACTACTGCGCGCGATCTATGGAGTGCCCCTCGAGCAATACCGACGGAATCGTAATGAATTCGTCGAGATCCTCGAGATGGGAAGCTTCTTGCGGACGCCGGTGCGTCAGCTCTCGCTGGGTCAGCGCATGCGCGGAGACTTCGCGGCAGCGCTGCTTCACAGCCCCAAAATCGTCTATCTCGACGAGCCGACCATCGGTCTCGACGTCGTGGCCAAAGAAGCGATTCGAGAGTTCATCGCGCGTATCAACGCGGAGCGCGGGGCAACGATCGTTTTGACGACGCACGACCTCGCCGACGTGGAGCGTCTCTGCCGCCGAATCGTGCTGATTGACAATGGCACGCTGATTTACGACGGCGACATCGAGCGGATCAAAAGCGAGTACGGGCGGTTCCGGACGCTTGTCGTCCGCTTCAGCGAGCCCATCGAGCATCCGAAACTCGACGGTGCGCAACTCGCCGGCGTGGATAATTCAAGCGCGCGATTCCGGTTCGATCGCAACCTCCAACGGGCCGACCTGCTCGTGCGCCAAGCGAGTGAGCGATACCGCGTCGAAGACGTCAGCTTGGAGGAACCGGATCTCGAGGCGATCATCCGGCGAATCTATGTCGAAGGCTACGGCCGTCGAGCGGAGGAGGACGCGTCTTGATTCTTTCAAGCGGCACGAAGCGACCAAGAATCCATTCGAGCTCGTACGTCGCCCCCACCGCGACCATCAGCGGCGACGTTACCATTGGAGCCGATTGCGCCGTGCTCCACGGCGCCGTGATTGCCGCCGAAGGTGCACCGCTGAGGATTGGAACGTCGACGGTGGTCATGGAGAACGCCGTGCTCAAGGCAAGCGGCGGAAGCGCGCTGCAGCATCCGCTCTCAGTTGGAGACCGCTGCATCGTGGGGGCGCAGGCATACGTCGTTGGTGCGACTATTGGAAACGGCTGCTTCGTCGCGAGTGGCGCGAAGATTTTCAACGGCGCGAAGCTGGATGACGGCAGCGAGGTCGCCTTGCACGGCATCGTCCATGTCAAAGCGCACCTGAGTGCCGGAGCCCGCGTGCCAATGCTGCATATCGCTTACGGCGATCCGGCCACCATCGTTCCGCCGAACAAAGCGCCGGAAATTGAAACGGTACTAGATTTTTTCGCCGACGTTTTCAACCTCGAAGCCGGAGACGACGCGCCGGGCCGCGCGGCGGAAACGTATGCAAAGTTCTTACGCAAGGTACACGCACAAGACTCGGCGCTCGAAGAACATCGAAACGTCAAGCCGCCGGCCCTCGCCCCGGGCCGCGGCAGGCTGCGATCCGGCGAAGAGCCTCCACCGACGCAAGCGACACAGGTCGACAAAGTCGTTGACGTGATGATGCTCGAGCTGGAAGAAATGGAGCAGCGCCGCCAGCAGGCGATCAAACGTCGGAAGGGCGGCTGACAGATCAACCTCGCGCCTTACGTCGAGTTCGCCAAGAAAGCGTTCTCGCGCGAAGCCACCTACCGTATGGAGGTGCTCACCGAAATCGGCTCGCTGGTCTTGCGCGTCTACATCTTGCGTGCGCTCTGGACCGCGCTCTACGCGCAAAACGCCGCGCCGCTGAATCTTCCGCTGCACAGTATGATCACGTACGCCACGGTCGCCATGCTTATGTCGCTCATTTTGGAGGTGGATGGGACGCGTCTCATCCGAGAAAGGATCCGCGAAGGGACGATCGCGACCGATCTCATGAAGCCAATTAGCGTTCCGCTCTACTTTTTCAGCGACGGCGTGGGGCAGACCATGCTTCACGCGGTGCTCGTCATCCCCTCGCTTTGCTGCGCCCTGCTGCTGGTTCACATCGACGTTCCCCCCGCAAGCACGTTCGCGGCCTTTCTCGTCGCGTTCGTCGTCGGCTACGGCGTCAATTTCTTCTTGAACTTCCTCATGAACTGCATCGCGTTTTGGACGCTCGAAACGTTTGCGGCGCAACTCATCGTGCGGTGGGTCTCCGATCTGCTTTCGGGGCAAATCATTCCGCTGACGCTCTTCCCGGGCATTTTCGGACGAATTGTCTTCGCTCTACCGTTCGCGGCAATCTATTCGACGCCGCTGCTCATCTACGTCGGCGTTATTCCGCAATCGCAGTGGGGCACGAGCATCATGATTCAGCTCGTCTGGCTCGCCCTCTTCGCCATGCTGTCGTCGCTCGTGTGGCGCGCCGCATCGAATCGCGTCGTGATCCAAGGAGGTTAAGGCTTCGTCTGCCTTGCGTCGTTGGCGTTGCGCATTCGGCCCAGAAGCAAGTGATAGTAGAGCATCCCGCGCACGTCGCCGAGCCGGTTGAGCAGCGCGTTTTCATCGACCGCAACCTCGCCGGCAAGCAGCGAGAGCGACCGCGCGACGCCCGAGTCCCTCAGCGGGAACGTATCCAGCCGTCCCAGTCCACGCAAGAGAACGACCGAGGCGCTCCACGGTCCGATGCCGCGAATTGAACGCAGCTGCTGCTCCGCCTGCGGGGTACTCAGCCGCTCGAGCGACGCTTCGTCAATCCCGCCGCTGATCACGGCGTGGGCCGCAGCTCGAAGGTGTGCAATTTTATTCGCCGAGATTCCGAGGCCGCGCATGCCGGTGTCGGTCGCCTCGAGCCAGCGCTCGGCGGGCGGAAACGCGATGCATCGAACGCCGCCGGCGACCACGCTCTCTCCCAGCGCCTGAACGGCGCGGCGCATGATCGACGCCGCCGCATGGATCGAAATTTGCTGGAACAGAGTGGCGTGCGCGATCGCCTCCCACAAGCTTGGGTAGCGCGGCGGTTTGAGTCCGCGCAACGCTTGGCTCCACGACGACAACCATGCGATGCGACCGCTGCGCGCATACCATTCCGCCAAGTCGATCTGAGTTCCAAGCATACGCGCAACGATGGGCAGCCAGCGTGCGGGACGCGCGCCCGTCGCGCGCACTTCGATTGACCTGCCGTCGCGCGGCCGAACCGCAACGATTTCGGTGCTGCCCGCGACGTGCAAGGCGCGATACAACGTGCCATCGTCCGTAACGACGTCTACCGCGTTGCTCGCCAGACGGCGGAGGGCGTCGGCGGTCAAATCGAGGCGAAAGGGCGCTCGCACGGGGAGGCTGCACGGCTTGCCGAAACGCTTCACCGATGCTCCGAGCGTACGTGGAATACTGGCGGATCAATCTGCTCACCTTGCTCGAGTACCGCGCGAACTTCGTGATGTGGTTTGTCTTCACGATCGTGTATCACGGCGTCGCGCTGGGCGCTCTCTACGTAACGATGCGTCAGTTCCCGTCGATGAACGGCTGGGATTTTCGGGAGATGTTCTTTCTGTACGCCCTGTGGATGAGCGGCCACGAACTGCATAACACCTTCTTTTTCACGGTCGTCAGCGTTCCGGAGTACGTGCGCGAAGGCCGCTTCGATCGCTTTCTAGTGCGTCCGCTCGACACACTCTTTCAGGTACTGACCGTGCCGCAGCAAATCGTGCCTGACGGCTTGGTTCTGGCTCTGGCGACCCTGGCCGCTGCAACGGCCGCGGCCCACGTTCGCGTCGACTGGGTCTTCCTGTTCTTCGTACCCCTCATCATCTTCGGCGGCGCGCTGATCGATCTGGGTATATCGCTGGTCGTGGCTACGTGTTCGTTCTGGTTTATTCGCGTCGACACGCTTCGTTGGGTCGTGATGTCGCTGGAACAGGATTTCACCCGCTATCCGATCAGCATCTACACGCGCGGGCTCCGTCTCGTTCTCACGTTCGTGCTGCCCTTTGCCTTCATGAATTACTTTCCGGCGACGTATTTTCTTCAAAAGGCCGATATTGGAATGCACCTCAATCCGGTCGTCGGCTTGCTCACACCCGTCATTGGTCTGGCGTGGCTCGGTCTCTCCTATGCTTTTTGGCTGCGGGGGCTCGTGCATTATCAGGGGACCGGCTCGTGAAGCGGGCTCTCTTTCTGAGCTCGACCGCGGCAACGTTGATCGCGGTACCGGCACTCGGAGAGGCATCCGTTCAGTCGCGCATCCGCGAAATCGCGGCGCGACTGCCAGGACGAATCGGCGTTTACGCGCGCACCATGGCCTCGGGGGCTCCGCTGGCCTCGTACGCGGCTAACGAACGCTTTCCGACGGCGTCGACGATCAAAGTCTTGATTATGACGACCGCTTACGCCATGGAGGAAGCTTCGCCCGGCGCGCTTTCCGAGTACGTCACTTTTCGCGGCGATCTCATCGGCGGTTCCGACTTCATGAGCAACGCCTCCGAGGGCGAGCGTTTCACGGTGCAACAGCTGATCGTTCCGATGATTACGGTGAGCGACAACACCGCGGCGAATCTGCTCATCGCGCACCTTGGCATAAGCGCCATCAACGCAGTCGGGCAGCGCGCTGGAATGACGCGAACCCGATTGGCGCGACGGTTCATGGACTTCTCGGCGATCCCGCACCACAACGATAACGTTTCCACGCCGGCGGACATGGCACGGTTGCTCTATCTGATCGAGCGCGGCGCGCGCGAAGGCGTTCCCACGATCGTTTCCGCCAAACATTGCCGCGCAATGATCGCGATCATGCTCGGCCAAACCGATCGCGACGGTATCCCCGCCGCGCTTCCTGCGGGCATTCCGGTCGCAAACAAAACCGGCGAGCTCGAGGGTACGCGCAACGACGTGGCGATCGTCGAGCCCTACGGCGACTCGCCGTTCGTCCTTACGGTCATGACCGCGCAGGCGTACGATTACGCCGCCGCCTACGCGGCGATCCACGCAGTGACCCGCGCAACGTACGCCCTCGCCGCGCAGTCGTATCAATAGACAGCGGCGCGCCCAGAGATCGAGTATCCGTATGCGGTTCCGCTTCGAAGCGTCGCAAGCTTCGCCGCGCGCGAAAGACGCTTGAATCGCGCTTCGTGCGACTTTGCCTCCGCGAACGTCAGCGGGTGCCACCATGCAAAGAGCACGACGGGCAGACGCCCGCGCGTATATTTGGCGCCCACCCGCCGGCGATGGGCGGAAAGGCGTCGTCGAAGATCGGTGGTAGCACCCGTATAGAGCGACCCGTCACGGCATGCGAGGACGTAGACCGCCGGCTTCATTTACCTGTGCTTCGTCGCGGTCGTTAGGAGCTCCGACCGGCTGCGTCCAACATGAGATTATGAAAACGATTGCCCTCGCCGCCGCGCTCTTGCTAGTCGCATTCGACGGCGACGCGCCGCTGCCGGAACTGACCCCATACCCGCCAATCGCGGCAATGGTCGGCGCGGTGCATGCCGATAGGTTGAAGGCCGACGTCGATCGGCTCGTAGCCTTCGGCACGCGCAACGATTTTTCGGAGCGATCGTCCACCTCCGATCGAGGCGTCTTCGGAGCACGGGATTGGATCGCGGGAGAGTTCCGAGAGATTGCCGCAAGGGCGGGCGGCCGCATGAGCGTCACCTTCGATACCTATCTCCAGCCGATAACCCCGCGAACGCCTCGGGCCGTGCTCGAATCGAGCGTTCTGGCGACCTTGCGCGGCACGCAGCCGGGTCGGATCTACGTACTGTCGAGTCACTACGACGATTGCGATGGGCGTTGTACCGACGGAGCCGGTATTGCGCCCGGGGCAGACGACAACGGCTCGAGCGTCGCGGCAGTCCTGGAAGCGGCTCGCGTGATGGCAGCCACCCGATTTTCCGGCACGATCGTCTTTGCTTGCTTCGACGGTGAAGAGCTCGGATTGTGGGGCTCGAATCATTATGCCCGCGAGATGGCTGCGCGCCACGCGCCGATCGTCGCCGTGCTCAATAACGACATCATCGGCAACTCGGTCGGCGGCGATGGACGATCGGAGCCCGATGTCATCCGCGTCTTCAGCGAAGGGCTTCCCGCCGGAGCCGGAATCGCCCAAGTCAACGCCGTCGGATCCGAAAACGACTCGCCGTCGCGCGAACTCTCGCGCTTCATCGCAGAACTCGTGCCGATTTACGTTCCGAACTTTACCGTCCGTCAAATCTTTCGGGCCGACCGATTTCTCCGAGGCGGAGATCAAGAATCGTTTCAAGATGCCGGGTATGCCGCCGCCGTTCGGTTCGTCGAAGCGCATGAGAACTTCACCCATCAGCATCAGGACGTTCGCGTCGCCGGCGGCCAACAGTATGGCGACTTGCCGCAGTTTATCGACGCGCAGTATCTGCGACGTGCGACGCAGGCGAACGTTGCGGCGCTCGCAATGCTCGCGTTGGGTCCGGCTCCTCCGGGCGATGTTGCGATGCCGCTGCGGAGCCTCGGCTACGATACCACGCTGAGCTGGCAGCGTGCCGCCGGCGCCGTCGCGTACGAAATACTCTGGCGGGCGACCGACGCCCCACAATGGCAATACGCGCGCAACGTCGGCGACGTCACCCAAGCAACGGTGCCCGTCTCGAAGGACGATTTCATCCTCGGAGTGCGCAGCGTCGATCGGAACGGACTTCGCAGCCCGGCCGTCTATCCGGTCGCCCGGCGGCAGTAGCGAGAGTCACAGCCGCGGGGCTGGGAGCATTTCGAGAGTACGTATGAAGGTAAAATCCTGTCGGTCGTTCGTTCTCCTGAGTGCGATTGTCGCTTGCCTCGTGACGGCCGTACACTTCCGGGTCTGCGCGGCGGCCGTCGATCAGCTGCAGGGTTTTGAAGGCGGCGCCGCCTGGATCAACAGCGCACCGCTGACGCCCCAAGAACTTCGCGGAAAGGTCGTCCTCGTTGATTTTTGGGAATACACGTGTATCAACTGCCTACGGACGGTGCCGTATTTGCGCGAATGGTATCGGCGCTATCGCGATGACGGTTTTACCATCGTTGGGGTACATACGCCGGAGTTCGGCTTTTCCGGAAACCGTACGAACGTTACGGCGGCCGCTCAACGGCTCGGCATTACCTGGCCCATTGTGCTCGACGATCGCGCCGCAATTTGGAAGCGATACGGCAACGACATCTGGCCGCACGAGTTCCTTTACGACCAGGACGGGCGACTGATCGAAAGCGTCCTGGGAGAAGGCGCATATCCGCAGACCGAAGCGCGCATTCAAGCGTTGTTAAAACGAGGCAATCCGCATCTTGCTCTGCCCCCGATCATGGCGCTGCTTCCGCAAGATAGCTACGACAAGCCGGGTGCGATGTGTTATCCGAAAACTCCCGAGCTCGTCGTGGGGCATCAGCCAGTCGCTAACGGCGGCGCCATCGAGACTCCTGCCCAGAACAACAACTATTCGTTCGCTGCGTCAAATCCGCAAGACGGGGCGATCTATCTTCGAGGCTATTGGCGCCGCACCTCAGAGGCAATGGTCTCGGGCGAGAACAACGGCGGCTTGGTTCTTCGCTACCATGCCATCCAGGTGATCGCGGTAATGAAACCGGAAGACGGCGGTTCGATTCGTGTTGAGATCACTCAGGACGGTGCGCCGATTTCGCGCGGCGATGCCGGAAAAGACATTCGCTACGACAATCGAGGCAGTTCGTACGTTGAGGTGAATGCCGCGCGCGCCTACGACATCGTGATGAACGCGCAATATGCCTCGCGTACGTTGACGCTTCTTCCAAAGAGCGACGGTTTGGGAATCTACGACTTCGCTTTCGAGTCGTGCGAGATTCCCAAACGCGCAACTTGAGCCAGCGATTCAGCGGCCGCCGCAAGCGTTTGGTCAATGTCCGCCGGCGAATGCGCCGTTGAAACGAACATAACTTCGTTCTGCGAAGGCGCCAGTAAGATCCCGCGCGAGAGCATCTCCCGGTAGTAGAGCGCGTAGGCGCGCGCGTCGGCGAGGCGGGCATCGTCGAAGTTTGCGCTCGGCGCTCCCGCGCGGAATTTGAAATCAACGATCGATTCCCGTTGCACGACCGCGTACGGCAATCCATGACGGGCCAGAATATCGCCGAGGCCGTCGGCCAGCCGCCGCGCGAGAGCTCCCATCTCGGTGTAATACTCGGGGTAAGCTTCGAGCAGGTCGAGCACGCGGTGCGCCATCGCAACCGAGAACGGGTTTCCCGCATGCGTGCCTCCGGTAAAGGTTTGCCCACAAGGAGCCAGGGCGTCCATGACCTCGGCGCGCCCGCCAAAGGCGGCGATCGGCACGCCGCCCCCCATGATCTTTCCGAGCGCCGTGAGATCGGGTCGCACGCCTAACCCTCCCTGAGCGCCACCCAAACCAAATCGAAGCCACGTCACGACTTCGTCGAAGATCAACAGCGCACCCCAGCGGCTGGCGCGCTCGCGCAAGCCTTCGAGAAACCCGTTTTGAGGAAGCACGAGCCCCATGTTCGCGGCAATCGGCTCGACTACAATGGCCGCAATCTCGTCTTCGCTCGCACTGCACCGGTCGTCCACCGAGGCGAGATCGTTATAGCGCGCAACGATGACGTCGCGTCGCGTTGCCTCGGGAATTCCACTTCCTGCGGCGCCGGCAGCGCCTGCCGATGCGCCGGCCTCCAGCAGCGCAAGATCGAAATGGCCGTGATAGTTCCCCGCGAATTTGAGTACGCGAGTCCGTTGGGTGAAGGCGCGCGCAACCCGAACGGCGCTCATCATCGCCTCGCTACCGCTCGTCACGAAGCGCATGCGCTGCATGGAAGGAAGATGCGCGCGAATCCGCTCGGCGAGTCGCACCTCTTCGGGATGCGTACAACCCCAGACGAAGCCGCGTTGCGCGAGTTCGTCCAAACCGCCGACCAGGGCCGGATGCGTATGACCGAAGAGCAGCGGCCCGTACGCCATGACGTAATCGACGTAGCGGCGGCTCTCTTCGTCGAAGGCGTACGCACCGCGGGCATCGCTTTGAACGAACATCTCGGCCCCGACGCCCCAACCCGAGCGAACGGGCGAATCGCAACCGCCCGCGAGGACGCCCCCAGCGCGCTCGATAAGGTGCATACGCAAACGCGATTCGCAGGTTCAACGGAGAAGCCATGCCCCCGATCGAGATCGAGATCACCCCGCAAACGAACATTCAAGAACTCGTCGCGCACGTTCCCATTGCGGCGCAGGTCATGAACGCGTTCGGGCTGGGATGCAGCGGCTGTGGCGTGAGTAAGTACGAGACGATCGAGCAAGGCGCGCGCGCTCACGGCCTGCGCATCGAGCCGATCGTTGCCGCGCTCACGGAGGCGAAACGCCACGGGCGAGTCCCCGCGATTCGCGAGGAAGATCGTCGTCCCAATCGAGCGGCGCCCGGCGCGTTCAGCGGACGAGCGCGCATCGCGCATATCGTTCCGATTATGTCCGGCAAAGGCGGCGTCGGCAAATCGCTGGTCACCGCATTAATGGCCATCGGCCTGCGCCGGCGCCATCATCGAGTCGGAATCTTGGATGCCGATATCACCGGGCCGTCCATTCCGAAACTCTTCGGCCTGCACGAGCCGCTCTCGATCAAAGCCGATCCCGTCAAGCGGACGCCTCAAGGTCAGCCGCAACCGCTTATTTTGCCGGCGATTTCGCGCAGCGCAATAGAAATCGTCAGCTCGAATTTGCTCAGCGAGAATGAAGACACGGCCATGATCTGGCGCGGTCCGATCGTCGCCGGCGTCATTCGCCAGTTCTACGAACAGGTAACCTGGAGCGAACTCGACTTCTTACTGGTCGACCTTCCCCCGGGCACGTCCGACGCACCGCTGACAGTCTTGCAATCGCTCTCCATCGACGGCGTCGTACTGGTGACGATGCCGCAGGCTCTCGCGACCATGGTCGTTCGTAAAGCGGCGAACTTAGTGCATCAACTGAAGCGGCCAATTCTGGGGATCGTCGAGAACATGTCGTACTTCCAAGCCCCGGATACCGGCGTACGATACGATATCTACGGTCCGTCGTACGCGCAACGCGTCGCGGAGCTGGCACGCGCGCCCGTGCTCGCGCGCATTCCGATCGATCCGCTCAAAGCCAAACTCGCCGACGACGGCCGGATCGAGGAGCTCGACGATCCGATCTGCGACGTCTTAGCCGAACGCCTGCTCGCGCAACTGGAGGCACACCCCAAGCCCAAAGAGACGATCTCGATCGTCGAAACGATGGGTACAATGGGGCGGCAATGACGGTTCGGAGCGCGATGCTCGGCATCGGGAGCGGCCTCGCTGCTGGTTACGCCGCCGTGCATGCAGTGCAAGCGTTCCGCGAATGGGCCGAACCCTCGCCACCCCGCGACAAAGACGCTCGAACGTACTCCCGCATTCGCCGCACTCTCGAGGTCGCCGACACGTTTCGATCGACGCTAGGATTTGTTTCATTTGCGTACGGGCCGCTCGCGCGGGCCGGCGACGAAGCTACGCGTCGTGCGCCGCGCTGGCTTCGTCCGGCGCTCTTTTTCGCGCCGCTCTCGATCCTGGGCGCACTCGCCGACCTGCCAATTGCGTTCGTGCAAGAGCATACGCTCGAGCGGCGTTTCGGTTTGACCCAGCAGCAGCGCGGCGACTGGCTCGCGGAGTACGCCAAGAGCTCCCTGCTCGCCGCCGGGCTGAGCGCGTTTCTGGCAACCTTGCTGGGTGCGGCGGTTCGGCACTTCCCGCGCCGATGGCCCTGGCTTGCGAGTCTCGGAATGCTGCCACTCTTTATTGCCGGCAACGTGCTCGTACCGCTCTACATCTTGCCGCTTTTCAACAAATTCGAGCCGGTCGAAGGCGGTCTCGAGGCGCGGCTGCGACAACTCGCAGCACGCTTTGGCGTCGGCGACGCGGCCATTCTGCGCATGGACATGAGCAAGCAGACCCGCAAGGCCAATGCCTTCGTCACCGGCATCGGAACGATCCATCGAATTGTCATCGGCGACACGCTCATCGAAGCCTTTCCCGATAACGAGACGGAGTTCGTGGTCGCGCACGAGTTAGGTCATTACGTCAACAAGGATACGTGGCGAATCATCGCCCTGGGCGAACTGCTGGCAACGACGCTTTTTCTCTTCGCCAATGCCGCGGCGTCGAAGGCCGAACGCGAAGAGCTTCGTTATCGACCGCTGCTGGTCGTACGCATCTACGCGCTCATGCTGATTGCGACCCAAGTGCTGCGGCCATTCCTCTTTGCATTCTCGCGCTCACGCGAATGGGCCGCCGATCGCTTTGCGATCGCTGCTACGCGCGACCCGCTGGTCGGCGCATCGGCGTTCCGTCGTCTTCGCGATCAGAACCTCGCCGACGAAGATCCGCCGGGTTGGTATGAGTTCTTCTTCTCTTCGCATCCGTCGCTGCGGGCGCGCATCGCGGCGTTGGAGGATGCCCGCTAAGCGAGTACCACCGACGGCCGCGTCCGCAGCCAAACCGCAAGATCGGTTTTCGTCTGCGCGTATGCCCCGGTGCGCAACTCTTCGCGCAGCTCGCCGAAGAGCCCGAAGCCTTCCGCAAATGCGTCGTGCTTATGAATCGACTCCTCATTCACTTGGCTGGCAAAGACGAACGTGTCGTCCCCAAGATCGGCATACATGTCGAGTGAACGCGCGAGAATCCCTCGCACGACGTCCTCGACGAATTTTGGGTTGTGATGCGCTTTGTTCACGACGAAGAACTCGTCTGGACGTTTCAACAGATCGTACGTCTCGCTCGACATCGAATTTTCGACGATTTCGACCAGATCGTCCGCGCGAATCACCTCCGCGTGAGCGGCATCGACCCCGAGGAGGATCGCACCGCGCCCTCGTTGATTATGCGTCGCGACCGGAAGCGCATCGAGCGCCCGGCGAGCGTCGGTCGAGCTGAACCCGGCCTCGCGCAGTTCGTGCAGCGCGTGCTCTCGAACCATGGCCTGCGCGCACGGGCAGGCGGTCATGCCTTCGGCTTCGATACCAATGACGCAGCGCGTGCCCGCTTGGTCAGCATGGGCGATGCCGACGAGCGTGTACGTCTCCTCACCACGCCGACCGCTCACGGGCGTCCACCGCTCCAATCCAAACGTCGCCTTCAGACGAACGTCGGCGCGCACGGCGCGCTGGCTCTGCACGATCTCGCGGGCGATGGCTTCGACAAGCCGCTCGATGCGGGCCGGCGGCGTTTCGCGAGCGAGTACCTCGAGCGTTGCCTCTTCCAGGATTTCGGTAAAGCGCGACATGTGCACGCCGGCCTTGTCCGGCGCTAAGTCGGCCACCATCGTAAACTCACCGTTGTAGACCTGGGGCCGTCCGTCGACCTCTAAATGCACGACCCGCCGCACGCGCGAGACACCGGCCCGGTCGAGTGACAAGCGAATGCCGGGCGCTTCCGACTGACGGTCGGTGTCGAAATGCAAGGCGCGCTCGCGGCGCCGCACCTCGCCATCGAGCGGAGCCGTCGCCAAGTGCGGAGCGATTTCGGCGAGCGGCGCGAGATTGTAAGGACGCATTGAAAGCTGGGGCTGCACGATTTCGCCGTCGTAGACGAGAAGGTCGATGTCGATCGGCCGTGCCGCGAGTCTCTCGCTCGTACGCGCGCGACCGACGGCCAATTCGACGTCGCGCGCAAAGCGCTCGAACGCCTGCGCGTCGAGATCGCAGCGAAGCGCCACGGCGACATTGAGGTAGGCCGGCCCCTCCGCACCACCGGCCGCTTGCGACTCGTAAAACGACGAAACCGCGGTAATTTCCGTGCGAGTCCGCAAGCGTTGAAGCGCGGCGAGGATGTTACCTTGGCGATCCCCCAGATTCGAGCCTACGCCGATAAAGAGTTCGTGCACGCGACGATCTTCGCGGCGGCGGGCCGGAATTCCGCAGGAGCGCCGCGTAACGTAGCCGACCATGGCAGCAGGCGCGATCTACCCGTACGTGCTCGATCCGAAGTTGACGACGCAAGTTTGGGGCGGCGACGAGCTCGTCCGCGTCTACGGAAAACACGGCGACCCCAACGCGCGTCTCGGTGAGTCCTGGGAGTGCTGGGATACCGATCATGTCACCAACGGAGAGCTCAGCGGAGAAACCGTCGCCAATCTGCGTGCACGGCTGGGGCCACGCCTTCTCGGCACCATCGATGCCTCTCGGATTTTCCCCGTGCTCACCAAAATCATCACCGCGCACGATTGGCTGTCGGTGCAGGTTCATCCCGACGACGCCTACGCGCAACGAGTCGAACATCAGCCCTTTGGCAAAACCGAATGCTGGTACGTGCTTGATGCGCAGCCGAACGCGCAGATCGTCTACGGCTGGACGCGCAATACTTCGCGGGAGGAGTACGAACGCCGCGTCGCCGACGGAACGCTGGGCGACTTGCTGCGTCACATCGAACTGAAGACCGGCGACACGGTCTACATTCCGCATGGGCTCGTGCACGCGATCGGCCCAGGTTTGACGGTTTTCGAAACGCAACAAGCTTCCGATCTGACGTACCGCATGTTCGACTACAATCGTTTGGGCCTCGACGGCAAGCCGCGGGAGCTCAACGTACGTAAAGCCGCTGATGTATTGAACTATGAAGCGACGACTGCCGGAACGCTCGTGCAAATCGAGTATCGATTCAATGGTCTCGACCGCACGGCTCTGATCGCCGACGAGCACTTCGTCGTCGAACGAATCGTCGCGCGAACCGAACCCGCTTCGATTCCGACAGAGGGGCGCCCACTGATCGTGATGTCGCTTGACGCCCAACTCGAAGTTAGCAGCGACGACTGCGCGGTCGCGCTCGATCGATACACGACGGCGCTGATTCCGGCAGCCGCGCAGTGGTGCACGGTGCGCGCGGCCAACGGCGAGAGCGCCCCCTTCATGTTCGTCACGCCTCCCGAAAGCCGCGAAGAGCTGCCGCGGCGGCTGCTCGCAGCCGGCATAGCCCAAGCGCAGATCGACACGTTCATGGAGCAATTCTAACGCAGCGCAATTCCAGCGGTCATCTGATCCTGGGGGAGATCGGCGCCGAGCGGCTCGCCGACGAATACGGCACGCCCCTGCTGGTCATCGATCTCGACGTCGTCGACGCGGCCGTCGAGAGCCTGTCGCGCTGCGCGCCTGCCGGCGAGCTCGAGATATGCTACGCTGCGAAGGCCTTCGCCACGATCGAGTTTTTTCGGCATCTTAAAGCCCTGCCGATCGGGCTCGACGTCTGCTCGCTCGGCGAACTCGTTACCGCAGAGCGAGCGAACATCGCGCCCGAGCGGCTAACCTTGCACGGAGCGGGGAAGAGCGATGCGGAGCTGCGCGCCGCATGCGACGCTCGCGTCGGCTTGATCGTCGTCGACGGGATCGAGGAGCTCGAGCGACTGGCTAGATTGGCACGCGACACCGGCGCGCGCGTGAACGCGATTTTGCGGCTCAACGTCGGCATTGAGGCGCGCACGCACGCGTTCGTGCGAACCGGCGGCGATGACACCAAGTTCGGCATTCATCCGCGCGACGAAACCGCCGCGATCGCGATTCTGCAAGAACATCCTGGGCTGTTCTTTGCGGGCGTTCACGCGCACCTCGGCTCCCAAATTTTTCAACGCGACGCGTACGTCGCCCACGCACGAGCGCTTGTCGAAGCGGCCGCGCGCTTCGCCGCGGCTGGCTTGAACGCGCAGCGTATCGTCGTCGGTGGCGGCTTCGGTGTGGGAACCCATCCCAACGCGGAATCGCTCGACATTCCGGCCACGCTCGGGGCAATGCTCGAGGTTCTGCGTGCGGGCGCGCGCGAACATCGTTTCCCCGTTCCGCTTTTGGGAATCGAACCGGGTCGCGCAATCGTCGCGCGCGCCGGCACGACGCTGTACCGAGTTCTCGCGGTCAAACGCCAATCCGAACGAATCTTCGTCATCGTTGACGGTGGCATCGCTGAAAATCCCCGCCCCGCGCTCTATGGCGCACGCCATCACGTCGTCGCCGGCCGCCTTCATTCAACCGCCACCGAGCCGATGACGCTCTGCGGACGCTCGTGCGAAAACGACGAACTCGGCACCGTCGCGCTTCCAACCGATATCCGCAGCGGCGATCTCTTAGCGATGTACGCTACCGGCGCATACACCTATAGCATGGCAGGAAACTACAACCGCTTTCCGCGGCCCGCCGTTGTCGGCGTCGCCGGCGGTTCGCAGCGGCTGCTCGCTCGGCGCGAGAGCCTCGACGACGTGCTTCGCAACGACGTCGAGCCAGTTGAATCCGACCGGGCTCGAGCGGCGTTCTAAGAACGTATGGGTACACAAAAGGCAATCTTTGCGGCCGGCTGTTTCTGGGGCGTCGAAGACGCCTTCCGCCGGGTTGACGGCGTCATCGACGCCGTGTCAGGCTACACCGGCGGCCACCTCGAAAACCCCAACTACCGCCAAGTTTGCAGCCACGACACCGGTCACGCCGAAGCCGTCGAAGTAACCTTCGACCCGCAACGCGTTACCTATGAATCGCTGCTCGACGTTTTCTGGCAACTCCACGACCCGACCCAGCTCAACCGGCAGGGGCCGGACGTCGGCGATCAGTACCGCTCGGCGATCTTCACCCACGACCAGGAGCAAGAGCGCGCCGCGATTGCGTCGCGAGATCGGGAGCAGCCCCATCATTCACGTCCGATCGTCACCCAAATTCTACCCGCCTCGCGTTTCTGGCCGGCTGAAGATTACCACCAGCGCTATTTCGAAAAGAACGGCGGCGCGTGTCACATCGCACCGGCGGGTCGCCGATGAAGCGCGCGCAGTTCGTCGCCACCGCTGCCGGCACAGCACTTTGCGCCGCCGTTCTCTCGATGCGCCGTTCGCCCGCCGCGCAGGCTTACGAGGTTACGCACAGCGATGCTCAATGGCGCGCCATGCTGGGAGCCGATCGCTACGACATTTTACGACAAGGCGGGACCGAAGCGCCGTTCTCGAGTCCGCTTATCAAAGAGTCGCGCGCGGGAACGTATCGCTGCGCCGGCTGCGATCTCGCGCTCTTTTCTTCAACGAACAAGTATGATAGCGGCGACGGCTGGCCGTCGTTTTGGGACGTACTCCACAATGCGACCCGGACGCAAAGCGACTTCGCACTG
Source organism: Candidatus Eremiobacterota bacterium (assembly GCA_019240525.1). Classification (GTDB taxonomy): domain Bacteria; phylum Vulcanimicrobiota; class Vulcanimicrobiia; order Vulcanimicrobiales; family Vulcanimicrobiaceae; genus Cybelea. The sequence continues at coordinate 976,030 of JAFAYE010000001.1, forward strand.
GCGGAGGAGCGAACGGAGGTACATTGCCGCCGTTGCGGTGGCCATCTCGGCCACATTTTCGACGATGGTCCGACGCCGACGCATCTGCGTTACTGCATTGATGGCCTCGCGCTTCGCTTCGTGCCGGGTGTCGCCTAACGCGCGTTGCTCGACGCCGTTCAGGCGGCTATGCGAGATTTGACGCGCTATCGGTGCTGACGACGCGATAGCGCCGGGGGAGCCGCCGGCCGGCAAACTCGGCCATTGCCGCGAGTTGGCGCATGAGTCGCTCGAACTGCGCGCAGTTGAGCGACTGCGCGCCATCCGAGAGCGCGTTTGCCGGATCCGGATGGACCTCGATCAGTAGTCCGTGTGCGCCCGCGGCAACGCTCGCCAAGGCAGTCGGAGGCACCAAACGCGCGATGCCGACGGCGTGCGAAGGATCGACGATCACCGGTAGATGGGTCATCTCCTCGAGCAACGGCACGACGGAAATGTCGAGCAGATTGCGCGTCGCCACATCGAACGAACGCACGCCGCGCTCGCAAAGAACGACGCTCTCGTTGCCGCCGACCAGAATGTATTCGGCGGCGAGTAACCATTCTTGGACCGTTGCCGAAAGCCCACGCTTGAGCAGGACCGGTATCCGCATCGCACCGACCTCGCGCAGCAGCGAAAAGTTTTGCATGTTGCGCGCGCCGATTTGCAGCATGTCGGCATAGGTCGCGACCTTCTCGACATCGCGTGGGTCCATGACCTCGGTCACGACGCCCAAACCATGCCGGTCGCCGGCATAACGCAGCATCTTGAGCGCCTCTTCGCCAAGGCCTTGAAACGAATAGGGCGACGTCCGCGGCTTATATGCGCCACCACGTAACACGTTTGCGCCCGCCGCGGCAACGGCGCGCGCCGCTTGTTCGAGTTGTTCGGCCGATTCAACGCCGCAGGGACCGGCGCAGATGGCGAGCTCGTCGCCGCCAAAGGTCGCGCCGCTACGTAACTTCACGACCGTTCGTTCGCCGCGAGCGTCGCGGCGAACGAGCCGGTACGATTGCGGTACGTTGACTCCGCGTTCCACCCGCCCGGCTTCGACATGCCGACAGCGCTTCATCCTCTCGACACTACCAACGAGGAGGCCGCCCGTATCGAGGCATGAATGAGACCTTCAATGGAGCAGGTTGCCGTCACGGGACTTGGAATCGTGTCGCCCCTCGGCAACACCACCGAGCTGTTTTGGCGCAATCTTCTCGACGGGAAACGCGCAATAGCGCCAATGGCCGCGGACGCGCGCGTTTCAGGAAACACTTTTTGGGCGGCGGTGGGTGATGATTTTCTCGACGAGAGTTTGTTGCCACGCGCCGCATTGCGCAATACCGATCGGTTCACACAATACGCAATGGCCGCAACGGCCGAGGCGCTCGATAGCGCGCGATTGACGCCGCCGCACGGCACCGCCGTCGTTCTCGGAAACACGATGGGCGGGTTCCCGCTCGTCGCCGAGTCACAGACGCGCTTTCTTGACGGAGCGCGCCAGGTCACTCCGAAACTGATGGCACTCGTCATTCCGAATATGGCGAGCGCCTCGATCGCGATGCATTGGAAGCTTCACGGCCCGCAATTGGCGATCAGCACGGCCTGCGCCTCATCGCTCGATGCAATCGGTTTGGCCGCCGGCATGATCGAGCGCGGCGAGATCGAGGCCGCGATTACCGGTGGGAGCGAAACGCTGCTCAGCCCGCTCGTCTACGAAAGCCTCGTCCGCGCCGGCGCCCTCTCGCGCAACGACGACGTTACCTTGGCCTCCCGCCCCTTCGATGTCGATCGCGATGGTTTCGTAATGGGCGACGGTGCGGGCGTTCTCGTTCTCGAGCGCGTTGAGAGCGCGCAGGCGCGCGGCGTGCCAATTCTCGCTCGCATTCGCGGATACGGTTCGGTCGCCGATGCCTATCACATCACTTCGCCCGACCCGTCGGCGCGCTACGAAGTACGAGCGATGCGCGACGCCCTCGAACGATCCGGAGAGGCCGGCGATGAATGTCAGGTCGTTTACGCGCATGCAACCGGTACGATCGTGGGCGATGCGGCCGAGGCGAAAGCGATTGACGAGATTTACAGCGCCCGTCCCGCGATCGTCACGTCCATCAAGGGCCATCTGGGACACAGCATGGCAAGCTCCGGTGCGATGTGCGCGATCGCGGGCATCAGAGGCATGCTCGAAGGCCGAATACCGCCGACGATCGGAACGCAGCGCGTCGATCGGCAAACGCGCTTCGATTTGGTGACCCGTGAACCGCGCGTTCACCGCTATACGGCGATTCAAGTCAATGCTTTTGGCTTCGGCGGACAGAACGCGTCGCTGATTCTCTCCCGGTAACCCTGGGCAGGGCGCATTTGATTGCGTTCGGAAGATGAGGTACGTCCCGTGAATCTTCTTGTCAAGGGTACGAGCGGGCCGCTGGCCGGCGAGGTCGTCGTTCCGAATTCAAAATATCACGCGCACCGCGCGCTGATCTTGGCCTCACTTGCGCCGGGAACCAGCCGGATTCGTGGACTATCGGACGCACGCCACGTCCAGTTCACAATGGACGTTCTGCGCGCGCTCGGTACGAAGATCGAGGTCGACGATCAAACGCTGCTCGTGACGGGCGGTCCGTACCATGTGAAGCGCAAAGTCGTTTCGGTCGGAAGTTCGGGCTCGACGCTCTATTTCATGATTGGTCTGGCCGCGCTGGCCGACGCACCGATCACGCTGACGGCACAAAAATACTTTCAGCGCCGGCCAGTCGGGCCACTCCTTGAAGCGCTCGCGCAACTGGGCGTCCGATTCGAATCGTCGAACGGCTGCCCGCCGATCGCGATTACTCCAGGCAAACCGCGCGGCGGCCGCATCGTTATTCCAGGAACGCTCTCACAGTGGATTTCCGGCCTGCTTTTACTCGCTCCGTTTGCGCGTATGCGAACGGTCATCGAGGTCGAAGGCGAACTTAACGAACGCCCCTACATCGAGCTGACCGCCCAGATGATGCGCGCCTTCGATCTACACGTACGAATCGCGCCGGACTGGCGACGCTTCGAAATCGAGCCGGGACAGCAAGCGCGTCCGGCGACGGTCGAGCTGCCCGCCGACATCGGCTCGGTCGCCTTCGGACTGGCGGTCACAGCGCTGCATCCTTCAAACGTGCTCTTTCGCGGCCTGCGGACGCTCCCTGGCGAGCTCCCCGATCACCCGGAAGCCGCGTTTATGGAGATCGTGCGCGAAATGGGTCTGCCGATGACGTACGATTCCGATGCGCGTGCGGTGCGAGTGAAACACGAGGGAATCCAACTTTGCGGGGTGCGGGTCGATTGTCGCGATATCCCCGACATGCTACCGATTTTGTCGACGCTCGGCACGTTCGCCCGCGGCGAGACGATTTTAGAGAATATCCGTCACGTGCGCCTTAAGGAATCGGATCGCGTTGCCGCGATGCTGCAGCTCAATCGGATGGGCGGGCGACTCGAGCTACACGACGATCGCCTCATAGCGCACGGCGTCACGAAACTTTTCGGCACGCATCTCTCCTCGTTCAACGATCACCGCATCCTCATGTCGCTCGCGGTTGCGGCCTCGCGCGCGCAAGGGCAGAGCACGCTGACGTACCCGCACGCCTATCGCATCTCGTATCCGCGTTTCCTCGAAGCAATGCGCAGTATCGGGGTTCCTATGTCGATCTCCAACGCTCCGGGCAACGGCCGGCGCCATTTGGTCGAACGCGCGATGCTCAAGCCCGATCCAGCCGCGCAACTCACGCTCGACGAGCTTCTCCGGCGTCACGCGAGCGAGATGCCGCTCGAGCTCGCGGTCGTCGAGACGCGGGACGGGAACGACGCAACCTTAACTTGGCAGGAGCTACTCGATCGCGTGGAACGCACGGCAACGCTGCTCCTGCAGCTCGGCGTCCGCGCCGGGGAGTGCGTCGCCTACCAGCTTCCCAACTGCTTGGAGTTTGTGGTCGTTTCGCTTGCAACACTGCGCGTCGGGGGCGTCTGCTGCCCGCTCATGCCGATCTTTCGCGAGCGCGAGGTCGCGTTCTCGCTCCGCCGTTCCGGGGCGCGCGTGCTTATCGTCCCCGACGAAGCCCGCGGCCGACGCCACGCCGACGAGATCGCATCGCTGCTCAGTGAGGCGTCGATCTTCAGCGGTGAGCTTCCGCTGCGTTTGGAGCACGTGATCGTTTCCTCGAGCGGACGCCACTTAGGGCCGCTTCCGAGCGCCAACGATTACGATAGCTCGGTGCATTGGCTTCGATTGCAAGAAGCGCTGCAAGACGTCCGTGTTGATACAAAGGCGCTCGAGGCACGCCGGAGCAAACCCGATGCGGTCGCGCAGCTTCTCTTCACCTCGGGAACGTCCGGCGAGCCCAAAGGCGTGCTGCATCGCAACGACGTTTTGATGCGGGCTGCCGCAATGGAAGTCGAACACATCGGCCTCAACGCGAGCGATCGCATTTTCGTTCCGTCGCCGCTGGCTCATCAGACGGGCTTTCTGTACGGGATGTGGCTGGCGATTCTGATGGGCGTTCCGCAGATCGTCCAGCCCGTCTGGAATCCGGCGCGGGCGCTGCGCGCGCTCAACGATTGGGACGGCACCTTCGTACAGGCCGCTACGCCCTTCTTGGCCGACCTCGTCGCCGCCGTCGAGCAAGGCGAACGTCCGCCGGCGGCGCTGCGAATCTTCGTGGCAACCGGCGCGGCGGTACCGCGCGGATTGGCCGAACGTGCAACGCGCATTTTGGGCACCGCGGTCTGCGGCGCGTGGGGAACGACCGAATCGTGTCTTGGGTCGCTCGCCGCCCCCAATGACGAAGCGGCAAAGGTATGGGGAACCGACGGACGCGCCTTGCGCGGGATTCATTTACGCATTACCGACTCGCAGGGGCGCGTGCTGCCCCCCGGCGAGGAAGGGCACTTCGAGGTAAAGTCGCCGACGATGTTCGAGGGTTACGTCGATCGTCCGGAATGGACCGCAGCGGCCTTTACCGCGGACGGCTGGTTTCGAACCGGCGATCTCGGCGTCATGGACGAGTCGGGCTACGTTCGCATCACGGGTCGCGTTCGCGACGTCATCAATCGCGGCGGTGAGAAAATTCCCGTCGCCGAAGTCGAGCAGCTCTTGAGCGATCACCCCGCCGTTGCAGAGATCGCGATCGTTGCGATGCCCGATCCGCGGTTGGGCGAGCGCGCTTGCGCCTTTGTGGTGCTGCGTGGTGGCGCGACGCTCGGCTTCGAACGAATGCAACATTACCTCGATGCCTGCCAGGTCGCCAAACAATACTGGCCCGAGCGGCTCGAGATCATCGGCGACCTTCCGCGCACTCCGTCGGGCAAGGTTCAAAAGTACGTACTACGCGAGCGCGCGCGGACGTTGCGGCCGCACGAACGCGTCAAGGAATCGATCTCGTGAAGCAACTCGATCGCGCCGATCTTGCAGGGGACCAGGCCGATTCCGACTTCGCCCGACTCAAAGATGAGATCGCGGCTTACGTGGCCGGCCCGGCCGAGGAGTGGGCGCTGCGCATTGAAAGGGAACGTCGCGTTCCGCCCGAGCTATGGGAGGAACTGCGAGCGCGCGGTTATCTTTCGCTCGCCGCGCCGGTTGCCTATGGAGGGCGTGGAGTACCATTCGTTCGATATCTCGAGCTGATCGAGCTTTTCTCGATGTCGCACGCGTCGATCCGGATGATCGTGCATGTTGTCAATGGGACGTGGCGCGCGATGGATCGTTTTGCCGGCGAGGACCAGCGTCGCAAGTTCGTCATCCCCTCCGTCCGCGGCGAAATGAAGATCGCATTCACGTTGACGGAACCGACCGCGGGCACCGGTGCCGATCTGCGCTGCAGCGTCGTTCGCGAGGGCGATACGTATTATCTGAGCGGCGAAAAACATCTCATCACTTTTGGTACCATTTCCGACTATTGGCTGCTCTTCGCGCGGCTAGCTGGCACGCGCGGGGCCGACGGGACCCTCGCGCTGCTCGTCGATCGCCGCGCGCCGGGAGCGACGGTCGTCGAGATGGACGAATCGATGGGCGTGCGTGGCACGGATCATGCGCGGCTGCACTTCGACCGTACCCCCGTTCCGGTCGCGCAGCGGCTCGGCGAGGAGGGACAAGGTTTGGAAGTCGCACTCGGTGGTTTTTTAGTGCCGAGCCGAATCTCGGTGGCAATGAGCTGCGTCGGATTGGCCAGGCGCGCTCACGAACTCGCGATCGAGTACGCACGCAAGCGCGAAACGTTCGGAAAGAAGCTTGAGGAACGTCAGGCGATTCGCTTCATGATCGCCGAGAACGCGACCGACATCGAAGCGGCCCGGCAGCTCGTTTTGCATGCCGCGAACGCGTGGGAAACTCAAAGCCCGCAGGCACCGATGCTCTCCTCGATGTCTAAGCTCCAGGCGGTCGACATGCTCACGCGCGTTACCGACAAGGCCCTGCAGATTCACGGCGGCATCGGTTTTTGGCAGCCAAACGCAATCGAGCGCGTCTACCGCGACGCGCGGGCGCAGCGATTCGAAGAGGGCACGAACGAAATACAAAAGACGGTCATTGCCCGCGAGCTGCTCGGCGGAGGGCGCGCATGAGCCGCCGCTTCGAAGACAAGGTTTCACTCATCACCGGCAGCTCACGCGGGATCGGCCGCGCTTTGGCCCTCACCTTGGCGCGCGAGGGAGCGTCGGTCGTCGTTAATTACGTGCGCAACGCCGATCTTGCGGCCGACGCCGTGCGGGAGATCGAGTCGCTTGGCTCGCGTGCGATCGCGGTTCAGGCGAACATGGAGGCGGTTGAGGAGATCGACGTGCTTTTCGATCGCGTCGCCGCCGAGTTCGGGCGGCTCGATCATTTCGTCTCCAACGCCGCGGCGAGTTCGTTCAAAAAGATCGTCGATCTTAAAGCCAACAACCTCGATCGCTCGTTCGATTTGAACGTTCGCGCATTCGTGCTTGGAGCGCAGCGGGCAGTGAAGTTGATGACCGGCGGCGGCCGTATCGCCGTGCTCTCGAGTTATGGGAGCGTCCGCGCGTACCCGACCTACGCGAACCTCGGATCGAACAAAGCTGCCGTCGAGGCTTTCGTGCGTTATATGGCGGTCGAGTTCGCTCCGTACGGCATCAACGTGAATGCCATCAACGGTGGTTTGATCGATACGGAATCGTGCGCGTACTTTTACGAACGCGTGCCGGGAATGGCGGCAATGGAGTCGGTGCTTTCGAAGGTGCCCAAAGGGCGAATGGGGACCCCGCAGGAGGTCGCCGACACGATCGCCTTTCTTCTCGCCCCGGAATCCGAATACATCACCGGTCAAACGATCGCGGTCGACGGAGGCCTGAGCGTGATCGCGCCGCCGTTTTACTCGGATACGTCGCCGCCCCTCTCGCTCACGTAGGTCTCGCTGACCGTAGCACTGGCGCGATGTTCGAATATGCAATGGCGCCCGGAGCGATCGGCGCTTTGCTTCTGCCCAATCGCATCGTCATGGGCTCGATGCATTTGGGTATCGAGCGCGACGCCGAGGCGTTGGCGGCCTTTTATTCGGAACGAGCGCGAGGTGGGGCCGGGCTGATCGTCACCGGCGGTTCCTCGGTCAATCGGGTCGGCGCCGGCGGGAGAAACTATAGCTTCATCAACGAATCGGACGGCGTTTGGCCGTTGCGCAAGGCGGCCATCGCCGTCCACGATGCCGGCGGTCGCATCGCCTTACAGCTTTTCCACGCCGGGCGTTACGCGTTGCAGTCGTCCTTCGGATTGACGCCCGTTGCGCCGTCAGCGGTACCGTCGCGCTTCTCGCCAACTCCGCCGCGCTCACTCGACGAAGCCGAAATCGAAAGTACGATTGAGGATTTCGCGCTCGGCGCCGCCCGAGCGCGCGAGTTCGGCTACGACGCCGTGGAGGTGATGGGGTCCGAAGGCTACCTCATCAACCAGTTCCTCTCGCCGCTCACGAATCGGCGCGACGACGCCTGGGGCGGCGACCTCGAACGGCGCATGCGCTTTGCTCGCGCGGTCGTTCGTGCGATTCGACGCCGCGCCGGGCACGATTTTCCGGTGATCTTTCGCATGTCCGGCGCCGACTTGATGAGCGACTCAACGAGCGCGCAAGAAACGCTCGACTTCGCGCGCGTGCTGGCAGATGAGGGTGTCGATGCGCTCAATGTTGGAATCGGTTGGCACGAGTCATCGATACCGACCGTGCAGCATCTCGTGCCCAATGGTGTTTGGGTGCCGTATGCCGCCGCGATCAAGCGCGACGTTGGCGATCTCCCGGTCATCGCCAGCAATCGCATGAACTCTCTCGCCGTGGCCGACGAAGTGCTCGCCGCTGGGAGCGTCGACTTTATCTCGATGGCGCGCCCGTTTCTTGCCGATTCGCAGATCGTCGCAAAAGCCGCTCGCGGGCAATCCCAGCTTATCAATACGTGCATCGCCTGCAATCAAGCGTGCATCGACCGCTCGCTACTCGACGAACCGGTTTCGTGCATGGTCAATCCGCGCGCGGGCCGCGAGTTAGAGTTCGTTTCACCCTCTGTCACGCGCAAGGCGTCGGGCCGCTTTGCGGTCGTGGGAGGAGGTCCCGCCGGCATGGAGAGCGCCCGCGCGCTCGCGACGCTCGGCCATCGCGTGGAGCTCTTCGAAGCTCAATCTGAGCTGGGCGGTCAATTTAGAATGGCTCGGCGCATTCCGGGCAAGCGCGATTTCGGTGAGACGATTCGCTACTTTACCAACGAACTCGCGCGCCTGCGCGTGGTCGTGCATCTCGACCGTGCGGTCGACGCCGCCGCACTGAGCGGATTCGACGGCATCGTGCTGGCCACCGGTGTCAACCCGCGAACTATTCGGCTGAGCGGCCACGACCTGCCGCACGTCGTTTCGTACGCCGACGTTCTGCTGCGCGATCGTGCGGTCGGCGAGCGGGTGGCAATCCTCGGCGCCGGCGGCATTGGCGTCGACGTTGCCCACTATCTGAGTTTCGGTACAACGGAAAGCGACGAAGGCACGCGTTTTCTCTACGAGCATGGGTTAGCGACGGCGAACGACGGCGCAATCGTCGTGCGAGGACGTAAACAAGTCGCCCTCATGCGCCGCGGCGCTACGATCGGCGAAGGAATTGGAAAGACAACGCGGTGGGCCGTGGTGCGCGCGCTACGCGCAGCCGGAGTCGAAACGTTACCGAACGTCGTTTACGAAGCGATCGTTGCGGGCGGAGTTCGCGTGCGCGCCGCCGACGGCTCGCAATGCACCATAGCGGCGGATACCGTCGTCGTTGCAGCGGGGCAGGAACGCAACGACGCGCTGCTCGAGCCCATTCGCACCCTGAACGTTCCCTTTCGCGTCGTCGGCGGTGCAAGGAACGCCGGCGAGCTCAACGCGGTGCGGGCCTTCGAAGAGGGCCTGCGGGCCGCGCATGAGCTCGCCGCAGGTTGGCGTTCAGCGCACGAGCGCCGAACCGCTGCCGGGTGATCGGGCAGCCGTGGCCGACCACGTTTGTGGCGGCGAATGACCGATCGCGTCGTCTTTGACACTCGATGCGATGAGAACTTCGGTGCCGATCTGCTGAGAGCTCAGTCCGCCCCAGTCGCCCGGACTCATCACCCAACCGTTGGCGTACGTTTCGTTTCGGTACTTTTCCACGATGCAGCCAAACCAGTACTGACCGGGTGCGAGTTGAGCCAGGTAGTACCAGCTTTCGTAGGTGTTATAGAATCCTTGAACGGGATCTAAATTCGCGAAGCGTTCGAGGACTTCGGTCGACGCTTGCCCCGCGCGCTTTCCGCATAACGAGGGCATACTTGCCGGCCCCACGACATCGAAGCGATCGGAATAGAGCTGACTCGGTAACCGGCCCGCGGGATACCAATCGGGCACCTTCACCGTGCCGCGTTTGTACGGCAACGGAGCGCGCCCCTTGGAGCGCACAGCGATAAAATTATCGTTCGGCAACTCGAAGATCTGCGTGAGCTTGTTGTAACCGGCCGCGCGCTCGGAGAGCGTATAGACCGATGGACCCTGGTTCGCTACGTCCGTCGTGGACGCGTAGTTGTCTTGGATTTTGCCTCCGTGCAGGTTCGAATATGAGGTCTGGCCCTGATACGTGCCGACGGCCGTTTCGGTATAGGCATCGTTCTCGGCAAAGGCGCCCTTGCCCGAGAGATACTCATTGACGTATGACGTATGCGCTGCCGCAGCACTCCAGCGACGACCGGTTGTCAAGGGAAAATCGAAGGAGTTCTCTCCCTGCGGATACGTGTCCATTCCGGTTTCATCGAATGGGCCCGCGACATAGGTGTAGTCGTCGGAGAGAATGATCTGGGCGATGCCGCCGTCGTGCGGAAGAAATCCGATAGCGGAGTCGAGATTTTCGGTGTAGCCCAGTTTCGATTTGATCCGCTCCAGAACGTCGTAAATGCCGCTCTTTTTATCGAGCGCGAAGTTTACGGTGATAACGCCGTCATCGCTCCCCGTCGTCGGCATCGGCGAGGCGCTCGGGCCGGCCCAGGTCTTCGTCGTCCAGTGGTTGGTGTAAGGATAGGGAATCGTCACCGGCGCGGTGACGGGCGGCGTCGCCGAACTTCCGGGGACCCGATGACCGAATGTCGTCGATTCGAGGGGCGGCAGGCCGCTCGGCGAACCCGCGCCGCGACCCGAACACGCGACGAGTCCGACGAGCAAAGCGGCGCCGAGGACGGCGCCCGCAATTCCAATAGATCGCTGCATGACCAATCCTCCGCTACGTGGGAATATGCTCGCATTCTACACGACCGGCGGCAGCATGCCTAGGCGTTAGGCGTAGCGCGTTCGCTCGTCGCGGCGATATCCGATTGCGGCAATGACGGCGAACGCCACGGCATAAATTGCCAAGCCCGCCGCCGCGCGTCCGCCACCCGGATTTCCCAGCACGCTCCAGAGCAGATCGGCGAACTGGCGCGTCGGCAGATACGGTGAGATGCGCTGCACGAATTCCGGAAGGTCGGAGGGAGGCATCCAAAGGCCGCCGGCATAGGCCAACAGCAAATTGACGGCAGTTGCGAACGGGACGGCGGCTCGCGGCGAGGTCCAATAGCCGATCGAGATTCCGATCAAGACAAACGGCACGCCGCCGGCGAGCGCATAGAGCAGCACGCACAGCCATTGCGCAAAACTCAGATCGAGCGGCGTAAACGCGCGTGCGACCAGCGCGACCACCAGTGCGGTCATCGTTCCGAAGAGCACGGCGGTCACGATTCGCGAGCTAAAGCGCACCGTGGTCGAGACCGCTAGCGTGCGCAGATAGCGTTCCCAGGGGCGGCCGCGTTCCTGCGCGATCGCGACGCCGAACTGATAGAGCGCCACGCCGACAATCGAAAAGACGATGAAGGCCAAGGTCGTAAAATCGGCAACCGCCGCACTGCGCCGCGCAAACGGCAGGTCGAAGAGCGCAAAGAACATCGCGGGGAACGCGACGGTCGGTACGACGTATCCGGGCCACCGCAAGAGATCCAGAAACGCGACGCGCGTGTGCGCGCGCAATAGTGTCAGCGAGTTCATCGTGGACCCCCTGTCAGCGTGAGAAAGGCTTCTTCGAGCGATGGGCGCGCGATCTCCAAATCGGAGAAGGCGACGCCGTCACGAACCATCGAGCGAACGTAGGCATCCGCATCGGCGGTCGCGATCGAGACCGGGCCGTTGCTGCCGATGTACTGCACGCGGCGACCGCCAACGCGCTCGCGCAAGAGTTGCGGCGCGCCATCGAAGAGCAAACGTCCGCCGTCGACGACCAAGATCCGCGTTGCGAGCGCTTGCGCCTCTTCGAGGTAGTGCGTCGTAAAAAGAATGGACCGGCCGCCGCCGAGATCGCGCACCAATTCCCACAACCGCCGTCGGGACTCGACATCGAGCCCGCTCGTCGGCTCGTCGAGCACGATCAGTTCGGGATCACCGACGAACGCGAGCGCGAGAGCTAACCGCCGCGACTCCCCACCGGAGAGCGTTCCGGCGCGGCGCTTTGACATCTCGGCGAGTCCGAAACGTTGCAGGGTTTCGCCGACGTCGGCCGGATGCGTGTAGTGCGCGGCAGCGAACGTGACGATCTCGTCGACGCGTAGCATTTCGGGGAAACTGCTCTCTTGCGGCGTCGCGCCAAGCCGGCGCCGAACGGCGACGTTTCGCGGAGACGAGCCGAAGAGCTTGACGCGGCCGGAGTCGGCGCTGCGCAGCCCGAGTACGATCTCCAGCGCTGTCGTCTTTCCGGCGCCGTTGGGCCCGAGCAGTGCGACGATCTCGTCGCGACCAACCGCGAACGAGAGCGATTGCAGGGCGCAAACGTCGCCATAGGATTTCGTCACGTTCTCGCAGGTAAGAATTGTCGATTCCATCATTTACGTTGCTTCCTTGAGTAAGGCCTGAAGCTGGGAAACGTGGGCCGCAAACGCAGCGCGCCCTCGCGCAGTCAGTCGAAAACGCGTCAGCGGCCGGCGGTTGACGAAACTCTTCACTTCCTCCACATAGCCGGCGTCGACGAGCTTGGTCATATGCGCGCCTAAGTTGCCGTTGCTGACGTCGAGCGCGCGTACGAGTTCCGAAAAGGCGACCCAATCGAAGTTCAACAACTCGGCCACGACACCGAGCCGCACTTTGGAGAGTAAGAGCTCGTCCATCGCGGGAAAATCGCTAATCGCGCGCCAGCAGTTCGCTCAGGCCGAAGCCGGCGTACCCGGCGAGCATGCCCGCGGCGAGAACGTACGCGGCGGCGCCTGGCTGCGCGAAGTTCGCCACCACGAGCGAAACGATCACCAGCAGTCCCGCGATCTGCGCGCGCCGATTACCGTGCATCCCGATGTAGAGCAGGACAATCGCCTGCGCGACGCTCCAGATCGCAGCGCCGGCCAAACCGGCGAAGATGCGATTGGCCGCGACGTTGACGATGAACGCCAATCCAAGCGTTACCCACAGGACGTTGAAAAACTCGCGTTCGATCAGCGATGTCCGCGCAGCGACGCGTCGCGCCGCCCGGCTGCGTACGATCGAAAAGATCGTGCTGGCCGCCAGGACGATCGGTCCCGACCAGAGCGCCGCCGCCGGCAGCAAACCGCGCCCTACGAGATGCAAGAGAACCGTCATATAGGCCGAGGCAACGCCCCAGACGACGAAGTACTCGCCGCCCGAACAGAGCCGCGGCTGCCATTCAGAAAGGATCCGATCGACCATTTCGAGGTGGTCGTGCGCATGCGCGGCGTCCAGCGGCAATCTGCCTGGCACATCCGGCCCTAGATTACTCTGTTTCATAGACTACTCTGTTTTAGCATAGCTCGACGGCGCGGTCAAGATTTGGTATCGTACCGAGGTTATGTACGCGATCATCGAAGCGGGCGGCAAGCAGTATCGAGTTGCCGAGGGCGACGTTATCCGCTGCGATCTGGTCGCGAGCGAGGTCGGCTCCGATGTGACCTTCGACCGGGTCGTCTTCGCCGGCGGCGACGATGCCGCTCGCGTCGGCAGCCCGACCCTCGAAGGAGCGACGGTTTCGGGGACCGTGCTGCGCCAGGCCAAGGACAAAAAGATCTTGGTCTTTCGCTACAAGCCCAAGAAGCGCGTCCGCAAGCTGCGGGGCCACCGCCAACCGTACGCCGAGGTCAAGATCACAAAAATCACGCTGCCGTAGGCGGCGGGATGCTTGAAGTTACCGTCTATCGCGACGGCGATCGCCTGGCGGGTCTTTCCGCTTCGGGGCATACTGAGTTCGCGGCTCACGGCGAGGACATCGTCTGTGCCGCGGTGTCAGCGATACTGCAGGCGGTCCGACTCGGTTTGGCCGAGCACGCGCGGGCAGAGGTTGTGGCGCGTCAAGAGCCTGGCATGCTGGAGTTGAGTTGGGCGGAAGATCGCCGCGACGACGAGAGCGTGCGGGCCATTGTCGCCACGGCCGAACTCGCGATCGAACAGATCGCCGTCAAATATCCCGATCACGTGCGTTTGCGTCGTATCGACGTTCGCCCCTCGTCGCGTGGGACGCGGGCGCCCCGAACGGGTAACACCTGAGCTACCGAAGGAGAGTTGACGATGTCTGAGAGCTTCCGAACGACCCCGCCCGAGCAACCCTGGTCGAGTTCGACCAACCAAGGCAATGGCTATCAGGGCGCCTTCGGTGAGAAGGCAACTCCCGACGAAGCCGATGCCGGCGACGCCGGCAAGGTGGTGCTGGTAGGGGTTCTCGGCGGTCTGCTATCGGCCGCCGGATACATGATCTATCGGCGGCTTCCCGACGAACAGAAGCAGCGCTTGAACGCACAAGTACGTTCGATCGTGCAGCAGCGCATAACCGAAATCCGCCAAAACTTCAACATTTAGGGCTTCGCAATCGGCTTCGCCCCCTCGTCGGGAGGCGGAGACTCAGCGTCGGCGGCGCGCTCCATTTCGGCGATGAATGACTGCGAGGTCTGCTGGACGTCGCGCATGAATCGGCCCGCCTGGCGCATGACCTTCGGCAGCCGCTCCGGCCCGAAGAGCAAGAGCGCCAGGATCGAAACGACGAGAATGTCGGGAACGGAAAACATGCTTCGGAAGGGCTTACCTGCCCGGCCGTGCAAGCCATGGGGCCCGCCCGTGAAGATCATCTACACACGCGGCAACCGCACCGAAACGTTGGCTTCGCTGGCGACGCTGCGGAAGATCCTGAACCGGTTCGTTGCGCATCGCGTCTTCTACGAAGTCTCGAGCCGCAGCAAACGCGGTCACGAATTCTTTTCCGCAAAGAACGTTTTCGTCGTGGGCCTCATCGAAGTGACCAACTTCGAGCATCTCAAGATTCTCTTCTTCGACGCAAACAGCCAGTCGCATTCGATCGAAATCCTCAATCCGCAGACCATGCGAATCTACGACGAGATTCCGGGGCGCGGTTTCGCCGTCTCCTTCGTGAGCGGTGACGCGGATGCCGTGGAGACGCGCTGCTATATTCGCGACGAGGGCGAAGATGGTGCCGTCATCGGCGAGCGAACTGCGCTGGAAAAAATTACGCTTCCGCAGCTCTTTGAGTATCTCGAAGAGATCACCGCCGCCGAGCCTGCTGCCAAGAACGCGCAGCGTTAGCTCGCACTTCTAAGCGCTGCGCATGGCGCAGCGCGCGAACGCCTTCGGCGACGCGCCCGGCGCGCTTATACGCAACGCCCAAGTTCAAATGGGCGATTGCATACTCGGGATCCACGGCGATCGCCCGCTCGTACCCAGCAATGGCCGTTTCGACGTCGCCCTCTTCGAGCGAGAGGTTGGCAAGATTCGTCAGCGCCGGCGCGTGCCCGGCGTCCAACGCGAGCGCCTCTTTAAAATCTACCCTGGCCTCTCCGCGGCGCTCCAGTCCGATGCGCGCGACGCCGCGTTTATTCAAGAGAACGGCTCGGTCTTTCGCGTTGAAACGAGCGTCGGCAAGCAGTTGCGAAAACGCGAGCTCGGCAGCGGCAAAATCGCGCCGATCCAGCGCGCGCAACGCGCAAGCAAATTGGCCTTCATCCCGAATCACGCTCTGCCCCATGTTCACGATTGATATCGTCACGCTCTTCCCCGAGCTCTTCGCGCCCTTCGTCGGGCTCTCGATCGTCGGGCGCGCCGTCGAAAACGGGATCGCTTCGGTGCACTATCACCATTTGCTCGACGAGCTTGGCGAGGGCGAGCGGGCCGACGACGCACCGTTTGGCGGTGGCCCGGGGATGGTGATGCGAGTCGAGCCGATCGCGCGTGTTCTCGACCGAATCGTGGCCCAGGCCGGCCCCGCCGAGCGCGGCGCGATCGTCGTTCCTAGCCCGAGCGGCGAGCGTTTCACACAACACCATGCCCGACACTGGGCATCGCTCGACCGCTTGATCGTCGTCTGCGGCCACTACGAAGGCATCGACGATCGCCTCTCGCAGATCTATTCCGTCGAGGAGTTGTCGCTCGGCGACTTCGTCCTGACCGGCGGCGAGATCCCGGCGTTGGCGTTCATGGATGCAACGGTCCGCCTCTTGGAGGGGGCATTGACCGAGGAATCCTTGGCCAGCGAGTCGTTCACCGGGGGACTGCTCGATCACCCGAGCTTTACTAGACCCGCCACCTTCCGTGGGGTCGACGTGCCGGCGGTATTGCTCTCCGGAGACCACGCGAAGATTGCGGAATGGCGCCGCGCGCAATCCCGGCTGCGCACGGCAGCGCGCCGTCGCGATCTGTGCGACGATGCCGCCTTGCAGGGGGAGGAAGAGCCGTGATAGGATACGGTGGTTTTGCCGGGCTCTCGTGCCCGGCTCTTGCTTGCGCCCAGCGCTTCGTGCCCACATTTAGGATTGAGTTATGAACGTCATCGATGTCCTCAACCGCGAGCAGCTCAAGGACGGCATCCCGCAATTCCGCCCTGGGGATACCGTCAAAGTTTACTCGAAGGTGCTCGAAGGCGGAAAAGAACGCACGCAGATGTTCGAGGGCGTGGTCATCGTTCGCAAAGGCGGCGGCACGCGCGAGTCGATCACCGTTCGGCGAATCGCCCACGGCGTGGGCGTCGAGAAGACCTTCCTGCTGCAAAGCCCGCGCGTCGAGCGAATCGAGGTCGGCAAACGTGGCGTCGTCTCGCGCAGCCGCCTCTATTACTTGAGCGAGAAGGTCGGCAAAGCCGCCCGTATCAAGGAAAAGAAGGCCAAAGGAACATAGCCCGCGACACCGCTGCTGCTGGTCGGACTGATCTGCGTCTTGGGGATCGCGCGGCTCGCACTCTCGGCTCAACCTCTCGCACGCCGGCCGCTGGCCGTGGCGCGTGGATATCTCGACGCGTTGATCGCTGCCGCCCTCCTGGCGCTTTTCTTGATTACGTTCGTTATCCGAACGTTTTACATTCCGTCGGTTTCGATGGTGCCAACCTTGCAAGTGCGCGACGTGCTCCTTGTCGACGAAATCGCATATCGCCTGGGCCGGCCGGCCGACGGCGACGTCGCGGTTTTCACGCTGCCCACCGGCGCTAAGGGAACCGACTACATCAAACGCGTTATCGGCACTCCAGGCGAGAGCATCGAAGTTGCGAACGGCACCGTCTATCGCAACGGGAACGCGCTGAGCGAGCCCTATGAGAACGAGGCGCCAACGTACGATTTGAAAATCATGCGGTATGGAATCTACGTCAACGGCCGCGCCCTAAATCGCCGCGCCGCGCAAATTCCGCCTCGCGCGCTCTGGCAGTCGCCGGATCGTGTTCCCGAGGGATTTTATTTTCTGCTCGGCGATAACCGTAACTATTCCGACGATTCACACGTATGGGGATTCGTGCGGAAAAGCAATTTCATCGGAAGAGCGTTTCTGATTCTCTGGCCGCTCAACCGCCTTGGAATCTTACAGAAATGGCGCTGAGCCGACGGTGACGCCGTACGAGTTGCTCGCGATCGTTGCCGTCATCGGCGTGGCTCGCGCGATTCTGTCGCTTCGCCCAGTCGTTGCCGGTTCCGGGGGGCGCAGCACCGCGATGGCGCGCGAGTTCCTCGATCCTTTCATTATTGCGGGCATCGCAGCCTGGGTTCTCATAACGTTCGTCGCACGCACCTACTACATTCCCTCGGGGTCGATGCTGCCGACCTTGCAGATTCACGACGTTTTACTCGTGGACAAATTCGAATACCGCTTTCATGCGCCGAATGAAGGTGACGTCGTGGTCTTTCCACCGCCTGTACCGACCCCCGACGATTTCATCAAGCGCGTCATCGGCCGCCCAGGGGACACGCTTGCGGTCGCGGGTGGTACCGTCTATCTCAACGGGAGGGCGCTCGTCGAACCATACGTCGCCGAAAAGCCCGCGTACAACCTGCAGATTCGGAATTACGGGATCTATGTGAGCTACGGTACGGAATGGCAGCGTCTAGACCAAAGCGAGGCCAACGTTCCGCCGGCGGGCGCGTGGGCTGCGCCGAATCGAATTCCGCCACACTGCTACATCATGCTGGGCGATAATCGCAACGACTCCGAAGATTCGCACATCTGGGGCTTCGCGCAGGATTCGGGAAGCTTCGCCAGTGGTTCACGCCGCGGTGGGGGCGCGGGATTCACCGGACGCGCCTTCCTCATTTTTTGGCCGCCCGGGCAAGCCAAGATTCTCTAAGCACTTTCGCGAAGTTGCCGTTCGTGGTCCGCTTCGTGCGATGGCGACCGGTAGCGAACCTGGCGTTGCAGTTGGCGGTGCTCGCCGCGCTGATCGCAGCCTTCTTCGTCCGTCTGCCGCAGGTGACGGGGCTCTCGATGGAACCACACATTCGCTCGGGCGAATACGTCCTCATCAATACGTTTGCGTACCGTTTTGGCGTGCCTGCGCATGGAGAGATCGTCGCCTTTCGTCACGAGGGCGACGCGCGCGCAGTTTTCATCAAACGCGTGATCGGCGTGCCCGGGGATCGCATTCGCATCGAGCGAGGCCGCGTCTACGTCAATGACACTGCACTCGACGAACCGTACGTGCGCCATTTCGACAATCGAACCTTCGCCGAAGTCAAGGTACCGGCGTCGTCGGTCTACGTGCTCGGCGACAACCGCGCGGAGAGCGAGGATTCTCGTGCCTTCGGTCCGGTGAGCGACTCGATGCTGGTCGGCCGCGCGATCGCCGGCATTTGGCCCCCGCGCATGCTCGGCGGCCTGTGACGCTCGCATAGGGCGGTCTGGGAATATCGACATGGAGCGACAGATTGCATGGTACCCCGGACATATGGCCAAGGCGGCGCGACGCATTCGCGACGACTTGCGTACGATCGACATCGTCGTCGAAGTGGTCGATGCGCGGATCGGGCGCAGCGGTCGCAATCCGCTGCTCGACGAGCTCGCCGCACGCCGCACGCGCATCGTCGCGCTCAACCGGCACGACCTGGCCGATCCCAGCACGACCAAGCGCTGGCTGAACGTTCTCGCGGCGAACGGCTTGCATGCGATCGCCGTCGACGGCCGCCAACCGCGCAGCGTCGCCGCGCTCGCATCCGCAATCGCCTTATCATCCAAGCAACGGCGCGCGCGCCCGGGTTACGCCCGAGCAATGATCGTCGGCATTCCCAACTCAGGAAAATCTTCAATCGTCAACTCCTTGCTGGGGCGCGCCTCGGCAAAGACCGAAGACCGAGCGGGCGTTACGCGCCATGCGCAGTGGTTTCGGCTGGATCGCGGCGTCGAGCTGCTCGACACGCCGGGTGTGCTGCCACCCAGGATCGCGAGCGGCGCCGCACAATGGAAGCTCGCGCTATGTGGAGCCGTGCCGCGCGAACGTTACGACCCTCAAGAAGTTGCCGCCGCCTTTCATTGCTGGCTCTTCGAGCGAAGCCCACGGACGAAGGTGCCAGATTTAGCCTCGTTCGCCGCGAGCCGCGGGTTCAAACGGCGCGGCGGCGAGCCGGATTTCCACAACGCAGCGCAGTCGTACATCCGCGCGTTCAACGACGGCGCTTTCGGCCGCATCTCATTGGAGGCTCCCGATGACCCCCAAGCAGCGTAAGGCAAAGACCGCCTACGAGCGCGAGCGGCGGCGCCTGCATCGCCTGCACCATTTCGAGAATGCGGCGCGATCGCGGGGCTTTTCGTTGGTCGGCGGCGTGGACGAAGTGGGACGCG
Source organism: Candidatus Eremiobacterota bacterium (assembly GCA_019240525.1). GTDB lineage: Bacteria > Vulcanimicrobiota > Vulcanimicrobiia > Vulcanimicrobiales > Vulcanimicrobiaceae > Cybelea. Next base: position 995,606 of record JAFAYE010000001.1, read on the forward strand.
GGCCATTGGCCGGGCCCGTCGTCGCCGCCTGTGTCGTCGCTGCCGAACCACTCTTCATCAAGGGCTTGAATGATTCGAAACAGGTTCGGCCCGAGTTGCGGATTGAGATCGCCGAAATCGTCAAAGTGCGCGCGACGGCGTGGGCGATCGGCAGCGCATGCGTCGCCGAGATCGATCGCCTCAATATTTATTGGGCGAGCGTTTTGGCGATGGAACGCGCCATCGCCCGGCTCGCGGCCATTCCGGAGTATCTCATCACCGATGCCGTACGCATCCGGTCGTTCGAGGGTCCGCAGGAGCCGTTGATCCACGGCGACGCGCGCTGTGCCGTGGTCGCGGCCGCCTCGATCATGGCGAAGGTGCACCGCGACGCGCTCATGATCGAACTCGACCGGGAAGATGGCCGCTACGGCTATGCGCTGCACAAAGGTTATTCCACGCCGCATCACCTTGCGGCGCTGCGCGAGCACGGACCGAGCATTCATCACCGCGCGAACTGGGCGCGCGTGCGCGACGCGCAGATCGCACTCGGCCTGGAAACGCTCGATGCGTTCGAAGCCATTGCCCAATAGCGGCAAGAAAGGCGCGCAGGGCGAGAATCGTGCCAGCGGCTTTCTGAAAGCAAACGGCTATCGCGTGCTCGCTCGCAATGTGCGCCTACCCGGCGGGGAGATCGACGCCGTCTGTCTTGACGGACCAACCCTCGTCTTCGTCGAGGTCAAACGCCGCGATTCGCGTACGTTCGGGTCGGCGATTGCGGCCGTCGATGCTCGCAAACGCGCCATTCTGCGCGCGATCGCGGCCGACTACGCGCAGATCGTTGCGCCGTCATCGCCGATCCGATTCGACGTCGTCGCGCTCGACGGCGATCGCATCAACCTTCACCGCGACGCTTTTTAAATGTCGACGCGCGCCAAGACCGCCGAGCCTGAGTTACGCCGCAGCGTCACCCCGTGGGGCTCCTTTTCGTGGGGATATTCGGACGTCGGCGCCGACATTTTCGTCGGACTCGGCTTGGTACTCGCCTGGGGGGCCGGCGCGTCGAACGTCGCGTTCCTCTTCGCCGGCGTCGTCTACGTCTGCATCGGTCTTGCCTATACCGAGCTCGCCGCTACATATCCGGTCGCCGGAGGCGGACAGTACTTCGTCATGCGCGGACTCGGCGATATCTTTGGTTTCATCGCCGGATGGGCGGTGCTGCTCGATTTCACCATCGACGTCACGCTTTTTGCCTGGAGTTCGGTGGATTATACCAGCCAGCTGCTGCCGGCTCTCGTCAACTCGGCTCACCCATGGCTTCACTTTCTCGTCGTGCTCGGGCTCGTTCTCGCGCTCTGCCTGCTTAACGTCGTGGGCGTGCGCGAAAGCACCGCCTTCAACGGCGTTATTTCGGCACTCGACGTCATCAGCGAGACTTGCATCCTGTGCTTCGGGTTTCTCTTCGCATTTCGGCCGCATCTGCTGATCCACGCGATGCAGTTCAGCTGGCCGAGCCCCTATCACCTGATGCTTGCCACCTCGCTGGCCATCGTCTCGTTCGTCGGGCTCGAGTCGATTTCGCAGGCGGCCCAAGAGACGCAGCGGCCCGCGTCGATCATTCCGCGTACCTCGGTCGCCTTAATTCTCACGATCCTCATCTTTGCATTGGCCTATTCGAACCTTGCGCTGGGCCTGCACCCCTGGCACCCCATCACCGACGCGGCGGGGCATCCACAGCAGTTCTGGCAAATTTTTCCGCACAATGCCGACAATCAAGGAAAGGCGGTCGCGCTGCTCGCCGAACAGGTGCCGTTCTACGGCGCCTTTGCCGCATTGTACGTTCCGATTCTTGGCGCGGTGCTGCTTTTGATTTCGTCGAATTCAGGCGTTTTCGGCAGCTCGCGCATTGCCTATGCGATGAGCAGCAGCAACTTGCTCCCATCGCTCTTCCAACGCGTGCATAGCAAGTTTCGCACGCCGGTGATTTCGATCGCGTTCTTCTCGGCAATCGCGGTGATCGAACTTCTCTTCGCGGCGATTCCCGCTCTCTTTCCGCCAATCGCTTCGCTCTACGGCCGCTTTTTCCACGGCGAGGGCGGGCTCGATTTCCTCGCCGACCTCTATGCATTCGGTGCAGCGACGAGTTATTCGTTCGTCTTTCTCGGCTTGATCGCGCTGCGTCTGAACGACCCGCTGAGCCCGCGCAAATTCAAGATTCCGCTCAACGTGCCGGTGCGCTTTCGCGGGGAACGCGCCGAGTTTCCGGTCATCGCCGTGATCGGGTTCATCGGCATCTTCTCGATTCTCATGTTTACGCTGCGCACGCACGAGCTGGGGCGCATCTTCGGGCCGAGCTGGTTGCTGCTCGGCGTCATCTTGTATATTCTCTATCGAAATCATCGGCGGCTTCCGATCTTGCGCTCCGAGCGCCGGAACTGGCGAGCCGCACAAATTGACATCCTTCGCCGCGCCGGCGAGCTCGAGCTCATGGACGAATACGTCGCCAATCTCAAGGCGAGTGATGAGCGGCGCGCCGCGGGCGCGACGTAACCATGCTTCTTCTGCGAACGGTACTTGCGGTGGCAATGATCGCCGTCGGCATCGTCATTCTCGCCGAAACTCTTTCCCAGCTGAAAGCGGGCTTTGCCATTCTGCCCGGCGTCGTGTTGGCAGGTGCGATGATTGCACTCGGCGCTCACCGGATCGCGCTCATCCGGCGCGTTCGAGGGGGAACGTGGCTCCGGTGAACGCGGTCCACGTCACCGCGACCGGCGGAGTGATCGCCACCGTTATCGCGGCAACGATCGGAACGACGCTGTGGTGGATGCTTCATCCACCGTCGTCATACGTCCAGCGAATTGCCGCGCTCGCCGAGAGCGAGCTCGAACGCATGGTGGGCAGTCTCATCGTCGCTTTTTCGCCGGAGATCGACTCGTCACACATGCTCGCGCTCGCGGTGAAGCTCGCCCGCGGCGAACGTTCCGAACTTTTGGCCATCTACGTTATCGAAGTCCCTTATACGCTACCCCCCGACGCCGCAATGCCCTCTGAAGAGCGCGCCGCGCTCGACGCACTCGGGGCTGCGGAAACGATCGCAAACAATTACAACGTCACGATTCGAACCGAAATCGTCAAGACGCGTTCCACCCAGCAAGCCGTTCTGGATGTTGCCAAAAGGGTGAAGGCCAATATGATTATTTTGGGATCATTCCGCGAAGGGAAGTATAGCGGCGCACCGCTCGGCCGCACGATCGAGGAGATCGCTGCCGATGCAAAATGCGATGTGCTTATCGGTGTCGAAGGAAAGCACGGAACGCTGCTCATTGACGAAAGCGCGCAAGCCAGCTCGCAGCCGACCTGACGTTTCGAGGAGAAATTTGTGAACTTTAGTCGTTCATTCGCGCTCGTCCGTGCCGTCGCGGCCGGTCTCGCATTCGTGCTCGGCGCGAGCACCGCACTCCGCGCCGCAAACTCGGCGCCGGCGATTACGGCTTTCGATCAGGCTTTCGCGGCCGTCAACGATTACACGGCGATCCTGCACGTGCACGAAGCGAAGGGCGATCAAACGCAGGACCGCGTTTATCAGTATCAGTTCATGAAGCCGCATTACGCAAAGACGCTCATCCTCGATGGCGACAGCAAAGGTTCGGGCGCCGTTTGGGCGGGCGGAGATCAAGTCAGCGGCCATCAGGGTGGCATTCTCTCGGGCTTCCATCGCACGGTCTCGGTCGACGATCCGCGCGCCGTCTCGCTGCGCGGCGTGACGATTCCGCAAGGCTTACTGCAGCGCATCGTCGAGAACTACGCAACGATTTCCGGAAAACTCACACAGACCGACGGTGGCAAGATCGGAGGTATTCCGACAGATCGGCTCGAGCTTAAAGTCGCCGATCCCGCGGCCAACGGCGGCGTGACCGAGCAGATTCTCTACCTCTCGAAGGAGACGCACTGGCCGATCCGCCAGGTCATGTACGCCGGCTCGCAAATCGTCCTCGACGAAACGGTCACCGATTTCAAAACGAACGTCGGCCTAAAGGAATCGGACTTCCCGTTCTAGTGTCATCCTGAGCCTGTCGAAGGACGATCCTGTCGAAGGATGAGCCTGTCGAACGGCCTTGTCATCCTGAGCCTGTCGAAGGATGCGCCTGTCGAAGGGCTATGTCATCCTGAGCCTGTCGAAGGATGACATAGCGCATCATGCTTCGACAAGCTCAGCATGACACAATGCCACAATGCACGTAGGCGTCGTTTTGTCATCCTGAGCATGACGCGAGGGCGCGAGGCAACTAGCGGGTTACGTAGCGCTTGCGCAGTTCGTCGAGCACGACGGCGAGTAGGATGACGACGCCAAGCAGAACCTTTTGCAGATAGGAATCGACGTTGAGCAGGTTCATCGCGTTATAGAGCACGCCGATAAGCAACGCGCCGAAAAACGTACCGATGACGCTGCCGCGTCCGCCCATCAAACTCGTGCCGCCGACGACTACGGCAGCGATGGACTCGAGCAGTTCGTCGCCGGTGCCCGTCTGCGGTGAGCCCGACGAAAAGAGCGCCATGTAGAGAAAACCAACGATCGCGGCGCCGGCGCCGCTGATCATGTAGACGGCGGTTTTAACGCGCGCGACGTTGATGCCGGCTAAGCGCGCCGCCTCTTCGTTACCGCCGATGGCAAAAACGTAGCGCCCGAAGCGCGTACGATTCAAGACCACGGAAGCAACCGCAATCACCACGATCATCCAAATCACGGGGATCGGTAAGCTCGGCAGGTGCAGCGTACGGGTCACGCCGCCGAGGAACGAGCCGATGCCCGTATTCTGGAAGTCGTTGCCGGCCAATGCAACGGGCCGCCCATGTGAAAGGATGAATGCGGCGCCGACGGCCATTTCCAGCATCGCGAGCGTCGTGATGAAGGGCGGTAGATTGAGCTTGACGACCGGAAGCGCATTAACCCACCCCGCGGCGCAGCCCACTGCCACCGCCACGATCAACGTCGCCGCGATGAGCGGAAATCCGCTCAAGTGAACGGAGTTGGCGAAGAGAGCGGCCACGACGCCGGTGAGCGCGACCAGCGATCCGACCGAAAGATCGATTCCCGCGGTAATGATCACGAACGTCTGACCGACGCCGAGGATACAGTTGTAGGTAATTTGGCGCAGCACGCGCACGATGTTGCTGGGCTCGAGAAACGCGCCGCGCGACGCGGCGTCGACCAAGGCGACGAGCACCGCCAGAAATGCCGCCGCGCCGAGAATGCGCAGCCAGTACGCGCGACGGTCGGTCATGCGGCCGCGCCAGTCGCGGCGGCGATCACCCGGTCGGGCGTCGCATCGGCGCGTCCGAACGCCGCGACGATGCGGCCGCCGCGCACGACAAGGATGCGGTGTGACATGCCCAGCACCTCGGGCAAATCGCTGGATACCATCACGATCGCCGCACCGCGCGCCGCAAGCTCGATCATCAGCTTATAAATTTCGCTCTTCGCGCCAACGTCGATGCCGCGCGTCGGCTCGTCGAAGAGAAAAACACTTGCTCTGCCGAGGAGCCATTTCGCAAGCACGACCTTTTGTTGGGTTCCGCCCGACAAATTGCGCGCGAGCTGCTCCATGCCCGGCGTTCGAATGCGAAGCTCGTCGACCATCCGTTTGGTCGCGGCGCGCTCGCGTACTCGATCGACGAGCTGATCGCGGTCCACGAACTCGGCGAGGTGCGCGAGCGTCACATTCTCCCGCACCGTCATGCCGAGTATTAAACCCTGCGCCTTACGGTCTTCGGGTATCAGGGCGATTCCGGCGCCAATCGCGGCGCCAATACGGCCCGGCGGCACCCGCGACCCGTCGATGCAAACCTCACCTCGCTCGGGCGAGTCGGCGCCGGCGATCGCGCGCACGATCTCGGTTCTTCCCGCGCCGATCAATCCGGCAAGACCGACGATTTCTCCGGCGCGAACGGCGAAGCTGACGTCAACGACGGTGTTGTCCCGGCGCAAGTTGCGCACGTCCAACCGTGTGGGCGCGTCGTCAGGGATCGCCGGCAGCTCGGGGAAATGCGCGTCCAGACGCCGGCCAACCATCGCTGCAATGATATCGGCCGGCGGGAATTCACTCGCTCGGCGCGTTTCGACGACACGGCCATCACGCATAACGACCACTCGATCGGCGATGCGCGCCAGCTCCTCCATGCGATGCGAGATGTAGATTATGCCCGCGCCGGCGGCTCGAAGGCGCGCGACGATCGAAAAGAGCCGTTCGATTTCGCGATCGGAGAGCGCGGCTGTCGGTTCGTCCATAACGATAATACGGGCCGATCTTGCCAACGCTTTCGCAATTTCAACAAGTTGTTGCGCGGCAACCGAGAGCTGCGAGACGGGGACGTCGAACGGAAGCTCCAGCCCCAGCTCGTCGAAGACGCGGCGTGCCCGCGCGCGTGCCACCGCCGAGTCAATGAGACCGGCACGCGTCGGTTCGGCGCCCAGCGAGACGTTTGCCGGTACGGTGAGCTGAGGCACGAGCATGAACTCTTGATAAATCATCCCGATGCCTAAGCGTTGGGCGGTTTGCGGCGAGTCGATTCGCACGGTGCTGCCATCGATGACGATCTCGCCCTCGTCGGCTTGCAGCGCGCCGGCGAGTATTTTCATCAGCGTCGACTTTCCCGCGCCGTTTTCACCAACCAGAACGAGAACTTCGCCGGCATCGAGCGTGAGCGATACGTCGGCGAGCGCGCGCACGCCCGGAAAATTCTTTCCGATGCCGCGCATTTCCAAAAGAGGCACTACGGCGTTGCTTGAGCGCTCGAGCGAACAAATGCGCCGACCGGGATCTTGACGATCGCCGCCGGTTTCTGACCCGCAAAATACTCGTGGATGACGTCGATGGTCGTCGATCCGATCTTTGCGGGATATTGAATTGCATCGCCGTACATGTCGCCTTTGGCAATAGCGGCCCGTGCCTCGGGCGTCGCGTCGTAGCCGACGATCGCAATCTTTCCGTTCAAACCCGCCGCTTTGACCGCCGCCAGTGCTCCGAGTGCCGAGTCGTCGTTTATTCCGAAGATGCCTCGCAGATCGCGGTGCGCCTGTAAGATGTCGCCGGTGTCGCTGCTGGCTTTGTCACGCGTTCCACCGGAATCGACGTCGGCGACGACCATCACACCGGGACAGACTTGCGCAATCGCTTGTTTGAAGCCCTTGACGCGATCTTGCACGCTGGTTACCTCCGGCTCGTCAACGATCGCTACGGTACCGCGGTTGCCGGCGGCCTGGCAGATCAGCTTCCCGGCTTGGTAGCCGCCTTCGACGTTATCGCTCGCGATGTGCGCGACGACACGGCCCTCTCGACTGGCGCTAGCGATGTCGGCTGTGAAAACGGGTATACCGGCGTTGTTCGCCTCTGCAATCGCGCTTCCGATCGCCTGCGAATCGTACGGCGTCAACACGATGGCGTCGATACGCTTGGATATGAAGTCCTCGACTTGGCTCTGCTGCTTGGCATTGTCTCGGCTGGCGTCGACGACGGTGATCGTGTAGCCGTACTTGGCCGCCTCGGCACGCATTCCCGATTCCATGTCTTGATAGAATTGCGCTTCGCGGTTCTGGATCGATACGCCGATCGTTTTTTGAGCCCCGCTCCCGCCGGCCGCCGGGGACGAGGTCGATTGTGACGTACCGCGCGAACACGCGGCAAACGCGCTGCAAGCCGCAACGAACAAAGCAGCGCGAGCGAGCCCTATTTTCAAATGCTTCTCCCTTTTTGATTATTGTCCACAGCCTGTGACATTATCTTGTGCAATCTGTGGAGAAATGTACTTTGTCGCCTCATTTTTGGTCCATTTCCGCCCATCGGTCGGGCAACGGCGATCGCGAAAACGACTTAGGGAAGGTGCCGCTTGGGTTCTGCTTCAACCAGGCCGCCGCACGTAGCGCCAGATACTCGAAATCGTGGTACTGGGTCGGGCCGCGCGTGCGACGCATAATCGCGATTGCCGGGGCAAGCTGACGCCAGCAGTGCGCGATCAGCCGCGCGAACAGATCCATGAACGTATCTTCCGAAACGAGTTCCCGCTTGACGAGCGTCCCCATCTCGTTGAGCCAATTGCACGCAATCATCTCCGGATGCAGTTCGGGATCAACGTAACCGATCGTTTCCAATTCCCGCCGGTATGCCGCATCTTCGAGGCGCCGCGGCAGTTGCTCTTGAATGTAGCTGAGCGCCGCTTGCAGCTTCGGCTCGCGAAAATCCCGTTCGAGCGCGAGGAGCGCTTGCAATTGATTCCCGGCGCGAATATGGCGAAGTTGAATCAGCGCGGCAGCGACGCTGATCAAGATCACGAAGAACGTTCCAACCTGAGCTAACGCGGCGATCGTATCGGCGCTCATTGCCGCCGTCATTCTTGGCGCGACCGCCGGAGCCTACATTGCGACCTCAGCGGCCCCTAGACGTTCTTCATGCGACGCGCAGAAGAACTCCGATGCTCTCCGTCGCCTTCTCGGCTGCGATGCTCGGCATCGAAGGCTATGTCGTGCGCGTCGAAGCCGACAGCGCCGCGGGCACGCCTGGATTTGCAATCATTGGCCTGCCCGATCGCGCACTGGGTGAAGCGCGCGAACGCGTCCGAGCGGCCATCATCAATTCCGGTTTCGCCTATCCGCCCGGACGGCTGCTGGTGAATCTGTCGCCGGCCGACGTTCGCAAGGCGGGTCCAGCGTTCGATCTCGCGATCGCCCTTGCGCTCATGGGCATCGAAGAGCAGTTCGAACGCGCCGCGCTATGCGAGTTCATCGCGCTCGGCGAACTGGCGTTGGATGGCAAGTTACAGCCGGTCAGCGGAATTCTACCAATGGTTCTGGGTGCGCGCAATGCAGGGTTTACGAAACTCATGGTTCCGGCGAGCAACGCCGACGAAGCCGCGCTCGTCGGCGACATCGAACTCTACGCCGTGGAATCGCTGCAATCCGCAGTCGCCGTTCTTTCGGGGAGCGGTGCGAAATGGCGCCGGCGCACGGTCACTCCCGCGATCGATTGCGACGGCGAGTTCGTGCACGGCGACTTGGCTGACGTGCGCGGGCATCTCGCGGCCAAACGCGCGCTCGAGGTCGCGGCCGCCGGCGGTCACAACCTGCTGATGGTGGGACCGCCGGGATGCGGAAAAACGATGCTGGCCCGGCGGCTTCCCTCGATTCTGCCTCCGATGTCCCTCAAGGAAGCGCTCGACGTAACGAAAATTTACAGCGTCGCCGGATTTCTCGTTGCACGTGCCGGCATCGTTCGCGCTCGTCCGTTTCGCTTTCCTCATCATACCATCAGCCAAACCGCGCTCGTCGGTGGCGGCGCGCTGGCAAAGCCCGGTGAAATTTCGCTCGCGCACCACGGCGTTCTCTTTCTCGACGAGCTTCCCGAGTTTACGCGCAGCGCGATCGAGGTAATGCGACAGCCGCTCGAAGAGGGAACGGTCACGATTGCCCGTGCCGCCGGCACGTTTACGTATCCGGCGCGCTTTCAGCTCGTCGCTTCCATGAATCCGTGTCCCTGCGGCTACCGCGGGGCGCGTAGCGCCGAATGCCGCTGCGACGATGCGACGGTTGCCAAATATGTCGGCAAGCTTTCGGGACCATTGCTCGATCGCATCGACCTGCAAATCGAGATCGGGCGCGTGCCCTTCGACGACATGGTACGCTGCGATGGCGCCGAACGATCGGCGCAAATTCGCAAGCGCGTTCTGACGGCGCGCGAACGTCAGCACGCCCGCTTTGCCGGCACAGGTCCAAGCTGCAACGCCGAGATTCCCGGAAACGCGATGCGCCGTTATTGTGCCCTCGACGCGCCCGCGCTGCAACTGCTGGCGCATGCCAGCGCGCGACGGCAGTTTTCGGCACGCGCGCTCGACCGAATCGCGCGAGTTGCTCGCACAATTGCCGACTTAAGCGGTGACGAAGCGATTCGGGGCGAGCACGTGGCCGAGGCGATCCAATACCGTAGTCTGGAGCGCCTCGGCGCTGCTGCGTGATTAGAAGGCTTTGACTCCGTTCGGAGTGCCCAGGCCGGTAGGCCCGTCGTAGCCTTTTTCTGCAGTACAGAGATATGCCGGCGAGCACGAGCCATTGCTGCCGGTCGTGACATCGTGAAGATGCCGTTTCTCGCCGTACGCGATTGCGGCTGGTATGCCGTAGGTATTGTGCGAGAGCGCGTAGATCGCCGCGATCGCGGGTGAACCAACGCTGGTTCCCCCCCAGACTTGCCAGCCCGGCGGCTCTTCGTCGTTCTCGTATGACTCGTATGCCGCGACGCCGGTATATGGGTTGGCGACGTACGATACGTCCGACACGATGCGGTTCTTGCATCCTCCTAGGGCTTCTTCGATGGCCTGTTGCCACGTCGGCACCGGGATGTAGGCGCTACACCCGCTGCCCGCGCCACTCCAGGCGGTCTCGGTGTAGCCGCGCGGGTTCGTGGCGGTGTGGAGACTCGTACCGCCGATTGCGGTCACCGTGCCGGCAGCCGAAGGAAAGATCACGCCGTATCCACCGTCTCCGGAAGAGGCCGTAATGGCGATGTCCGGATGGTAAAAGACTCTGACCGCGGCGCGCCGTTCGCCCTTATACTCGGGGCCGCCCCAGCTATTGGAAATTGCGTCCGGATGCATGCGTGCCGCGGCGTGCTCGGCAGTATAGAGATTCGATGACGCCTCCACCATGATGATGTGGCAGTTGGGACAGTTCGCCGAGGCCATATCCACGTCGATTGCTTGTTCGCCGAGCCAGCCGACATCCGAGGGCGGCGGAGGCGAGGGCAGCGGGCTAGTTTGGCCATTCTGATTGACAATGGTCAGACAACCTGAGGCCGAGCTGCACTTTGGCAATCCGAAGGCCTTGCGATAGACCGCAAGATCTTTTTCCAAGGTCGGATATCCGTACGCATCGACGATGGCCACGGTGCCCCCAGTATCGTTCTTAGCATCGGCCGTTAGTTCATAGGCCGCCTCCAACTGAGTTGCTCCATAGCCTTTGATCGAGCTCGAGTCGCGAGTTTCCGCTGTTGGTGCGAGCGCCTGGTTTCGCAAGCCGAGCGCCATGCAGCGCGCTTGATGAAAGGTCAAGGCCGGGCAAGCCTCGATAAAATTGCCGGCTGCAATTTGCTCTCGCACGTAGTTGGTGCGCGCGAAGCTCTGCATCGCGGCAGGATTGGCGCCCGAAACCGGAGTGACGCCGGAGCCGCCGCAACCGGCAATTAGCGCAGCGAGAAAGCACGGTGCCGACCAGCTCACAACGTTGCGCGCGGTGACGTGTATTCGCATAGCATTGTTCCTCACACGAGAAGATGGGTCGGCAGCGTTCCGTGCAGCGACTCCTGGTCCCTCGAATTTCGTGATTTATGGCTCGAAGCGAGGGCTAGGAATTCATTCCGTCGAGCTGCGGGATGGCATCGCCATCCAGGAATGCGCTTAACTCGCTCGGCGAAAACTGCAAGCCGGCCCAAAACGATCCAAATTCGCCGTAACGAGCGCTTGCCTCGTCGAAGCGCATCTCATAGATGAGCTTCTTGAAGACGAGCGGATCGTCGGCATAGAGATCGACGCCCCACTCGAAATCGTCGAAGCCGACCGATCCCGAAATCACTTGGGTCACGCGACCGTGATACGACCGACCGACGACCCCGTGTTCGCTCATCATTTTTGCGCGCGCTTCGAAGCCGAGAATATACCAGTTTTGCACTTCGCCGCGCCGTTTGCTCATCGGATAAAAGCATTGATACCGACGCGTCGGAATCTTCGCCCAGAGGCGCGGACCGATATATGAGCTCTCGGCCTGCTTGCGAATGAGCTCGTCGAAACCGGCGATCCATTCGGGCGACTGCGGCGCCAGCCCACGTTGATTGAGCTCGGCATGAATCTTGCCCGTCGCATCGTAGAGGCCGAGCTCCAAAACCGAAACGTACGAGCCGTGCGGCCGCAAGAACTCTCGCAACTCGAGTTTGTCGACGAGCGTCTGCGCGTAGGCGAGCCCGTCGAAGGTGCGGGCATAGTGCGTCAGCATGAGATCGCCCTTGTGCCCGACGATCTGCGTGAGCCCAACATCGCCGTCGTCGCTGCCTTTGAGGTGATCGACGAGGTCTGCAGCATGGCCGGCGTATTTGTCGCGCCGCTTTTCCGGAAGCGCATCCCATCTCCGCCGGTCGAATGCGAAGATGCGATGGAGAATCCACCAGCCTTCGAGCGATTCGGGAACGTTGGGGTCGCGCATAACCTCCGGCCCTTTAACGAGCCAATACCTTCGCGCGTTTCACCTCGGCCTCGACCTCGGCCTCCAACCGGTCCGGATGCTCGCGATACTTCGCCCAGAGCGGCGGCGTGTGGGCGATGTCGTTGAGCACGCGCGTGTAGACCGCATTGACCGGCGTCGGCACGCGATGTTCGAGTCCCGCGGAAGCGACCGCGCCGTTGAGGACGTCGACCTCGGTCTGCGGCCGCGCACGGCGCAAATCGAGCAAGAGCGACGGAGGTTTTGTACCGCGCGCGCCCGCGATATTGTGCGCCAAGAGCGTACGCGACAGCGGGCTCGGTAGGGCGGCCAGCGCGAAAAGCGCTCGTACCGGATAGCGAGGCAAGTCGATCGGCTCGATCTTCATCGCCTGCATCACCGCGCGTACCTCGCGGATCATCCGAATCTCGAGCGTAAAAATCTTGTCAAAATGGACGAAGCGATTTGGTAAGACGTTGAGAATCGCGCAACTGGCATTCGCAACGACGTTGAGCGCTAGTTTGCTCCATTTGAGCGCGCGCCAGTCCTCGACGACTTTAACGGCGACTCCCGTTGCCGCGAAGGTCGCCGAAAGCCAATTATACGCGTTGCCTCCGATCGGCGCGACCGCTAAGCCGCCTTCCTTCGCCGGCCGCGCGTTGCCGTCACGATCGCGATCGACCGGCGTCGTGAGCGCGGCTGCCACCACGTTATCCGCGCCGAACGCGCCGGCGAGCTTTTCTTCATTGCCGACGCCGTTCTGCGGAGAGACAAAAACGCACTTTTCAGGATAGGCAATCGCCTTGCGCAACGTTTCGATCGCGCCGTCGGTATCGTACGCCTTCGTCGCGACCAGCGCGACGTCGGCGTCGAACTCGCTCACCGCCTCCAACGATCGCGGCGCGTAAGCAACGTTGACGCCGCCGGCGCGCAGCAGATCGCCCAAATACGTCCCGACCGCGCCTTTGCCGACGATATAGACATTCATGCGGAAACGCCGGTCGAGCCGAAGCCGCCCCCTCCGCGCGTAGTCGGCGGCAGTTCGTCGACGAGTTCGAAAGACGCGCGGGCAACGGGAGCGACGACGATTTGCGCGATGCGATCGCCACGATTGATCACGAACGGCTCGCTTCCGAAATTGGCAAGCACGACCTGCACCTCACCGCGATAATCGGCATCGATGGTGCCGGGAGCGTTGAGACACGTCACGCCGCAGCGAACGGCCAGACCGCTTCGCGGGCGGACTTGCGCTTCGTATCCTGCCGGCAGCGCGATCGAAAAGCCGGTTGGGACGAGCGCGCGCGCTCCGGGCAAGAGCGTGAGCTGCTCGCGAATAGCGGCGCAAAGATCGGCACCGGCTGCATGCTCGCTCATGTAGCCAGGCGCCGGCAATCCTTCGCCGCGCGGCAGGCGCACGAGCGCGACGCGCACGTTCTGCATTAACGAATCCGCACTATAAGTGGGCGAGTTCTTCGCGGAAGCTTTCGATGTCTCGGAACGAGCGATAGACGCTCGCAAAACGAATGTAGGCGACCGGATCGAGCGCGCGCAACGCTTCCATCAGCTTTTCCCCGACGAGTGCCGAGGCAACTTCGCTTTCGCCGCGCGCGAAGAGGACGCGCTCGAGATCGGCGGCGACGGCCTCCATGCGGCTCTCGGAGATCGGCCGCTTTTCGCATGCCTTTCGCAGCCCGGTGAGAATTTTGTCGCGGCTATACTGTTCGCGCCGCCCGTCCTTCTTGACGACGAAGAGCCTGGGGACTTCCATGCGCTCGTAGGTCGTAAAACGATGCTTGCAGCGCGGATCTAAACATTCGCGCCGCCGCCGTACGACGGTCTCGTCGTCGCGCGAGTCGACGACCCGCGTCTCACTCTTGCGACAAGTCGGACAAGTCAGCGGAAATCTCTCCCCCACGGCATATCTTGTGGGTGTCCGTATTATACGTCACTATGGGTAGGTAACGCAAAAAAGCCCCAACGCGTGTGAGCGTTTGGGGCCTTGCTGGGATCGCTTCTGCCTTACGCGGCGCCGATTTTGAACATTTTAGTACCACAGGTGGGGCACTTGCCTTGCACCGCGGGACGACCGTTCTTCATCTGTATTTGGACCGCGTCTTTGATTTCGCGCTTGGCCTTGCACTTGACGCAATACGCTTCTGCTGCCACCGTTGGTACCTCCGCTGCGGCCAGGCTATTCCGTGGATGCCGCCGATTCCCCCCAACGTGCTCGTCGTCTAGCCCATGCTTTGCCTGGACGTGATGGAAGGGCGCATGCGGGAACCGGCCTACGAAACCCGCGAACGCCTTGCCGCTGAACGTGCCGGGCGCGGCTTCGAGGCGAGCGTTCCGGGCCTTTGGTGCTGTGGCGAGCTCGCCGCTCTCGCGCAATCCTGCGTCGCGATCGTCGGTACGCGCGCGCCGACCCCCTACGGCAGAGGCCTGGCCCACGCGTTTGCTGCCGACCTCGGACGCGCCGGCTGCTGCATCGTCTCGGGCCTGGCGCTCGGCATTGACGCAGCCGCGCACGAGGGCGCGCTGAGCGTTGCGGCTCCGACCGTGGGTGTCCTCGGCGGGGGCCATCGCCATTTTTTTCCGCCGCGCAACCGTGATCTGGGTGACCGCATCGTCGCCGCCGGGGGCGCCGTACTCTCGCCCTACCAACCCGACCAGCCCGCCAGGCCATGGCAGTTTCTGCAGCGCAATGCCATCGTCGCCGCTCTCGCCGATGCGGTGGTCGTCATCGAAGCCCCCGCCCGTAGCGGGGCCTTGAACACCGCCGGCTGGGCCGCCGGAAGAATTCCGGTCCTTGCCGTGCCCGGCGACGTCGATCGCCGGCATGTCCAGGGATGCCTCGCACTGATTCGCGACGGCGCTACGCTCGCCCGGTCGCCCGACGACGTGCTCGAGGCGCTGGGACGTTTGCATCTTGGCGCACCGGCGCGAGCACCGGTCATTGCGCGCGATCCGGTCGCGGGCGCTCTGCTTGCCGCAATGGAGGGCGGCATCGCCGAATTTGACGACCTGGTCGGCGCTGCCAGAGTGTCGGCCGCCGCCGCATTGGCGGCATTGACCATGCTCGAGCTCAACGGCATCATTGAAGTGCGCGGCGCATCGAGTTACGCGCGGGTCGCTGCTCTATCGCGCGGCGAAGAGCCGACGCGATGAAGTCACGCGCGGATAATGCGCCGCCGCTCGAGGACGCGCTAGGTTCGTTCGCCGATGTCGCCGCCGAGGTCGTCACGAAAACGTACGGCGTGGAGGCGCCCGCGATCGTCTTCGAATCGCCGCGCCGTCCGGAGTTCGGCGATTTTTCAACGAACGTTGCATTTTCGCTCACGAAGGCGGCGAGGCGCTCGCCGCAGGACGTTGCCACGCAACTGGTCGGCGATATTTACGAGCGCGCTCCCGCACTCCAAGATAGTTTCAGCAGCATTGAAGCCGTGGCCGGCTTTGTCAACGTGCGCGTCGCGCCCCCGGTCTGGCAGGCCGTCATTGCGCAGATCCAGCGGCAAGGAGAACGCTTTGGGGAAATGCCGGCAAACGGCCGGCGCGTCTCGCTGGAGTTCGGCAGCGCCAATCCGACGGGTCCGCTCGTCGTCGTTCAAGGACGCTCGATGTCGATCGGCGCCACGCTCGCTAATGCGATGCGCTTTCGTGGTTACGACGTTTTCTGCGAATGGATCATCAACGACGCGGGGGGCCAACTCGACGCGCTCGGCCGCTCGCTCTACGCGCGCTATCGTCAAGCCTGCGGCGACGACTATCCGCTGCCCCCGGACGGCTATCCCGGCGAGTACTTGATCGCGATCGCGCGGCAAATTGTGCGCCTCGACGGCAACCGCTGGGTCGACGCGAGCGAATCGCAATGGCTCCCGCGCTTCTCGAAAGTTGGACGCGACGAAATCGTCGCGCAACAACAGCAGACGGCCCGCCGTTTCGGCGTGGAGTACGACCGTTGGCAGAGCGAAGCCGAGCTACATGAAACGGGCCAAGTACGCGAAGGTCTGGAGCGTTTGCGTGAACTGGGCCTCACCTACGAACGTGACGGCGCGATTTTCTTTTGCGCCACGCAGTTCGGCGACGACAAAGACCGCGTACTCGTGCGCAGTGACGGGCGACCAACGTACTTCTGCATGGATGTTGCCTATCATTATCAGAAACTCAAAGCGAACGATCGGGTGGTCGACATCCTCGGCCCAGACCACCACGGCTACATCGAGCGCATCCAAGGAATGGCCACGGCGCTGGGCTACCCGGGCCGGCTCGAAGTCGCCATCGCGCAGCAAGTCGCGCTGATGCGCGGCAGCGAGCAGGTCAGCATGAGCAAACGCGCCGGCGACATCGTGCCGCTGGACGAAATTCTCGACGAAGTCGGCGTCGATGCGGCGCGCTTCTTCTTTATCCTGCTCGCCATTGACTCCCCGCTCTCGTTCGATCTAAAGCTCGCGGTAGAAAAAGTGAGCGATAACCCCGTCTATTACGTGCAATACGGCCACGCGCGCATCGCGTCGGTCTTGCGTCGCGCACTCGCCGACGACGTGCAATCGGCGCGAAACTGCGATCTCTCGCGATTGTTGCACCCTGCGGAACTGCGCCTCGCGCGGCGTTTGGCGGAGTTCCCCGGCGTCGTCGCGGGCGTCGTCGAATTTCTCGCTCCGCACCGATTGGCGCGCTACGCGCGCGACGTCGCTTCGGATTTCCATCAGTTCTACACCGAGTGCAAGATTCTCGACGACGATCGTCCGGTACGTCTCGCGCGGCTGGCCCTTTGCTCGGCAGCACAGAACGTCTTGGCGCGCAGCCTCGCGCTCGCGGGCGTCAGCGCGCCAGACTCGATGTAACCTTCGCCGAAGTGGCCGGATTACTCGCAGCGCTCTGGCTCCTGGGCCTCTTCGCCGCCGCGCCGGTGCTGCGTTCCCGCTCGCGCGACGACGTTGTGGATCGGTTGCGTGACGCACTTATCCTTGGTATCGCGATACCGTTCGCGCTGGCGCTCTTGCACGCGCTCTATCCGCTCGCGTGTTGGTGCGCTCTAGCAATCTGCATTGGTCTCGCGTACCGCCGGCGCCCGATGGAGAGCGATCTGCGCGACCGAGGCGCGCCGATTCCGTATCTTTTGATCGGTTCGATCGTAGCGGTAACGTGGCCCCAACTCATGCGTCCGCTGCTCGACGGCGATTCTCTCTCGTACCATTTGCCCAATGCGGCGTCGTGGGTGCAGGCACATTCGCTCTGGACGTCGGCAACGCGATATTGGTGGTATCCTCCGGCGTCGGAGTTTTTCGCCGCCGGACTCTACGCGACGGGGGGTCCATTTGCATTGCCCTGGAGCGGGTTCGGAGCACTTGCGCTGTTAGGATTGCGCATTTGGGCGTGGGCGCGAGAAGCGTATTCTTTGCCGCCCCTGCTTGCCGACACGCTCGCCGCTGCGACCATAACGATCTATCCGATCGCGATTCAAGGCTCGACCTTGCAGAATGACGTCTGGCTCGCCGCATTCTTTCTTGAAAGCCTCTGGGTGTTACGGACGGCGGCAAACGCGACCGCGGTGCGAACCCTGGCCACCACAGCGCTGATCAAGCCGCAAGGCTGGATCCTTGCCGTACTCGCCGCCGCGGCCGGCCGGGCACCGCGCCGCGTTTGGTTCGCGGCCGCCGCGGCGCCGGCGATTTGGATCGTTCACGATGCAATCGTGTGGCAGCGCAGCTCGGTCGAACCGCAAAACTTTCTCGCTGCACGTGCGTTCGGAACGACGATCGTAGCGCACGGCGTCCCGGCGTTCGTGTTGTTGGCCCGGGTGCTCGCGTCGCAGTCGCCGTTTGCGTCGATCGCGCTGCTGGCCGCATTGCTGGGGCCGGTGATAGCACGCAAAGACCCGCGTTTGGGCTGGGCGGGGTGCGCGTGCGCCCTGTTGTTTTTGTTTTTGCCGTTCGGTTACGCCACCGCGGTCGCCCAGCTCGCGACCGGCGCCTCGTTGCGATTCGCCGCGCCCGCCATCGCCGTAGGCACGATCGTGCTTGCGGCACCGCTCCGGCGCGCGGTCCCGCTCGCGACGGCCGCGCTCCTTCTCTCGACGCTGTACGGCATTTGGTACGTGCTCGCGATTTTCTGGAACGACGGCGGCACGCACGTGGCGATCGTCCTCGCGGTTCTGGTCGTCGCGATTGCCGCGCTCGTTCGCTCGCCGCACGTTATTTGGCTCAAGGCGGTTGGCTTTGGCCTTGGCGTCGTCGTCGCGGTGCATCTGGCCGCGCGACATGCGCTGGATTATTACGACGACGCCCTTCGGGTCGGGCCAGCATCGCCTGGCGTCTATCGGTGGATCGCGAGCAACGAGCCACCGGCAGTTGGCGGGTGGGGCCTGCGGTTGGGTGTGGTCAACGTGCTATCGCCCTCGACGCGCACGCTCGATCTCTCCGATACCGGCGCCTGTTTGGAAGCACGACGTAACGGCGTGCTGCTCGTTGCCGTGGCGCAGCCCGACCTCGAGCCCGGTCAGAACGAAAGCCGGCTCATCGCGGCCGCCCGCTGCGGAAGGACGCTCTTCAAGGATGGCATTGGGATGGTTACTCGGCCTTAACCCCGAATGCGGAAAACGCTTCGAAGTTGGGAACAACCACAGCACCGACCCATCTGGCTACTTCTCTGTACGTCGGAACACTTGGCTACTTCTGTTGAGAGGAGACCCAGTATATGCGTCTAGCAACTTCAGCGCTTTGCGCGACGGTTGCCGTTGGAATGCTCGCAGGCTGCTCCGGAAACGGCGCGTCAACGAGCTCGGTACCAAGCGCCGCGAGCGCAGACTTCCGCGGCGGTCAAGGCCGCCTCATCCCGCATTGGTCAAAGCTCGCATCCGCCATTCCAGAGTCGCTCCGGCCGGCCGGCTCCATGCCACTCCATGGGCGTCCCGCCCCGCTCTTCATGTCGACTGCGGGCGGCATTTATGTTAGCGAGTTCTACTCGACCGACATCTTTGCGTACACGCGCGGGAACACATCGAATAATCCGCCCACGTGCACGATACCCAACGTATTGTATCTCAACGACGTCGCGGCCGATGCCCGCGGCAACGTCATCGATCCCGACGGCGGCAGCCGCACCATTCAGGTGTTCGGCGGCTCGGGCCAGTGTGGGAAACAGATCGGAAACATCAGCGATCCGTACGGCCAGCCTGCCGACGCTTCCAGTATGAACGTTGAAAACGGCACGATTGCCGTCGCCAACATCTTCTCGACCTATCAGGGCGGCGGCACGATTACGCTCTGCACGTTAAAAGGCGGCTGCAGCACCAATCTGGTCAATTCGAACATGTATGAAGTCATCGCCGTCGCGATGGCGCGCAACGGTGACTGCTGGGCAGACTCGTATGACGCAAGCGGCAAGGCCTGGCTCACGTACTTTCAAGGTTGCGCCGGAACCGGACAAAGCGCCACCGGCTTTAACAACACCTACGCCGGCGGCTTGGATATCGACAAGCAAGGCAATCTCATAGCAATCGATTCCTACAACAATCAGGTCTCCGTCTACTCGGGCTGCAATCCGAATTGTACGCTCGTATCGGGACCGTTCACGCTGAACGGCGAAGCCATCTACGGTCACCTGAATCGCCAAAGCATGTCCTACGCGACCGCCGACTTTCAGTACGGCCAAATTGACGTGTACGACTACGATCTCAATCATCACAGCTTTAAGTACATGTACAGCTTCAACAATGGCCTAACGGCGTCGGACGAAGTGGACGGCGTCGCCTACGCGCCCCGCTCGCACGAATAGTCGCTTCGGATAAATCCGCTCGTTAGGGTGAGCGAAAAGGCGGGCCCGCCGCCTTTCGCTCACCCTAATTTTTTTCGAACTGTGCCGTGATCCAGGGCGCCATAAAGTAGCGCCAGAGAATCTTAATCAGCGCTGCCGCCGGGATTCCTAAGATCAACCCCGGAACGCCAAAGATCTCGCCTCCGGCAAAGACGGCGAACATCGCGCCGATCGGCGAGACGCCCACGGACTGACCCATGATCTTTGGCACGAGCACGTTGTCGCTGATGCGCGCCATGACGAACATCACGATCTGCACTCCGACGGTGATCCAAAGGCCTTGTGGCACGCTCAACGGCAGTGCGATCAACTGCGCGATAAGCATGCCGATGATCGGAATGGCGTATGCGACACCGGATATGATTCCGATAATGAGCGAGAACTTGAATCCCATGATCGCGGTCACGATCGCAATGACCGCGCCGGTGATCGCGCTGACGATGACTTGGCCGGAAATGTAGTGACCGAAGAGTTCCGTCACTTCGGCGGCAAGGCGCTGGGCGGTCTGCCGTTTGCCGGGCGGAAACATTGCCGTGAACCACTCGGCGATTTGGCTATCGTTCAAGAGAAAGAAGAACGATAGGATGATCGCCGAGAATGCGATGAACAGGCCGGTGGCGGTATTGAGGGCAATCGCGCCCAGCGATGCTACCGTCGCGGCCACGACTCCCGATATCTGCGCCGCGCCGATCCTTCCGAAATTGAGCTCCGCGGTCGGAATCTTCAACGTCGGAAAGTGTTGTTCGAGTGAGATCTCCATGGAAATCAGCCAGGTTTGAGCGGTCGTTGCATACGTCGGGAAGTTCACAGCTAGGAGCTGCACCTGATTGATCGTCAACGGCACGACGATGACCAAGAATAACGCGACGACGAGCAACAAGCCGAAAAAAACGATCGAGATGGCCACTGCTTTGGGCATGTGGCGTTCCAGGCGCGCTGCGATCGGCTGAACGCCGAACGCAATGAAGGCGGCCGTCACGAAAATTGCGATCGTGCGTGGGATGTGCGCCGCAAACCAGAGCGCCGCGGCGGCCACCGCGATGCCCCCGGCAATCCAAGCGATGCGCCGCCAACGGTCGGCGGCTACAGTCGTTTGCATAAGAGGCGCCGTTCCGTATGGTAGCCGCTGCGCTCATAGAGTCCGCGGGCCGGCTCGTTCTCCTCGGTGACCATCAGCGATATATACGGTAAGCGACAGCGCCTTGCCTCATCTTCGGCCGCGGCAAGCAGGGCCGCGCCGATTCCTTGGCGCGCGAGCCCGGGTTCCACGGCCATGTATGCGACGAAGGCTTGGGGGCTTAACGTCACTTCGTCCGGCAGCTCGTCGAGCAGCAGCAGGAACCCGACGCGCCCGTCATTATGATGCGCAACAAACGTAACGTGCGATTGTCCCTCGACGATGTCACAGAGCCGTTGGAAAGCCTCGACGGCATCGGCTTCACTCCCCGGACGCATCGAGCTGACGCTCGACATCACACATCTCTGCCCGAGTTCGCGCACAAACGCGCGATCGGCCTGCGCCCCCGCACCGGCGGACTCGCTGCGGCGAACCTCAAGGCTCACGCGCGGCGCGAACCCGGATCGGTTAAGGGCAGACCGGCGCGGCATTGCGGGCACTCCGTTTCGTCGTAGGACTGCAGTGGAAGTTCGAGCAGCACGTGCGTGCGCACCGACTCACTTGCAACCGGCTCGCCTCGCGCGATAATCGCGCCCAATCCAACGATCCGCGCGCCGTAGCTCCGCACGACCTCGATGGTCTCCCGCATCGAAAGGCCGGTGGTCAGAACATCTTCGACCAACAGCGCGCGGTCATCGGCACCGAGGGTGAATCCGCGGCGCAATACGGGCGACCCGTGCTCCTTCTCGACGAAGATCGCCTTCGTGCCCAGGTGCCGCGCGACTTCATAGGCCAGCAGAATGCCGCCAACGGCGGCGCCAACCACGACCGTTGGCTCGAAGGTGCGAAAACGCTGCGCGATCTCGCTGGCGATCGGTTCCAACAGCGCCGGATCTTCCAAAATGCGAAATTTTTGGATAAAGCGATCGCTATGGCGGCCCGAGCTCAAGCGAAAGTGTCCTTCGAGAAGCGCCCCTCGCCGCGAGAGCAGATCGCGCAGATCGAGCTCGGCGGAGCTCATACGCGGAGCGACATTTCCTCGAGAATCGCTTTGGTAGCCGCCACCGGATCGGCAGCTTCGACAATGGGCCGGCCCACGACGATATAATCCGCGCCGGCAGCAACGGCCTGGGCGGGTGTGGTAACGCGCTTCTGATCGGCATGCGCGCTTCCCGTCGGACGAATGCCGGGCGTTAACGCAAGGAAGTCCAGGCCAAAGAAACGCTTGAGATCGCCGACCTCGTGAGCGCTGCAAATGACCCCCGCACAACCGGCATCACGCGCGAGCGCCGCCAAACGAATTGCATTCTCGCCGGGTCCGCCCGCAAGGCCAAGCTCGTTGAGATCTTCGGGAGCGATGCTCGTGAGCAATGTCACCGCAAGCACGTGCGGCGGTTCCATTCCCAGCTGCTCCGCGCGTTCGTTTGCCGCATCGACGGCCGCCCGCATCATCTCCAGGCCTCCGAGAGCGTGAACGTTGACAAGATGGACGGTCGGCCGCACGAGCTGCGCCATCGCAGCGCCGACGGTACGCGGGATATCGTGCAGCTTTGCATCCACAAACGTGCGCACGTCGCGCGCTTCGCAATAGGCGAGGATACGCTGGGGATATCCGCACAGCGCCTCCAATCCGATTTTGACGATGACATCGAGCTCGTAGAGCCGATCGATGAGCGCCTCGGCCATCTCCGCGCTCGGAACGTCGAGAGCGACGATCAATTGCGCCATTGGTTACCCTTCGTCGCCTTCATATTGATGCGGCGTCGCGAAACCAACGTTCGCCTTGCCGACGATCGCCTCAAGATTGGAGCAAGCGCGCCGCGCAAGATATGCCTCAAGCTCGATCGCGATACGCTCGGGGACGCGCGGATCGGTGAAGTTCGCCGTACCGATTGAAATAGCGCTCGCACCCGCCAAGAAAAATTCCAGCGCATCGCTCAATGTCTCGATGCCTCCCTGGCCAACGATGGGTATCGTTACGGCTTGCGCGACCTCGTAGACGGCGAGCACCGCGATCGGGCGTATCGCGGGGCCCGAGAGGCCGCCGCTCACGTTGCCCAAGCGTGGACGCCATGCTTCGACGTCGACGGACATTCCCCGAACGGTATTGATGACCGCCAAGGCGTCGGCCCCCGCGGCCTGTGCTTCTCGCGCGACCGCGCAGATGTCGGTGACGTTGGGCGAAAGCTTGACGATGAGCGGCTTGTCCGTCGTCGCGCGGGCGACGCGCACGACCTTTGCGGTCAATTCCGGATCGCAGGCAAAGGTTTCCCCTTCACTCGCGACGTTCGGGCACGAGACGTTGAGCTCGATGGCGGCGATCTCATCGCGCGCCGCGAGTCCCTCGCAGACATACGCATAGTCGTCAATAGAAAAACCGGCGACGCTACCGACGATCTTGCACGGACGCTGGGCGTACTTCGCTACCTCGTGCGACAGATACCAATCAAGGCCGGGATTTTGCAGTCCAATCGCATTGAGCATGCCGGCGGGCGTGTGAACGATGCGCGGCATGGGATTGCCCAATCTCGGTTGTCGCGTGACGCTTTTGAGGACGATTGCGCCAATTTTGCTCAGGTCGGCAAAGGGCGCGAACTCCTCACCCGTACCGTAACAGCCGCTGGCCATCAGGGTTGGATACGCCAATTCGAGCCTGCCGAGATGAGTGGCGAGGCTCGGCGCGCTTACCATCGAAGCTCGTGCGCCCAAAAAACCGGACCCTCCCGGCATATCCGTGCGTTGACCACGTCGCTGCCGCCGGCACTCAGCGGCGGAAAACTCGGCGCCTGCGCACTCTCACGAACGATGGGAACGACGCAGCCCCAGCAACCGCCGATTCCGCACCCGAAAGTTTCTTCAAGCGAGAGCTGCGCGGGCACGCTCTTCTCGGCGGCGATCCGCGCGACGGTGCGCAGCATGGGTGTCGGACCACACGCATAGATCGCTTGCGGCGCCGGCGCGCGTTCGAGTTCGGCTGTAATAAATCCGGATGCGCCGCGAGTTCCATCGTCGGTCGTCATCACCAGCTCGCATCCGGCATCGGCAAAGCGTTGCGCATCGACGAGCAGCTGCGCGGTTCGCGCGCCGTAAAAGAGGCGAACGCGCGCTCCGTTGCGCAGAAGCGCTCGCGCCGCGAGTAACACGGATGCGATGCCAACGCCGCCGGCGACGATCGCGACGTCACGCGCATCGCTCGTACAATCGAAGCCGTTGCCGAGGGGCCCGACCACATCGAGAGAATCGCCTTCGCGCAGCTCGCTTAATTCACGCGTACGTTTACCTGAAACAAAGAAGAGCAGGCTCGCGAGCTTGCCTTGAGTTTCGTATATGGCAAGCGCGGTGGCGGCCGTTTGCGCGCTCGGTGGAATGGCCATAACGTATTGGCCGGGTCGCGTTGCACGCGCCAGTCGCGGCGCCTCGAGAGCAACGAAGACGACGCCGGGTGCCAGCACGCGATGTTCGATTACCGTCGTCGCATGCACTGCCGCGTTCTGCGTCGCCATTTCTTCAGGGTTTTTCAACAAATTCTTACGAAAATCTCTGGAAACGGGTGCACGCTCTTGCTACCGGAGCCGTTATACTGTATAGAGAGCGTAAATAATGACAGAAAGGAGGGTCCCCCGATGGCAGGTCTTATCGTCTTCAAATCGCTAGCCGACGCACTCAGAGCGGGCTATCAGGTTTACGATCGGACTGCAGATGGATATCTGGTCAGGACCCGTACCGCCGCGGGCTGGGCCATGGCCTTGGTCTCCTGCAAGTAATATCGTCTTTATTCGACACATAATGCCGCCGGTCAATTGACCGGCGGCATTTATTTTGGTCGCCTCTCGATTCAAGTCCGGTAATCGGGCGGGGAGGCCGGCTTCTCAATCTCCGGCGTGGAGCCGGGACGCCAGCCACCGTACGCCGGCCCCGGCGGCACCGTCGCGCCCGGCTGCGGATCGGGAGGCGGAGTGCTCGGGGCACCCATCGGGCCGAAACGCGGCCGGCCCGCAAGCGGCGTGAAACTGGCCCCGCTTAGAACGGCTCCGATCACTTGGGCAATGCCCACAAAGAGCGGAATGAGGCCGCCGAGCAGCCAGGGTCCGGGATAAAAGATGCCGTCGCCGCGATATCCGATAAAGCCCAGGCCGATGAGCAGCGCCAAACCGATGAACGCGATCTGCATGCCTTTGCGCAGCTGCTGCTGGGCGGCAAAGTCGTACTGATAGGGGACGCCATAGGGTCGGGAAGCATCGGACGTTGCGCCGGGAGTCCAACCGTACTTCATAGCGCGTCGCATGTCGCGCGCGTTCGGCGGCGGAACCACGCCCATGCGCAACATTTCCATGCGCTCGCGATGTCCGAGCACGCGTGAGATACACCATACGGCGCAGGGCGCACCGAAGATGACGAGGAGTGCCGTAAAGGCAACGAAATCGCTAGAGTCCATGAGCTTCTCCGTTGGTAATAATGTGAATCGATCCGTCCGCGGTCATGACCTTCATTTGCCCAGTGCCCGCGCCGAGGCGGATCGTGCGTTGTGCCGCGTCGTCAGTTCGATCGACGGACGTTCCGTCAACCGAAATATTGCCGTCGCGGGTCGTTGCGTCAATCGTCAAATCGGCGTCGGGCGCAAGGTGGAGGCGCACTGGGCCGTCATCGGTTTGGAGCGTCGCCGTGCCGGAAACGTTGAGGTTGTCCCCCTCGATGCGCCCGTCGTTGGTGGTCGCCAGCAGCGAGGCGACCGCGACGTCTTGCAGCGCGATATGCCCGTCCATCGATACCAGCGAAAGGCGCCCGCCGCGCACGTTCGTCGCATTGACGTATCCGTCGTCGCTGCGGACGTCGACGGAACCATCGACGTCGCTCAAGGTCACATGGCCGTCCACCGAGTGGACGTTCACACCGCCTGTAATCCCGCGCACGTCGGCGCCCGCACATCGAGCAATCTCCAGTTGAGCACTCGGCGGCACTTGGACTTCGATGGCTTCGGTAGTAAAACCGAAGATATCGAGCGAGCTGCTCGGCGCCGGCGGACGCTCGATGCGCACCCCGTCGGCCGTGCGAGAGACCACGAGCTGCGGATACTTTCCGCTCGAAAAGACGGCACCGTGGATCTGTGTCAAATCGCGCACGTGGACGAGCTCGTCATTCGACGTATCGATATGCACGCGCGATTCGACGTCGTCGACGACGACGTGCGGCGCGGCTCCGGCGGCGATCGGCGCGATCGTGGTCGCCGCGAAGTCACTTCGATGCAAGCCGGCCGCGAACGATCGGTTGCCGCGGCCGAGCGCGTAGATGCCCATTCCGACAATCACGACTTCTGCCGCCACGAGCATTACGACGATCGATACTCTCGACACGTAAGCGTCCTAAATTCTCGGGCCCCAGCCGTCGAAGGTGGGCCGCAGCGCTTGCGCGGCGTTCCGGGCGCCTGCCGGGGTGGTTTTGTTTGGGAGCGTAATCATCTGGGGTTTGGCCTCCGTTTCTGTCCTAGCTACGGTCCGTGCACCCAGATGTTTCGAAACAATGCCCTCCGCGCGCGCGTAACGGTGGCGTGTCGGCACTCATGGCGGAGGCTCCCGTTCGGGTGAGCGCTCAGCCGCAGGACGGCGACCTAGTAGCGATTGCGCTTCGAGGCAACTCGGATGCCTTCGCGATACTCGTCGAACGCTACGACCGCGCGGTCTATCACCTCGCTTACCGGACGCTACACGACGTGGAAGAGGCCCGCGACGCAACCCAGGAGGCCTTTTTCAAGGCTTTTCGCAGCCTGCGAACGTTCAAGCCGGGATCGAAGTTTTCGACCTGGATCTTTGCAATCGCGTACCACGCCTGTTGCGACCGGCTCAATCGGCGGAAGCGATTTAGCGGCGACGAGCTTCCGGACCGAGCCGACGTTTCGCCTGGGCCCGAGCAGCAAGTTATCGCGCTCGACGAGGCCACGCGGCTGCGCGCCGCTATCGACGCACTGCCCGAGAAGTATCGCACCGTGGTGACCCTCTTTCACTTACAAGGACGTCAGTACGAGGAGATCGCGACGGTGCTTGGGCTTCCGATGGGTACGGTAAAGACTCACTTATTTCGCGCGAAGGAGCAGCTACGCAGGCTTCTGAGCGGAGCGGAGGTAACCGAATTATGACCATGGACGATCGAGAACTCGAACGAGCGATTCTTGGGCTTCCCCTCGAGGAACCGCCCCAAGGGTTGCGCGCCTCGATCTTGCTGGCGACCGCATATCGTCCGGGACCGGCCTTTTCGGTTGGCGAGCTCGTCGCGCTGGGGTCGCTCGGCGCGGTGGCACTCTGGCTCGGGATCATGCTCGTGCTGGGGGGCGGCTCGCTCTTCGTGCATACGCTCCAAACGATCGGTTCGACGCTTTCGCGCACCCTCTCCAACGCCGGCGTGCTCGCCTGGCTGGCAGCCGGTGGCGCGACGGCAATTTGGCTCACCCTTTTTTCGGGCTGGCAACCCGTTGCCGCCGTATCGCACAGGTCCGAGCGGAGTGCCAGCCGATAATGTATCGCTATGGAGAAGCAGATGCCCCAGGAGCGGCGTCCCTATAGGGTCCTCGTCATCGAAGACGACGCCGCCATCAGCCGCGTCCTACAACTAGAGCTCGAACACGAGCGCTACGACGTCGAAGTAGCCCGGGACGGATTGTCGGGCCTGGAAAAAGCGCTCAAAGAACCCGATTTGGTCATTCTCGATCTCATGTTGCCGCGCATGGATGGGATCGAAGTCTGCAAGCGCATCCGCGCGAAGAGCCGCGTTCCCATCATTATGCTCACCGCACGCGATCGAGTGCCCGACCGCGTGACCGGCCTCGACGCCGGGGCCGACGACTATCTCACCAAGCCTTTCTCCACCGAGGAGCTGTTAGCGCGCGTTCGAGCGCGCCTGCGCGAGCGCATACCGCATGGCAATGTCATCGAGTATCGCGACGTCGTTATGGACCGCGATCGCCACGAGGTCCATCGTGGAGGCCAAGCGATCCAGCTGACCGCCAAAGAGTACGCCTTGCTCGAATATTTGCTCTTGCACCGCAATAAAGTCCACACGCGCGACGAACTCTTCAACGGCGTCTGGGGCAGCGATTTTCTGGGCGACTCGAATCTGATCGACGTCTACATTCGTTACCTTCGCGGTAAGATCGACGATGGCTTCGACGACAAACTCATCACGACCGTGCGAGGCGTTGGGTACACCATCAAAGATTAGCCCATTGCCATCAGCGCAGATCGAATAAGCAATGTCTCTACGATGGCGAATCACAACCGGATATTCGATTTTGCTGATCGTGGCCATTACCGCGATGAGCGGCATCATCGTCTGGCGGTTTCAGCAAATTCTTTACGATCAGGCTGCTGCCAGCGTCAATGCCACGATGCGCGCGATCGTGCAATTTGCACAGCAATCCGCAACGCCGTTTTCGCTCGAAGATCCCTCTCTGGGAACGCTGCAATTTCTCTTTAACAGCGCGAACTTGGCGACGTGGAACTCCGCAAGCAGTTACGTTCAGGTCGATTCGGGGGACGGTTATCCGTTAGCGAAAACCGCAAACCTGGGCGCCTTGACCATCCCGCCGAATCCCAAGCTCTCAGCGGTTCACGACGTGGAGTACCGGGAAATCACGCTCGGAAGCCGTTCCTTTTTCGTGGAGGACCGCTTTCTCAAAGAGGGAGTCAACGCGGCGATCATCCACGTGGCCGAGCCGCTCGACACGCTCGAGCGGACGTTCAGCGCCGCGCGCGAAGCGATCGCTATCGTGCTCGGCGTTACCGCCGCCGCAGTCGTCGCCTTTTCGATCGTGCTCGCATCGCAGGCCACAACGCCGATCAACGAGCTTTCGCGCGAAATGCGGGAAATCAGCTCCGATCGGCTCGCGCTGGCAGCGGGCACGTTCGAGGGGCGCGCGAGCGGCGTCGCATTGCGGCGCCGCCGCGATGAGATCGGGAGGTTGGCCAAGAGCTTCAACGATCTGCTTGCACGGCTCGCCGAAGCCTTTGCGCGCGAGCGTCAGTTCATTTCCGACGCCTCGCACGAGCTCAAGACGCCGCTCACGTCCATCAACGCCAACGCGCAGATGCTGCTACGCTGGGGCGATCGGGACGCAACGATTCGGCGCGAAAGCTTGGAGACGATCGCGCGAGAAAGCGCCGATTTGGCGGGGATGGTCAACGGCATGCTGACTCTGGCCAAAGCCGATAGCGGCGACGAAATTCCAAAAGAACCGCTCTCACTCACGCAGATCGTTAGCGAGGTATCGCAGAATGCGGCTCCTCGCGCGGCGGAAAAAGGAATCGAGCTGACGTTTACTCACGATGGAATGCCGATCGTTGAAGGCGACCCGCACCTGTTACGGCAGCTCGTCGGCAATCTGATCGATAATGCGATCAAATTCACCGAACGAGGCAGCATCGACGTGGGGGTAGGACAAACTCAGGACGCGGCGTGGATCGAAGTCGCCGACAGCGGGCCGGGAATCGCCGAGACCGAGCGCCCCCACCTCTTCGATCGCTTTTATCGCGCGGACAAAGCGCGCTCTCGCAGCGTGCCGGGGACGGGGCTTGGCCTAGCGATCGTCCGCTCGATTGCTCGGGTCCATGGGGGCGAGGCGACCGCCGGCAAGGCGGCGAGCGGCGGGGCCGTGTTTCGGGTCTCCCTACCGCGCGTGATGCCTCCGTTCACCGGTCTTTCATGATAGGTCTCACCGGGCATCGGTACAATGGATTCGTGTACGGGGGATGGTGGCGGGGAGCACTCGTAACGCTCGCCGCCTCGATGTGTTGCCTGGCTTACGCGGCGCCGGTGCGTGCCGACGAGCAGCTTGACGTTGGCGCCTCGCCCGTGCTCAACGTCAACGTCACGCGCGGGCAAGTCACGATTCAGACGTGGGATCGCCCCCAAATCGAAATTTCGTCGGAAAACCAAGCGGATGTGCGCCACTTTCCGCCGTCGGACGTCGATCCCGGCATCCCCAAGCAAATGCAAATGCCGTCGCATGAGATTCAGACCGAACACGGCCCGGTGACATTGCCTGCCGAATCGTTCGTGCTTCCCGAGCTTCCCGGTGGCCCCCACGACGCGGTGGTCGTTCGCGGCGCCGGCAGAATGACGATCATGATTCCGCGCGCCACGGCGATGGTGATCGCACACCTTCGCGCCGGGCATCTCAACCTCACGAACTACCACGGCGTCTTCGTGACGCACGTGAGATCGGCGGAAATCTTTTTGGATCATGTCGGCGGAACAGGGTACGTCGAATCGCTCCGCGGAGGAATCGTCGCGATCGACTCGACGTTCGACCGGTTGCGTGCGCGAACCGCCAGCGGCAGCATGTTCTTTCAGCGATGTACCTCGCACCAGATTCAGGCGACGAGCACTTACGGTTCCATCGTCTACGACAACGGCGATTTCCAAGCCGGCCTCGCGCGCTTTGAATCCGAGCACGGCAACGTGGCCTTGGGCGTACGGGGCAGCGCGCAAATAGGCGCACATAGCGGTGCGGGCCACGTCATCTCCAGCTTCGACGACGGCGCTCAAGTTCGCGGCGACCCCACCACTCAGCAGGCGACGGTTCGGGGCGGTGGCCCCGTCGTGACCGCGACGTCAAAAAATGGGTCGGTCTATCTCTACAGCGGATCCATGAACGAACATCCACACGTCCGCCAAGAGCTCAGCGGCAGCACGCAGCTTCCGATGCGTCCGCGGAGCGAGCCGCCGCCTCAGCCCGACCGGCCACCGGCCTAACCGGCGACGGCCGCGACCTCCGTTTCAACGTCCAGAAGATAGCCGTCGTGCGCGGCGATCACTCGTAAGCCGAGCTCGTCCTCGAGCTGGGCGGCGAGTCGCGGCGGATCCGCTTCGAGCATACTCGTTCCGAAATGAGCGAAGACGGCGACTTTCGGACGGACTCCGGCCACGGTGTTTCGCGCATCCGCCCAACTGAAATGATCGACGTTCATGTCGTCGCGATACCGCAGCACGTTAACGATCAAAACGTCGGGACGATGTTTTGCGTAATCGGCGACAAGCTCGTCGAAATAGCGGCCGCAGGGGAGATAGGCAACGCGCATTCCGGCGTGCTCGAAAATGAGTCCGTGCGTCTGCACCGCATGGCGATGGCGCATCGAGGTGTAGAGCGCGACGTCGCCGATCCAATAGGGTCCGCTGCTCGGCTCGAGTCGTTCCACGCGCTCGACGAACCGGCGCGCATACGGCAAGACGACCGGCTCGTGATCGAAGACATCGGCCGGGGCGAGCACCGCGCCGCGACGGTGAAACCCTCCCGACGTCATCGCTTCGATCAAGACGTTGACGTCACCGGAATGATCGAGGTGTTTGTGTGAGAGGACGATCGCTTCGAGCTCGCGTGGATTGCAGGGCGGTACGTGGGAGAGCGCGCGGACGAGCGCGCCGGGGCCGGGATCCACGTGAATTTGCGTTTGGTCGAATCGCATCCAGATTCCGCCGGAGGCGCGCAACTGCCGTGCAACGACGAATCGAGCGCCGCCGCTGCCGAGAAAAAGAACCGAAGCGCTCAAACTATCCGAGGACCGGCAGCTTGCCGAACTCGCCGTTGAGCACCGGGGCGGCCGGGCGTCCGAGCCAGCGCTCGAGCACCGTCGCGTAAACGCTCCGAAAATCGACGGTGAAACGCACGTTGCCCATGTTCGTGTCGGCAAGGTCGGGTGCCGCGCCGTAGAGACCACCCCGCACGCCGCCGCCGACGATGAAGAGCGGCGATGCCTCGCCGTGGTCGGTGCCGCGGCTGCCGTTCTCTTCGATACGACGACCAAACTCGCTGAAAGTCACCGTCAAGACGCGGCGATCGTTCCCATGCGCGGCGAGATCTTCGTAAAACGCGCCGACGGCGTTCGAGAACTCCGTGAGCAACAAGTTTTGCGTCGTTTTTTGACTGACATGCGTGTCGAACGACCCGTGCTCGACGTAGATCGCTTTCGTGCCGAGATTGCTGCCGATGATTTGCGCGGCCAGCGCGAGACTTCGTCCCAGCGCGCTCGCGGGATAGGATGCTTTCGTCGTATAGCCCGCGACGAGCTTGGGCAGTTCCTCTGAGCTGCGCTGAGCATCGCCCTCGATTTCCATCACGTGCGCGAGGTACGGCGATTGGAAGGGCAGGCTTCGGTCGCGGGCCTGCGCCGAGAACGCGTCGCGCGCCACCGCGTTGCGATCGGCCATCATCGCGTACTCGTTCAAGCCCGGAATTGCCGGGATGTCCGTGCGTTCGGAGACGAGCGCTTCGGGCAAGACTTTGGAGACGGCGATGCCCTTAAAGAGATTCTCGCGTGGAAGTTCCGCCGCATCGAAGTAACGACCCAGCCAGCCCGTATGCTCGTAACGGTCGGGTGCCGCAGTCTGCCAAATTTCGGTCGAACGAAAATGCGAGTGATCGGGATTCGGGTAACCGACGCCCTGAACGATGGCCACCATGCCTCGGTCGTAGAGCGACTTGAACGACTGCATACCAGGGTTCAATCCCACGGTCGAATTGATCGCGAGAACCTCGCTCCGATCGATGGCAAGGGCGGGGCGCAGCTGATAGTAACGTGGATCGCCGTGCGGAACGACGCAATTCAATCCGTCGTTCCCACCATAGAGATTAATCAAGACCAAGCAGCGGTTCTGACTGCCCGGCAAACCCGGCAGCGGCGTTTGCGCGAGCGCTCGCGCAAAGACGTGTTCGGTATTCGCAACCACGGCGAGCCCCGAGGCGGTCGCCAGCAAAAAATTTCGTCGCTTCATCATTGACATGCCATCAATTCAACTGGTAGGCCGGCGTGGCCATCGCAAGATAGACCGCTCCGCTGACACGCTGCTCGTAGTTCTCCGCCGATAGCGACGCGAGCGCCGCACTTCCCGAACCAGCCAGGTAGCCTTCCAGCTCCAGCAACGACGCCGGAGCGACATCGCGCTGCAGGATCTGCTGCGCGAGCGTTTGCGCCGCGCCCTTCGACGCGATCGGTACGGTTCGCAACCACGACGATGCCGCCAGGGTCTGCGAACCGAGCAAGCGCGTAAGAAAATTTTGCCGCGCGATCATCGTGCCGCTCGTCAGCCAATTCTGGCCACCCGGCCAACCCGCGACACTGGGCGGATAGAAGAGCCGTTGGCCCATCTGTTGGAGCGCCACAACTGCGGGCTCGTCGATTTTGGTCAGCCCGAGTGCCTTATAGGTACCGATGACGAATTCGATCGGACTCTTGACCAACGCTCGATAGGAGCGCGGCGAATAAAACACGTTTGCGCAAAGAAGCAGTCGCAGAACGGGCGTCAACTCGTAGTTATGGCGGCGTATTTCGCCGGCAACCGCGTCGACGAGTTCCGGCTCGGGATCGTTATAGAGCAACCAGTTCAGCAGGCTAGTGGCGAAGAATCGCGCGCACTGCGGCTGATCGAAGATAATGTCGACGATGTCGTTGCCGTCGAAGTATCCGCTATGCCCGAGAAAGAGTTTTCGACCGCCGTCGTGCAGACGGGGATCGAAATGAACCGCGCCCGTCTTTCGAGCGACGCGCCAGCCAGTCCAGGCGCGGGCCGACTCTCGCACATCCTGCTCGCTATAGTTGTCGACGCCGAGTGTGAAGAGCTCCATAAGCTCGCGTGCGTAGTTTTCGTTGGGATGCGATGCCACATTGTTCGCGCCGTCGAGATAGATTAGCATCGCCGCATCGGTGGAGACGGCGCGCGTCAGCTCCCGCAGATTTCCAGTCGCATTGCGCCGGAAAAGGGCGTTCTGATTATAGGTGATGCGCGGAAAGCGCGGCGTCGCACGCGAGGTAAAGTGCCCGTGAAAGAAGAGCGTCATCTTCTCTTGGAGCGGCGCGGGCGATGCGAGCATGCGGTTGAGCCACCAGAGCTGCAGCGCGAGCACGGCATCGCGCGCCTCGCGCTTGCCCAACGGTCCGTCGGTATCGGCTTCGGGCGGCGGTCCAACCGATGTTGCCCGCGGAACGGCAAGCAATGCAGCGACGGCGTCGCCGGCCCGCATTACCGCGTAGCGGCGAATTTCCTCGGGCGTGCCTCCGAAACCAGCGCGGCGCAACAAATGCGCGGCCGCACGTTCGCCGAGCGTATCGCGGTAGGGTTGAAGTGCCGTCGAAAGATCGAGACGGCCCTGCGGACGCAGCATACCGCCGACGTCGACTTGAGCCTGCGCGGCCATGCCATTAGCTACGATTCGGGTCTCGAGGTGCCCTTGAGCATTTGCGATGGTCTAACCGGGCTCTAAGCGCGGAGCGCCGAATGGCGCCGCGATGGCGGTTTTGGAATCGCGCCTCGACCCGCGCTCAGAAAGCTTTGCCCAGAACGCGCAGCGCATGGAGCGGCTCGTCGCGGAACTGCGCGAGCGCCTTATCGCCGTTCGCTCGGGCGGCGGTGCCGAGGCTGTTGAAAAACATCGTCGCCGGCAGAAGTTGACGGCGCGCGAACGCATCGAACGGCTGGTCGATCCGGCCTCGGATTTTCTCGAGCTCTCGGCGCTTGCCGCCTTCGATATGTACCGCAACGATTCGCCGGCGGCGGGCATCGTAACGGGGATCGGCATCGTCGAGGGCCAGCATTGCGTGATCGTGGCCAACGATGCGACCGTCAAAGGCGGCACTTACTATCCCATGACGGTGAAGAAGCATCTGCGCGCGCAGGAGATTGCCGAGCAGAACCATTTACCGTGCATCTATCTGGTCGATTCGGGCGGCGCATTTTTGCCGCTCCAGGACGAAGTCTTTCCCGATCGCGATCATTTCGGCCGCATCTTTTACAATCAGGCGCGCATGTCGAGCAAACGCATCGCTCAAATTGCGGCGGTCATGGGATCGTGCACCGCCGGCGGAGCGTACGTTCCGGCGATGAGCGACGAGACCGTGATCGTCAAAGATGCGGGGACGATCTTCTTAGGCGGTCCACCGCTGGTCAAAGCTGCAACCGGCGAAATTGTAACCGCCGAGGAACTCGGTGGAGCGGACGTCCACACGCGCATCTCGGGCGTCGCCGATCACTTTGCGAGCGACGATCTGCAAGCACTCGCGATCGTCCGTGAAATCGTACGCAATCTACATCTCGAGCTGCCAGGCCAATGGGACCGCCTCGAAGGTCAAGCGCCCAGATACAAGCCGCGGGATATTTACGGCATCATTCCCGCCGATAGCCGGACGGGCTACGACGTGCGCGAAGTCGTCGCTCGGCTCGTTGACGCATCGGAGTTTCACGAGTTCAAGTCACGCTACGGTACCACACTCGTCTGCGGTTTTGCGCACATCGAGGGACATCCAATCGGCATCTTGGCTAATAACGGCATTCTCTTTAGCGAGAGTGCGCTCAAAGGCGCGCATTTCATCGAGCTCTGCGCGCAGCGGGGAACGCCGCTTCTCTTCCTGCAGAACATTACCGGTTTCATGGTCGGTAAAGAGTATGAAAATCGCGGGATTGCCAAAGACGGAGCGAAGCTCGTCATGGCGGTCGCCTGTGCCGAAGTTCCGAAGTTCACGGTCGTCATCGGCGGCAGCTTCGGCGCAGGAAACTACGGAATGGCCGGGCGCGCCTACTCGCCACGCCAGCTCTGGATGTGGCCAAACGCTCGAATTAGCGTGATGGGCGGACCGCAAGCGGCGAGCGTCTTGTCAACGGTCAAGGGCGAGATGACTCCGGAGCAAAAGGCGGCCTTCGAGGCGCCGATCTTGGAAAAATACGAACGCGAAGGTAATCCTTACTATTCGACGGCTCGCCTTTGGGACGACGGCATCATCGATCCGCTCGACACGCGCCGCGTCATCGCGCTCGGGCTCGATGCAGCGGCCCACGCGCCGCAGCCGCGCACCCAATTCGGCGTCTTTCGGATGTAACCGGAAGCGTTAGTCGACCTTGAAGTATTTCGGCGACTCGGTCCACTTGCCGTTGCTGTAGCGAAGCGTCGCCGTCGCATGTGCGTTGGTCGGACAGCAGAGCGGCGCGTTTGCGGCATAGTATGGACCGGTCAAGATCAGCGAGGCGCCGTCAGCCCCGATCTTTGCCTCCAGATCGCAGGGGTTGGTCACCGTGGCGATGGGGCCGACCGTATTGCCCGGTTTCGCGCCAAAGATCGTGATCGTTGCGCCGCCGCAGTCGGCGCCGATTTCGTGCGAAGCAACGATCAGCTGCCGGATGCCCGCGCGCAAGAGCGGCGCGCTTCCAACGATGCGTGCCTCTTGCATCGGAAACCAGATCGTTGCGTCACGCGCTTGGGTGACGCGTGAGAGTGGGCCGCCGTTGCCGGGCGATTCGTAGCGCAAGCGGTAGGCCCCGCGCTTGGGCGCATATATCGAAAGGTACCATTGATAGAAGCGGCGCCCGGCGGCCGAGCCGACGAGCTTCTTACTGAGCAGCACCGGCCAGCGATCGGCGATTCCTTCACTGTTGAACCCTACGAGCTGCCGCTCGACGATTGCGCCTGGAGGGGCGGGAACGAAGGCGCGCGCAGGCGCCATCTGCGCCGACGCGGCGAGCGCCGCGCAAAACGTAGCGATGAACGTGAGGCCGAACGCGAGCGTCGTTTTCGTCATGTTATGCGGGTGGTGGCGCGCGGACGATTTCGTGCAGCATGTCGTCCCATGCCTGCGTCAGGATCGGCAGCAAGCTGGCAAGCACGTGCGTGCCCCCGCGTTGGGAATAAAAAGACACCTCGAAACCCTCACGCGTCAAGAAGGCGGCGGTCGCCGTTGGATATCGCGTCGGGATGGTTTCGTCGTTGCTACCGGTCAGCACGTAGAACGGCGTGCGTCGCATCTGTACGATTAAGTCCGAAGCGTCGGATCCGCGCAGCGATCCGGCAATGCACATAACCGCCGACCATGCTTGCGGATGCACGGGAGCGACGTGGAAGACCGCGTATCCGCCCATCGAATATCCCGCCAAGAAGCGCTTGTGCGGATCGATCCGAAACGCGTCCGTTGCCGCCTGGAGCGCATCGTAGACGTCTGAGACTGTCCCGCGAAAACTAGAATAGCCGCGCCCGTAGGGCGCCGCCACGATCGTATTGCTGCTCTCGGCAAGGTCGGCGACGTAGGACGGCGCGAGCAGATCGCTCTCGGTTTGTGGATCTCCGTGTAAGAAGACGATCAGCGAGGCCGGGTGCCGCGGATCGTAGTGCACGGGGACGTACACTGCAACGGGCTGCATCGTCCCGTCGCGTGACGATCGAATCAAGACATCGCCCAAGCCGCGTACCGATGCCATCGGCTGGTAAGAGCGCGCCACGAGCTGCGTGGCCACCATCAAGTCGAGGGCGGCGAGGTTTTCGGCGGTTTCAGAGCGCTGCGCCGCCGCGCCCCCGCCCGGCGTCACAGCCGGGTCGTCGAGGCGCTGCCCATCTTCGATCAAGCGCTCGTAGTAATCGAACGCGGAATCGCGGCCGGTCACCGGCGCGATTCGCGCGATGTTCGCAAGATACGCGGCCGCGGTGGTACGCAGTGAGGCGCGCAAGTCACCCGCGGAATTCCCCAACAAGAGGGGAATCAGAGCAGCGGAGACGACCAGCGCGCCCCTGGTCATGACATTGAGTTCAACGCACGGCGGTGGACGCCCGTGACCGCGTTTTGCCGTTTGTTAGATTCCGGCGTACCATTCGTAGCCTTGATCTTCCCAATAACCGCCGCGGCCGGCATAGATCGTGCCAACGGTGGAGACGAGCTCAATCCGCGCGATCCATTTTGCGCTCTTGTAGCCAAGCTGCGTTGGCACGCGCAAGCGCACGGGCGCGCCGTGATCGGCATCGAGCGGTGCATCGTTGAGGCGCATCGCCAACAACGCTTGCGGATGGCGCGCCTGATGCAGGTCAAGACTTTCGTAGTACAGGTTACCGGCGCCGTCGTTATCCATGCAGCGAAAGACGACGTAACGCGCATCGGCGCGCGGCCGAACCGCGTCGAGCACCGTTGCAAGCGGCACGCCGCTCCATTTCCCGATGGCGCTCCAGCCCTCGACGCAATCGTGACGGGTGATTTGCGTGCGCTGTGCCATGCGATCGAGCGCGGCGAGGCTGAACGACTGCGGTCGTTCCACCGCACCGTCAACGACAAGACGATACGCGGCAAAATTCTCGGCCAGCAAGTGTGCGTAGCGCGCATCCGACGGCGTTGCGAAACCGTTCACGCGGAAATGCCGGTCGACGTCGCTGGCGCGATACTCGCGCGCCAGACCGTGGGTGCCGATCAGCGCGTGATTGAGACTCTCCGCCGAAGCGAGCACGCGTTGAACGTTGTGATTTTGGCTGAGAGCGGCGCTGATCGGTCCGCATCCGGCCAGCGTTGTCAGACTCGATGCGATGAAGAGACGTCGCTTCATTCGGGCTGATACCACCCGGTGATCATCGAGCGCATCTGATTGATCACCCCTTGCGTCAATACTTGAAACGTGTGAACCGCAAAGAACCCTAACAGAAGGAGCATGCCGATGAAATGCCAGAGACGCGCGAACTGCCGTCCGCCCAGGACCACGGTCAGCGGGTTGGCGATTGCGTCGATACCCGGGGAGAGCGCCAGGCCGGTCAGCACCACGAAAGGCGCGAGGATGAAGAGCACGACCGTATACGCGGCTCTCTGCAGTGGATTATAGATGCCGTGCTCGGGCGGTGTCTTGCGCAGCTTCAAGTAGTAGGCTTGCATTGGCCAGAGCTTGGGCAGATCGTCGGGGCGCAGGATCATTTCGCGCAAATTGCCTTTGATCGCGCTCGAAACGAGCCATGCAAGCCAGCAAATCGTCGCAATCCAGGCAAAGAACAAATGCCAGCGGCGACCGCCGGCAAGGTCTTGATATCCAGGAATCGTGATTGAGGCGCCAAACGCGTGCGCCCCGCGCGACCCCATGCCGTCGCCCGTCCATCCCAGCCATCCGGTCGTGACGAACGCGCGACCGAGGATGGTCGTGGTCCCGATGCCGTCGGCGGGCGAACCGACGGCGAGCACGCGGCGTGCCGGATCGCTCTTATCGGAGGCGTCCAGGTTCGGCGAGGCATTGAAGATTTGCAAGCCGCTGCCGACGAGCACCACAAACGCCACGAACCATACCCAATGGCTGGCGCGCGTCAGCAAAGCGTAGCGATAGACGGCCGGTCGCGCCGCAGCGTGCTTCATCCTCGCAAGTATAACGCGCGCGAGGCCCGTTCGGATGAGGGCGCGAACACCCGACCGGCATGGCCGAGACCGTTGGGCTCGCCGTCCGCGACGGCATCGCCCGCGTCACGCTTGCGCGTCCAGATGTGCGCAACGCGTTCAACGCGGAAGTGATCGAGCAGCTTTACCATATTTTCAAGCGCATCACCGCGGCTGACGACGTGCGCGCGGTCGTGCTGGCCGGCGAGGGTAAGGTCTTTTGCGGCGGTGCCGACATCAACTGGATGCGCTCCTCGCTCGACTTGAGTTTCGAAGCCAACGTCGTCGACGCCGAGCATATGAGCGACATGTTTCGTGCGATCGATAACTGCCCCAAGCCGGTGATCGGTCGAATTCATGGCGCGGCGCTCGGCGGGGGTGCCGGGCTGGCAGCCGTTTGCGATATCGCGATTGCCTCCGACGACTCCGTCTTCGGTTTCACCGAAGTTAAGCTCGGAATAATTCCTGCGGTCATTTCACCGTTCGTCGTCGCTAAAATAGGTCCGTCGCACGCGCGCGCGCTCTTCCTCACGGGCGAGCGCTTCGACGCGCTCCAAGCCCAGGCAATCGGTCTCGTGCACCAAGTCGTGCCGAACGGCGACCTCGATGCGGCCGTCGACGGCCGTCTCAGCGAACTTCACAACGCAGCACCGGGGGCCATTGCCGCGGCAAAGCTACTGCTTCGCCGCGTGCTCGACAACTCGTACGCCGACTCGCGAGCCATAACGACGCAAGCGATCGCGAAACAGCGCGTGAGCCCCGAAGGTCAGGAGGGCCTGCGGGCTTTCCTCGAGCGTCGCGCGGCGTCTTTTGCTAAATCGCTCCCGTGAAGCGACTGCTCATCGCCAACCGCGGTGAAATCGCGGTGCGCGTCGCTCGAGCGGCTCGCGAGATGAATATTGTTCCACTCGGTATCTATTCGGAAGCCGATGAGAATGGATACCATCTGCAGTTCATGGAAGATGCGCGCTGCGTCGGTCCGGCGCCGGCCGCGCAATCCTATCTCAAGCCCGAGGCGATCCTCGCCGCGGCAGACGACATGTCCGCGGATGCGCTCCATCCAGGCTATGGCTTTCTGTCGGAGCGCGCGCACTTTGCCCGAGCCGTTCGCGATGCCGGCATCCTTTTCGTGGGACCGTCTCCCGAGGCAATGGCGGCAATGGGCAGCAAGATCGAAGCAAAACGGCGCGTACGAACGTTCGACGTGCCGACGGTTCCCGGATACGACGGCGACGATCAATCCGAAGCGACGCTTCGTATGCAAGCGCAAGCCATCGGCTTTCCACTGCTGATCAAAGCCAGTGCCGGCGGTGGTGGCCGCGGCATGCGCGTTGTCGAATCGACGGAGGATTTCAGCGAAGCGCTCGAGAGTGCTCGACGCGAAGCACTCGCCGCGTTCGGCGATGACAGCATGCTGCTCGAACGGTACCTCCGCGATCCGCGGCATATCGAGTTTCAAATTCTGGCCGACGCACACGGCACGACGATTCATTTGGGTGAGCGGGAGTGTTCGATTCAGCGCCGTCACCAAAAGATTGTCGAAGAAGCGCCCTCGGTCGCGCTGACACCCGCGTTGCGTGCGGAAATGGGCGCCGCGGCGGTACGGGCCGCCCAGTCGGTTGCGTACACCAACGCCGGCACCTGTGAGTTCATGCTCGACGCCGACGGCGCGTATTACTTTCTCGAGATGAACGCGCGATTGCAAGTCGAGCATCCGGTCACCGAGCTCGTTTATGGTATCGACCTCGTGCAGTGGCAACTGCGTATCGCATCGAACGAGCGGCTGGCAATCGCCCAGGATTCTGTCGTGCCCCGCGGCTGGGCGATCGAGGCGCGAATCTATGCCGAGGACCCCGCCAATCACATGTTGCCGTCGACGGGTACGATCGCGCACTGGACGCCCCCCGAGGGACCGGGCATTCGCGTCGACGCGGGCGTTGCGGCGGGCAGTGTGGTCGGTCACTACTACGACCCGATGCTTGCAAAGCTCATTGCATTCGGAAGCGACCGCGCCTCGGCGATCGCGCGCCTCACTCGGGCGCTCACCGATTTCACTATCGACGGGGTACGCACGAACGTACCGTTGCTCTTATGGATCGCTCGCAACGACGCGTTCGCGCGCGGCGAAACGACGACGAGCTTTCTCGGCAAGCATCTCGACGAATCGATTTTTGCCGCGGATGCTCCGCCGGCGGATGCCTCGCTGCTCTGTGCGGCCGCTCTGCTAGCCGACGGCCGTGCGCCATGGCGCGTCGCCGAAGTCGGAGTGCCGTTGCGGCTTGCGTGTGGCGATCGCTTGTCGTACTTCGTCGCCGATGCCCGCGACCGCCAGTCGTGGCAAATCACCGGCGATCGCAACGGCGGTCTTTCCGCGCGCCGCGACGGCGATGTCGTGCGCGCGCAACTCGACGACGCTACGATCGCCGGAGCCGTAACCTATGAAGGCGATTCGGTGAAGGTCCATCTCGACGGGCGAAGCTGGTCTTTCGAATTCGCCGCACCGCCCGCGCTCGACTCGACCGTTCGCGCTCACGCCGGCGCGGGCGGCGCCCACGTCACGGCGCCGATGCCGGGCCGAATCGTCAAACTTGCGGTTCGCGACGGCGATACCGTTGAGGAACATGCGTTGCTCATCGTCCTCGAGGCGATGAAGATGGAACATCGCATCGAGGCGTCCGTTGCGGCCACGGTGAAGTCGGTGCTCGTCAAGGAAGGCGAACTCGTGGCGGCAGGAACCACGCTGATCGAGTTGGGATGATCGACATGCTACCCAAGCAGGTAACCGTCTTTGAGATGGGCGCACGCGATGGTTTGCAAAACGAGAACGCGCGCATTTCGACCGACGATAAGGTTCGCTACATCGATCTCCTTTCGCAGACGGGATTGAAGTGGATCGAAGCGACGTCATTCGTCAGTCCGAAGGCGATCCCGCAACTCGCGGATGCGGCTGAGGTCTTTACAAGAATATCCAAGAGCCCAGGCGTGCGCTATCCGGTGCTCGTTCCAAACGTCAAAGGCTACGAGCGCGCCAGAGCAGCCGGCGCCGATGCAATCGCGGTCTTCACCGCGGCGTCGGAACGCTTTACCAAGCGTAACATCAACATGACCATCGACGAATCGCTGGCGACCTTTCGCGACGTCGTACGGCTGGCCAAAAGGGAAGGGTGCTGGGTTCGCGGCTACGTCTCGACGGCATTTGGCTCGCCCTTCGGCGACGACGTAACGCCGCAGGCGGTGCTCGACGTAAGCCTCAAACTCATGGAGATGGGTTGCGACGAGCTGTCGATCGGCGACACCATCGGCGTGGGCGTGCCAAATCAAGTTGAGGCGCTGATACCGCTGCTCGCGAGAAGGATCCCGCTCGAGTCGATTGCGTTGCATTTTCACGACACTCGCGGTACGGCCCTCGCCAACGTATACGCCGCGCTGCAGCTGGGCGTTGCGAAGTTTGATGCCTCGTCGGGCGGCCTTGGCGGCTGCCCCTACGCGCCTGGCGCAACCGGAAACGTCGGTACTGAAGACCTGCTCTATCTGCTGCATGGCATGGACATCGAGACGGGTGTCGACATCGAAAAAGTGCGTGCGGCATCGCGCTTCATCGCGGGCACACTCGACCACGTACTCACCAGCAAAGCCTATCAGGCCATGGAGGCCGCAGCAGCGGCATCGGTATCGTGGATGTAAGGCCCGCCGTGGTGATGGCGGCGGCTGCGCTTGCCGCGTGCGGCGGCCACGCCGCCGTCGCTCCCTTGCCGGCTGGGAATTCCTACTACGCCGCGTCGCCCACGCTCGCCACGCGGCGCGATCAGTTTCCGCCAACGCCGAACGGCATTCATCTCAATCTCGTCTTCAACTATGCAGTCAAGAATCTGCGTCGCGAGATCGGTTTGATC
The DNA here is from genome assembly GCA_019240525.1 of Candidatus Eremiobacterota bacterium. Taxonomy (GTDB): domain Bacteria; phylum Vulcanimicrobiota; class Vulcanimicrobiia; order Vulcanimicrobiales; family Vulcanimicrobiaceae; genus Cybelea. Next base: position 1,038,773 of record JAFAYE010000001.1, read on the forward strand.
GACGTGGTTTGGGGGGCGCGCTCGCCGCGTCCCAAACAGGTGTACAATCAGTTCTACACGCCATTCGAGCGCGACGGCCCTTATGGGCAGCCGGCCCATACGCTGGCGTGGTGGAAACGCAATCACCCTGACTGGATTGAATACCGCTGCAATCGAAAGACGGTCGCATTCGAGTTCCACGAACGCGATGTGCCGATCGACATAGCGAACCCAATGGTGCTCGCCTACCAGCGCTCGAGTGCGGTCGATCCCGCGCTGGCGGCGGGCTACGGCGGCATGGACTTCGACAATCTCGCGCTCGGAAATTACTCCCGTCGCTGCGGCCATTACAGTTCGTCCGGCGAGTGGGTCGCGCAGTATACCGGACAGTACGTCGACCCGCAGTATACCGACGACGTGCTCGCCTGGGCGCAAAGCACGTTCGCCTACATCCACCGCCATTCGTCCACCGGAACGATGGCCATCAACTTTTCGTACGATTCGAACTTTAGCACCGCCGACAACCACGCCTTGGCGAGGCAGACCGATGAAGTGCTCGACGAAGCCGGCTTCACCAACTACGGCAGCAAGGGAGAGAACGTTACGATCCCGGCGCAGTGGCGGAGGATCGTCGGACTCATCCGAGCGGTTCAAGCCAACGGCGGCTGTTACACGGAAAACGGCGAGGAGCCATCGCTTTCAAAAGACATCACTCAGCGCGAACGGCTGTGGGTCGTCGCAAACTATCTGCTCATCCGCGATAATTGCACGTACGTCTGGATGAGCGGCTTCACCAAATCCGGCGCGCAAGATTACGGACGCATTTTGATTTATCCCGAATATCGTCTCGCCGTCGGAAAACCCGTTGCCGTCGCGACGCGCGCGGGCGCCGCGTGGACGCGTTCGTACAGCGGCGGACTAGCGCTCGTCAATCCGTCGAATCACAGGGTCACGATCCCGCTGGACGGCAACTACACCGACGAAGACGGCCGGCGCTTTACGGGCTCGATCGCGCTGCGAGCCGAGACCGGCCAGATCCTTTTGAAGCAATGACTTGTCATGCTGAGCCTGTCGAAGCATGATGGCCCCATCCTTCGACAAGCTCAGGATGACATGTCCTTCGACAGGCTCAGGATGACAGAAGTGAGCGGCGGGCGATGGGAATGACGAAACGGGTCGCAGTGTGCGAGTCGGTGTAGGCGCTGATCTTATTGTCGACTAAACCGGCCGCAAGGCCGGCGGCGCGCACGTCGCTGTCCGTCGGCGATGCGCCGCGTCCTTTGGGATGAAAGACCCACAAAGCGCCATTAGGTTGGAGACATTGCGCCGCACGAGCAATCCGAGTTAGATCACGTCGTAGGTCGACGCGCACGAAGATCAGATCGTAACGCGTGCGCAACGAGCGCGCAGCGGCCTTCGCAAGGCACGCGTTCAAGGCGTTTACAAAGGGCTCGTCGTGAGAACCCAAGATCGCGACACGCGACTCCGAGCTTACGCCGAGTTTATCGAAAAGCGTTCGATGCGAATAGTCTCGCTCGATTTTCGTCATTCTTCGACGCCCTTCGACAGGCTCAGGGTGACACGCCCTTCGACAGGCTCAGGGTGACATTGCCCTTCGACAGGCTCAGGGTGACACGTGCTTCGGCAAGCGCGCCCTTCGACAGGCTCAGGGTGACATGGCAGCGGGTCACGATGACACGGGGAAGCGCAGGCTCGAGGGTTTGGGTGGAATCTCCGTGTACGCCATTGGGCGATCCCACCAGTCGTGCTTTCGCGCGCTCAGCGTTTGCGCGCTTGGTGGCGGTGGAACCTGCAGTTCGACGGCGCGCGCATATGCTTGGAGATAGCGATCGATCATCCGCTCGATGCTGAATGTGCTTTCGACGTGGGCTCGGCATGCGCGCCGGTCGAGCGATGCGAGCAGCGGCAGCTTCGCCACCGCCTCGTCGACGCCGTCGCATAAAAAGCCGGTGACGCCGTCGACGACAATCTCCGGAATCGAACCCATGCGCGCGCCCAACACCGGCGTGCCGCACGCCATGGCTTCGATCAGGGTCAGTCCGAAGCGTTCCGGACGCGTCGTCATGTGCACGAGCCCAAGCGCATTGGAGAGCAAGTCGTCTCGCGCCTCGCGCTCGACCGCGCCGAGGAACTGAACTCGATCGCCGTCGATGTGCGGTTCGATTTCCTCGCGAAAGTACGCCTCATCTTGCGGAATCGCGGCGATCTTCAAGCGAACTCCCGCGCGTTTGGCGATCTCAATCGCTAAGTGCGTCCCCTTCTCGGGATGAAAACGTCCGAGAAAACAGAGATACTCGCCGGCTCGCTGGCTGAAGCTGAACTGCGTGGGATCGATGCCGTTGTACGTCGTCCCCAAGTAATCGAGACCAGGGTCGCGATCGGCGTTGGAGATCGAGCAGTAAAAACTGCGCCGCGCTCCGGCGTAGTAGGCCGCGAGAATTTGCGGTGAAGAGAACCCGTGAACCGTCGTCAGCATCGGGGGTGCGTCCGTGGCCAACGCGTAGGTGAGCGGTTTCCAGTCGAAGTGATTATTGATGAGATCGAACTCGCGCGCCCGGGCGAAGAGTTCGCCGATGTGCAAGGCGCTAAAGACTCCATCGTTGAGCGCCGTATCCTCGTTTAGTCCGACCGGAACGACCGATGCGAGCCGGCCCGCGAACCGCGAGTTACCGGTGGCGAAAAGCGTAACGTCGAGACCTCGGCGCCGCATTCCATCGGCGACGTTATAGGCCATCTGTTCCCACGGTCCATACCCGGGCGGCGGCGATGGCCACGAAATCGCCGCCAACACGGCGAGCCGCAGACCCTTTAAATCGGGGCTAGCGATCGTCGTCCACGATGCGACGATCCCGCTCCGCCAGCGCCAGCCGGAAGTGCGTGCGCGCAATCAGATTTCGCATGGCGATTTCCGAAAACGGCGGCACCGCTGCGGGCCGAGTGTAGTCGAACATGTCGCTGAGGTCGTCGTCGTTGACGTCGCGCTGGCCCATATCACCCAGAGCCCAATTTTTCTCAATGAATTTCACGATCGCCGTCGACTCGCGCCGAGTGTGCGAGACGTACGGCGTCGCGCCGGGGCGCCGCGCATCGTAGCCCGTTCGTGCCCATGCTGAGATTGCAATGATGGGAATGCGAAAGCCCCAGGTCGTGCCATCGGGACCAGGCGGCGGCGCGACGTGGTCGTACCACCCGCCCGAATCGTCCCACGTCACGATCATCGCGCTATCTTTATAGTAGTTGCACTCGGGCGACGAATGCCGGCTCTGCACGAGCGCCAAGTAAATCGAGCCGACCCAGCCCGGCCCCGCGGCGCTCAAGTTTCCGGCGTGGTCCGAATCGAGATAGTTCGGCATCACGAACGAGACTTGCGGAAGCCGGCAATTTTGGATGTCACTCAAAACCGTGCCGGACGGCGTCACGACATTGCGGCGCCAATCGCGGCCGTAACGAATACGGCGAAATGCATCATAGATGTTCACGGTCGGATCCGTGAGATTGTCGTACGAGCCGGTGTAGTACTTCCACGTCACGTGCGCCGCGTCGAGCAGATCTCCGATCGTCTGCTGTTCGAAGCAGGGAAAGACGCCGAGCGGAAGCATCGTCTCGCCCTCGCCGAAGATCGGCACGGTTGCGTTCGGATTCGCGTCGCATCCCCAAATTTTCGCGTTCGGATTTCCCGCGACGCGGCTCTGCGCCGTCGCCAACGTATAGTGGCTAGGAAACGTCGGAACCAGGCGTGGTGCGAAGTTCTCGTCGGCGAGTGCGTAGCGCGCCGCTAGCGAATGATAGATCGTCGTTTCATAGGGCGGAAGATAGGCGAACGCAAAGCCCGGCGCGGCCTTTGGAAAGCCGAAGACGGTCGAAACCTTGACGTTCGCAAAGCCGTCCATCTTTCCGCCGTTCCATTCGTTCAGCAGCGAGGCGTGGGTGTGGCTGGGGTCGCCTGGGTTCTCGAACGGGAGGGGTTTGAGCGCAACCGGAGTGCCGTCGACCATAGCCGTCTGCGACGTGTTGGCTCCCGGATAGGGACCACCGCCGGCAAGAACCGACGACGCGAAAAGGTTGTCGAAGGTTCGATTCTCCTGCACCAGCACGATGACGTGCCGAATAGGGCTTCCCGCCACCGGTTGCCCCAACAGTGTTGCATTTGGGCCCGCAGCCGTCCCGTTTGCGCCGAGCGATTGCGCCGGCCCGAGCGCGAAGGTCAAGACGCTGAAGAGAATGATTGCAGCCCAACGGAAGTCGTTCATCGTTGCTACTGGATCAGGCCGTTCTTGAAGACGATCTGCGGGTCGCGCAACGCGCGCACATCGTCACCGACGTCGCGGCGGAGCACGAGCAAGTCGGCCGGTTCGCCGGCGGCGAGGAGAGCGCGATGCAAACCAATGAGCTCGGCCGCCACATTCGTGGCGGCGTGAAGCGCTTGCTGTGAGGTCATTCCGAGGAGCGTTGACATTAGCTCGACCTCTTGCGCGTAGTTTTCGTGATAGTTGTATGGCGTTCCGGCATCGGAGCCGCCGGCTATGCGCACGCCGCGTTCATAAGCACGGCGTAAGTTCGTCAGCATCGCGTCGTTGATGCCGCGTGCTTTCTCGACGACGTATTTCGGCTGCTCGCCACGTTCCAGGTTTGCGAGGATACACGTCGGAGCGCTCAGGGTTGGCACCAAAAAAGCCCGCCGCTCTTTCATCAGCTCGATCGCTTCATCATCGAGCAGCGATCCATGCTCGATCGAATCGATTCCCGCTCGCAATGCATTTTTGATTCCTTCGGTACCGATGGCGTGCGCGGCCGCCCGCAGCCCGTGGCGATGCGCTTCGTCAACCGCGGCAGAGAGCTCGTCGAGGGTGAGTTGGGCGTTACCTGGAACCGCGCCCTTCGTCAAAACACCGCCGGTTGCGATTGTCTTGATGCAGTCGGCGCCGCGCAAAAGCTGCTCGCGCACGGCTTTACGCGCGTCCCATGGCGAATCGACGGCGCGTCCGATCGGCCAACCGTGTCCGCCGGTCATACAGAGTACCGCGCCGGCGACACGCATGCGCGGACCTGGAATGCGTTCTTCTTCGATCGCGTCGCGAACGTCGCAGGCAATTCCATTCGAACTGCCGAGGTCGCGCATCGTTGTAATGCCGGCCTTCACCGCTTTGCGCGCGTTCGAGACGGCGCGCAACAGCCGCTGGCTCGGCGTTGTCGAGGCGACCATGCCCATCATGTCGGGTTCGCCGCTTCCTTCCAAATGCGCGTGTGCGTTGACCAGACCAGGCGTGACACAGGGCGCCTCGATATCGCACGTTCCCTCCGCCGCGCGGATCGCTTCAATCCGGCCGCCCTCGAGCACAACGTCAACGTTGCGCTTCGGCGGCTCGAGCGTGCCGTCGTAAAGAACTCCGGCTCGAACGATCATTCTCCCACCTTTCGGACGTCGCGACCGCCGGGCCCTTTAGCGAATCGCAAAGCCGGTCAAGCCGCTCGCGCCGTTGACCACCAGCTGGACGGCGATTGCTGCAACGACGATCCCGACGACTCGACTCACCGCATCGATTCCCGTCTCGCCGAACCAGCGCACGAGTTTTTCTGCGCCACGCATAAACGCGTACGTGATCCCGATCACGAGCAGGGCAACGATGATGAATGTTGCTGCGCTTCGGATCCGCTGATCGGGCGAATCGACCAGCGCGACGCTCGCGGTCAATGCCCCGGGGCCGGCGATCATCGGAATCGCCAGTGGAAAGACCGATGGATCGTTCTCTTCCCCGCCGTCCTTTGCGCTATCGGCCACCCGCCGTGTCGGTTTTTCGGCGAATACCATATTGAATGCAACCTTCAGCAAGAGTAAGCCGCCGGCGATCTTAAACGCGCCGATCTTGACGCCGAGGGCGCCGAGCAACGCTTCGCCGGCAAAGGCAAAAACGATCAACGTGATGCCGGCGACGATCGTCGCGCGTTTGGCGATCGTTGCTGCGTCGTCCGGCGAACGTCCCTCGGTCACCGTCAAGAAGACGGCCGCTGCGGCGATCGGATTGATGAGCGCAAGCAGCGTGACAAAGGCGTAGAACGCCTGCTCGAGCGCCGAGGTCACCGTTGCGTCCAATGCAGCTTCGCATGCGCCGCTCGTGCGCGCGCGATCGCCGATTCGTCGACCGGACCGTCAACGAGCATGGTAAAATGCCCCATCTTTCGCCGCGCGACCGCGTGGCGTTTACCGTAGACGTGTAGAACGATCGAGGGATCGCTCAGCAGATCGGCGATACCCGCAAGCCGATCGCCGGTGCCGTCGCCGAGCACGTTCATCATGATTGCGTTGCTCAGCAAGCTCGGGGGTGAGAGCGGTAGGTCGCAGATTGCGCGAACGTGCTCCTCGTACTGCGAGCAAGGTGTTACGTCGATGGTATAGTGACCGCTGTTATGCGGGCGAGGCGCGATCTCATTGAGCAGCAGCTCGCCGTCGCGAGAAAGAAAAAATTCGACGCAATACGTTCCCACGATTCCCAAACCGCGCCCTACGCTCGCCGTCATTTCTTCGGCGCGTTGCGCGAGCGCGCGATCGACCCGCGCCGGTGCGATCGTCGTCGTCAAAATGCCGCGATCGTGCGTGTTTTCGGCGGCCGGGTAGGCAATGATCTCGCCCTTGGCATCCCGTGTCGCGACCACGCTCAGTTCGCACGCTAAGGGCACCATTCGCTCGAAGATCAGCTCTGCGTCGCTCGCTTGCGAGAGCGCGGCCTGCGCCTCGTCGAGAGCACGCACCTGCCACTGGCCCTTACCGTCGTAGCCGCCGTGCACTGTTTTGAGGATCGCGGGAAATCCGATTTGCTCGCCTGCGTCTGCCAGGTCGCGCTCGTTTGCGACACGGGCGAAAGGAGTCGTCGCGATGCCGATCGAGCGCGCAAACTCCTTTTCGAGCAGACGGTCTTGCGTGAGGCGCAACACGCTGCTCGAGGGCGTGACGCGGTGCGAGAGCGCTTCGAGATGACGAACCGAGCCGATGTCGATGTTTTCGAACTCATACGTAATCACATCGCTTCGGCGACCCAGCTCTTCAATCGCCGCCAAATCACTGTACTGCGCAACGATTTGCGCGTCGGCAACTTGGCCGCACGGCGAGTGCTCCTGCGGATCGAGCGTGATGACGTTATAGCCCATGCGCTTTGCGTCGAGTGCGAACATTCGGCCGAGCTGTCCGCCGCCGATGACGCCAATCGTTTCGATGGGCTTCAATCGAGCGTGCTGGAAGCCGCGGCGTCGCGCATTCGGGCGGCAAACTCCGCGAGCCGTTCCGCGGTACCGGCGTCGCCAAGCGCAACGATCCGGGCGGCGAAGAGCGCCGCGTTCACGGCACCGCCCACAGCCATGGTCGCGACGGGAACCCCCGACGGCATCTGCACGATGGAGAGCAATGAATCGAGTCCATCCAAACGCGACGGTATTGGAACGCCGATCACCGGGATTAGCGTCTTTGACGCCGTCATTCCGGGAAGGTGGGCCGCGCCGCCCGCGCCGGCGATGATCGCGACCAGTCCGCGCCCCGCGGCCGATGCCGCGTAGGCAAACATTTCATCCGGCATGCGATGCGCCGAAACAACGCGCACCTCACAGGGAATCTCGAGTTGGTCGAGCGTATCGCGAGCCGGCGACATCGTTTCCCAATCGGATCGGCTGCCCATGATGATGCCGACGATCGGTGCTTTGCCCGCTTGCGCCACGCCGAGGCGCTTCGCGCCGCGCCGCGAAGGACCTTTGCGTTATGTCACGGTTTCTTCTCGGCATCAACTACTGGCCGCGCCGCAACGCGATGTACATGTGGGATCGCTTCGACAGCGAGGCCGTTCGCGAGGATATGGCGCGCGTCAAAGAACTGGGGCTCGACGTCGTACGCTTCTTTTTGATGTGGGAAGCGTTTCAACCGGCACCAAACGAGATGAACCCCAGAGCCTTGCGGCAGTTCGACGATTTTATGCAGATCGTCGCCGATGCGAAGCTGCGCGCGATGCCCACCCTTTTCTGCGGGCACATGAGTGGCGTCAATTGGCTCCCGCCGTGGACGCTCGAACGCGAAACGACCCACGGTCGTTTTCGTACGATCGCTGCCGGCTCGGTGGTCGATCGCCGGATCGGCGACTTCTATGCCGACCCGGAGTTGCTGCGCGCACAAGTTTTCTTCGCGCAGCGCGTGGGCGAACGGCTGCGCGATCACCCCGCGCTCTTCGCCTGGGATCTGGGCAACGAGTTCTCCAATCTTCGCGAGCCGGCGACGGCAAACGACGCGGCGCAATGGAGCGCGCGACTAAGCGAAACGCTGCTGGAAGCCTCGGGCGCGAGCGCCTCGGGAGGAATGCACGGCGAAGATTTCGATCACGACCGCCGGTTGCGGCCTTCGAGCATCGCCCGCCCTTGGCCATTTGCAACGATGCACGGCTACTCCGTGTACAGCGCCTTTGCACGCGGCAAGCTCGATACAAACGTCGTTCCCTTTCTTTGTCAGCTGCAGCAATCGTTCAGTGGCAAACGGGTGCTGTTTACCGAGTTCGGTAACCCCGAATGTCCGCCGGGTGAAGTACGCGTCGACGGTTTCGCCTGTCTCGACGAAGCCGAGTTAGCCGAGTACGCGCGCGGTTCGATCGATCGCCTCCATGCACGCGGCGCGCTCGGCGCGTTCTGGTGGTGCTGGAGCGACTACGATCCGTCGCTTGCCGACGTTCCACCGTTTGACCGCGCACCGCACGAGCTGCGATTCGGACTTCTCCGCAGCGATGAAACGCTCAAACCGGTTGCCCACATACTTGCGCAGGTCGCACGCGAAGGGCGCACGGTCGTCGAGCCGGCGCCCGCGCCGATCGCCGACGAGACCGAGCATTACGCCGGACTTCCCGAAAGCATCGAACGCGAATACCAGGCCTATTGCGACGCGAATGCCTGACGAGGCACGGACGCTGATCGTCACCGGCGCCAGTTCTGGCATCGGTCGCGCGCTGGCGCTTGAGTCTATTCGTGCGGGGTACCGCGCCGTGCTCGTTGCTCGTCGGAAAGAACTGCTCGAGCAAATCGCCCGCTCGATTCACGATGCCGGCGGAACCTGCATTACGATTGCCGGCGACGTGACGGCGCCTCCGATGGCGACGCAAATCGTCGATGCGGCCATGGCGAACTTCGGGCGCATTGACGTCGTCATCAACAATGCGGGCGGCGGCGCGTACGGCGAGCTGCTCGCACAGAGCGATGCCGCCATCGCGGCCCAATGGCAGCTTCACGTTGCAGCACCGTTGCGCATCGCGCGTGCCGCGCTCGCTCACTTGATTGCAACACGCGGCCAGCTCGTCTTCATCGGCTCCGGCGTTGCGCGAGTTCCGCTGCCACATAATGGCGCGTACGGACTGGCGAAAGCGGCGATTCGCTCCGCCGCAATTCAGCTGCGACGCGAGCTTCGCTCGCGCGGCGTCGGCGTCACATATGTTGATCCCGGTGTCGTCGCGACGGAATTTCATAGCTCGCTTCAGATCGAGCGGCCACCGAGCGGAGCCGTCGCGCCGGAGCGCGTCGCGCGCGCGATTCTAGCTGGAATCCGTCGGCGTCGCGCGGTCATTAACGCCGTGCGGTGGCAAACGGCGCTCGCAACGTTCGGCGAATGGTCGGGGACACTCGCCGATCCGCTTATCATCCGCGGCTTCACGGTCCGCCGCACCGAAGGGCAGCGTCAGCCTGCGCCTGTCGAAGAACGTGTCATCCTGAGCCTGTCGAAGGATGAGCCTGTCGAAGGGCGCTTCGAAGCAGCTCTCGAGCCGGTCGCACGGCGAATGGAACGAGTAAAGCTCACATCGAGTTTTTTGCGCGAAGCGCTCGTGCCGGACACGACACTGGAACTGGGTCCCTTGGCAATGCGATGGGCGGGAATGCCGAACAAGAACGAACGCGCCGCACTGCGCGAAGCGCTCGACGCACTCACCGAAGGCGGCTACCTGGAACCGGCTGGGGAGGAAACGTGGAGAGTCTTACGCGCCGCCGACTGAGCCGCATACCGATAGCCGCGGCGTGCACGGCATTGGCGATCGCCACGATCGGCGCGGCGAAGAGCGGGCGCTTCGAGCAGGGCGGTGTTTTTGCGCTCCTCGACTCGAGCCCCAAAATCGTCGCGAAGTTTTGGCCCGATAATGTTAACGGCTTGCGTGCGACGCTCAAGGTTCGCCAGTTTACCCTCGACGGAAAGACGCCGATCTTGAATTACGATGTGGATATGGAACATATCATGCATCTCGTCGTCGTGCGCGACGATTTTGCAACGTTCGCCCACCTTCACCCCGGCTTCGATGCGGCAACGGGAACGTTTTGGCAAGACTTCACCAAAGAGGCGCATCATCGTTATTACGTTTACGCCGATTCGATGCCGCGGGGCCTCGGACAACAAGTCTTTCGCTTCACGCTCGAGAACGCCGGAGCGGTTGCACCGTCGGCCCCTGCGTTAACGGCCTCGTCGGGAATGGTGACGGCCGGGCCCTATACGGTCCGACTCTCGCAAACCGCGCTTGCGGCAAATCGGCCGACGAATCTTCAGATCACGATCCTCGAAAACGGCCAGCCGGCGCACGATCTCGGGCTATATCTGGGCGCCGCCGCGCACGCGGTCTTCATCAATACGTCGACCTTGGCTTACGTCCATCTTCATCCAAGGGCGCGTGACGAAGCCGGCGGCGCGGCCGACAGTACCCGCGAGATGACCGCGGACGGTGCGATGAATATGAGCGAAAGTAAAGCCGGACCCTTTCTGGCGATGAGCGTACCGGGGCTTCCAGCGGCGCCTTATAAGCTCTGGATTCAGTTCCTTGGCAACGGCGGCACGGTGTACACGGCGCCTTTTACGCTGCTCGTGCGCTGATACGGCGCAGCTGTTTTGCCGCTAATGCGGCAAAAAATAGCAACGTCGCCAGCAGCACGATCGTTGCGCCGCTCGAGGCACGCACGTAATAGGAAAGATAGAGCCCGCCAACGGTGCTGGCCGCGCCGAATGCCGCCGCGACCGCCATCATCGGAGCGAAGCGCGAGGTCAACTGATAGGCTGCGGCCGCCGGCGTGACTAGCAATGCGGCGACGAGAACGATGCCGACGGCTTGGAGCGCGACCACAATGGTTAATGCGAGCATGACGAGCAGCGCGTACTCATAGGTGCCCGAAGGAATGCCGCTCGCCTGCGCCACGATTGGATCGAACGTCGAGTACAGCAGGCCGCGGTAGAGCATGATCACCGCACTGGCGACGATGACGCTCAGTGCCAAGATGAGCAACAAATCCTGTCGCTGCACGGCAAGAATGTCGCCAAAGAGAAAGCTCTGCAAATCCACCGCGTAACTACGCTGCTGGCTCATAAGATAGACGCCGAGTGCGAACATTCCGGTAAAGAGCACCCCGATAGTAGTGTCGAGTGAGATGCGGCCACGCCGGTGCACGAAACCGATGCCGACCGCCGTGAGCACCGCGACGATGCCGGCTCCGATGTAGAAGTTCGCTCCGCGCAGATAGGCAATAACGATGCCGGCAAACGATGCGTGCGCGATTCCGTCCCCGATGAACGATAGGCGGCGCAGGATTACGTACGTTCCCATCGTCGAGCAGAGCAGTCCGACCGCAAGCGCCGCGACGAACGCCCGCTGCATGAACGCGTAGTGAAACGGCGCAGCCAGCAGATCGATCAGCGCCGAATCTCCGGATGGGCGGCGTGCGCGGCATGCGGCTCGTGGTCGTGGCGAAGATGCCCGTGGGTGTGCGTGTGCTCGCGAATCGCGGCGTAGACGCCCGATTCGACGACTTCCCGCGGCGTCCCGAGCGCGAGCACGTGCCGGTCGAGCACGAGGAGGCGATCGAACCACTCATCGACGCGGTCGAGGTCGTGCGTGGCCATCACGACGGGCAATCCGCGCTCGACAAGACTACGCACAACATGTCGCAACGCTTCTTCGGTCGCTGCGTCAACGCCCGTCGTTGGCTCGTCGAGCAGCAATAGCTGCGGTTCTTGCGCGATGGCGCGCGCCACGAAGGCTCGCTGTTGCTGGCCGCCCGAAAGGCGGGCGATGTGCCGCTGCGCCAACGCGCCCATGTTCACCGTATCGAGTGCCGCGCGCACGACCGCGCGGTCGCGCTCGCCGAAGCGCTCCCAAAAGTGTAATCGCGCGAAGCGCCCCATCGCGACGACATCCCAAACCGTAGCCGGGAACGACCAATCAACGGCTTCGACTTGCGGAACGTACGCGATCGTTCCGGGCCGCAGTTTTCGCGGCGGTGAGCCGAGCACGATCAGTTCCCCGGCCGACGGCAGCAAGAGTCCGGCGATACTCTTGAGCAATGTCGACTTTCCCGAGCCGTTTGGACCAACGACTCCCAGCGCTTCACCGTAGTGCACGGTCAGGGTCGCATTCGTCAGCGCCGTGAAGTCCTCGTAGCGAACCACGAGGTCGCGGGCCACGACGGCGTCGCCTTTCACTTCAACGTTTGGACGATGGCGGCCGTGTCGTAGTTCAGCATCGCAATATAATTGGCGACGCGAGGATCGGTTCCAATTGAGTCGTCGTAGAGATCCTCGACAACTTTGACTCCGGCACCCTGCGCGATCGAGTAGAGCAGTTTGGGGCTGTACTCAGGCTCGCTAAAGACGCCGTGAACGTGATGACGCTTGGCGAGATCGATGAGCTGCGCAATCTGCTGTGGATTAGGCTCTTGGCCGGGATTGCGCTCGACAAAGCCGAGCGTCGTGATTCCGAAGCGATCGTTATAGTATTGCCACGCGTTATGAAAGACGATCATGTAACGATGCGAAGGCGGTATCGTGGCAATCTCAGCGCGAATGTGCTTGATCAGATCGTCGAGGCGCCCGTTGTAGCTCTCCGCATTGCGTCGGTATTGCGTTGCGTGGGCCGGATCCGCGGCAATCAACGTATCGCGAATCTTGAGCACGTACTGCTTGGCGAACACGGGATCCATCCACAGGTGCGGATTGTCGTTTTTAACCGGCAAGCCGTCGGCGCAGATAACGACGCGCAGATTGTGTGTGCCGGCATCGCGCAGCAGCCGGTCGAGCCACGATTCCAACCCTGCGCCGTTCTCGACCACCACGTTAGCGTCGGCGACCGTCGCAACGTCTTGAGGGGCGGGCTGGAACGTCTCGGGCGATGCGCCGACCGGCACAATGCTCTTCACGCTTACGTACTCACCGCCGACGCCTTGTACCAAGGAGTTGAGCGTTGAGATCGTCGTTGCCACGCGAATCTTGGCGGCGCCATTTGAAGCAGCCGCCTCACCCTGAGCCTGCCGTGCGGCGTGCGAACACGCCGCCGCGAACAAGAGCGCGACTGCGACGATAAATTTTAACGACATGCGCGACATCGTCCGAAAAACTCCATGGCGTGCCCGTCCAGCTCGAAGCCGTGCAGGGTCCGCAGCGATTCAGCGAACGGCTCCATCGTCGAGCAATCGACGTCCTCGACGCGACCGCACTCTTCACAAATCGCGTGATGGTGATGACGCGCCGGCTCGCACAGCATGTAGGTCGCTTCGCCCTCCGCATCGGGACGCGCCGTGACCTCGCCGCGCTCGTGCAATCGGTCGAGCGTTCGATAGACAGTGGAGAGCGCAACGAGCGCTCCGCCGTGCTTGAGCTGACCGTGAATCTCGCCGGCCGACAAGAAACGCGGTTCGTGCGCAAGGATAGCTTCTATGCGCTTGCGCGCGTGCGTCCGATAGTCGGCGCGGGTCCCCATAGGGCGAGTTATTTGCGAACTATTTGCAAAAGTCTTGCTTTGGGCGAGGCGGAGGGGCTTGGCGACGGGCACGTGGCGACCGCCGCCTTGGCCTTGGCGTTCACCTGGTCGCGCCAGTACGGCGACGTTTGCGACCATGGGGGGAGGGTGAGATCGAGCGCCTGTGCACGCGTCTGGACTTTCGGGATGACGTCGCCGAAAGCGACGGGCACGGTGCCGCCGCCGTCGTTGATCACGCTCGCGAGCGAGAGCCATGCGTCCGCGAGCATCATCGTCGGTAAGGCTTTTGCAGCCGCCGGGCACGACGCGTTCAGCTGCGCAGCGATGTCGGCCTCGAGGCTGAGCGCCCACGCCGCGGTCGCCGCAATCTGCGCAAAGAGCGGAGCGCTCTGGGCGTCGCTGCAGACGCTGGTCAGGATACCGCGCTCTTCGGCAAGGGTCGAAAGTAGCTCGGCGATTGCTGCGTATCGCGTCAACAGCGCATTGGGCGAGCCGCCCGGACCGCGCCGGTCGTACTCTCGCACGTGCGCCGACGCTTCATCGATCGTTTGGCTATTGCATCGGTTGACCGCAACCATTGGCGCCGAAACCCCACGCAGCGGCGACATCGTGCCAAAGGCGAGTGCGGCCGTCATTAGCAGCATCGCGATCGGAGGAAGCTTGCCCATCTTCTTTGACAGGTGCCCAGCGTGACGCGTACAATCCTCCAGGTCGTCTCATGTCACCCTGAGCGAAGTCGAAGGGCCGTGGGGATGTAGCTCAGCTGGTAGAGCACTTGCTTCGCATGTAAGGGGTCGGGGGTTCGAGTCCCCCCATCTCCACCAACGGAAATGCCGATTTCGTAGGTAATATCGCATTTTGGCTACCGCCGAGGCGAACTAGAATTCGTGACCATTTACAATTTGCATACGTGGCCAAGGAGCTGGCGACGCCGCTTTGGTCGGCTTTGAACGCCCATATGCAGCCTCGCCAAACGCGGTTCTCTTACGGCGTCGGTGCGGGACTTAGCGCGGTGCCTGACGCGAAGTTTCCAATCGAGAAACTTGTCACAGGCGTGCCGCTTGGGTAATCGAGGACGTCGACGTCGCCTCCCGCGCCTTGTGGGACATAGATGAGATTCTGTTCTTGGTTGAAGGCGCTACGATGGGGACCAGAGACCGAGATCTTCGAAGACGGCGAGGTCGCGCCTTGCCGATAGATGAGGATCTCGTTGGCGGCGACGTCGGACACGGCGACGTCGTCATTCTTATCGATGAGCACACCGAGCGGTGACTCCAAACCTTGGAGACCGAGATTTGTACCGCCGCCGCTCATGTCGGCGTACTCGATGACCACACCTTTCAAACTGGCGTTTGTCCCGGCGGCGTAAACGTTGTTGTTCGCATCGACGCCAACACCACGGACGATGCTGATACCCGGGTTGGTTAGCCGCGCGCTCGGGCTCGTATTACCGGGTGGATAGACATCGACGCCGCCCCCTTGGTCACCCGTGAGGACATAGCCGTTTGTCGCGACGGCGACGTCGTCAGGTACATGGGATCCCATTAAGGTGCGATACGGGCTCGTCGTTCCGGGTTTATAGATCGTTACCGAAGGTCCATCGACGTTCGCTACGTACAAGTTGCCATGCGTGTCGGTGGCAATGCCTTCGGGTTCCTCGATTCCGTTCGAGATCTGGCCAACTTTAGAAAATCCAGGTACTGAATAGATTTCGATGGCACTGCTCTCTTTGTTCGAAGCATAAAGCAGTTGACTCTTGCTATTAAGGCGCTGAGCGTCTCCTGCCACTTGATTTGATGGCGGGGGATCTGTTGCGGTCAATGCACCGCTCGAAGAGCATGCCGCAGAAAGCATCGTTACCAGAGATATACTAAGAAGCGATGGCATTCGCATGAAAAGTTCCTCCAAAGCGAGGGGACCGCAAGTAAGTTCGGCCACTACCTCATGCCATCGATTATCGCGGTAGGCCATGAAGAATGTCTGAACGATCTAAAGATTACGGCTTGTCTTCCGGGCGCCATCTCAGATATTGCATTTCAGGCGCGCTGGCGTAACGTCACCGCTTTATTATAGCTGGGCGACGATCGCCACCGAGGCCGCGATCGCTACGATATCCTCGAGCAGGCCTGATGCGCGATTTCCTATCGACTTGATCGCCCGCCGGCGAATCGCCAGCCCGCCGTAAGTACCTACGAGCGCGCCGGCGACGCCCGCTATCGCGCCCGACGCCGGTGAAATATTTGTCGCCGCGGCGACCCACCAACCGACAAACGCGCCGCTGATGAGGCGGACGGCGATGCTGGAGATGGCGCTTCGCGGCGGCGCGTTTGGATGAAGGTCGAAAAAATCCTCGAGCACGGCTGCGGCCACCAAAACGAACGCCAGCGAACCCCTATGGCGCATAATCCAAAGTACTGCTGGTGCAGTGAAAGTGCGCAGTCCAGACACGATGCCCAGCAAGAACGCTAGCGGTAGAGCGACCACTGCCATGTCCACGTACTATTGTGCGAAGCCCAACGAGCCGCAGTGCCCGGCGTGCTTGGTGGCGAAATCTTCACCGTGGTAGGCATGGATTCCAACAGTTTTCGTTGGCAACGTGGCCTCCTGGCGGTTTCTGCCATTGCGTGTATGCTTCTGGTTGTCAATACCGTCGAGGACAACACGTGGCGGGGACGCATAGCGCTCGGCCACGACGTCACTCAAAATTCCTTTCACGATATTGTGACGACCGTTCGCCCCGGCAGCCCCGCGGCTAATTCCGGCGTCAAGGAAGGCGATCTTGTCGATCTCCGCGCGGCATCGTCGACAGACCGCTGGCGATTCCGGAACGATAGATGGCTCGCCGATCGATCGTATACGTACGTATTTGTTCGAGGCGCATATGCACGGAAAATAACGTTGCCATCAAAGCCTTTACGGTCGAGTCCGAGCGCGTGGGGCTGGAACGTCGGCGCTCTCGGCGCGCTGATCTTCGCCGCGATTATCGCGTGGCGGCGCGCGTCGCTCGTAGAAGCGCGCGTCTTATCTCTTTTGCTGATCGTGCCAGTCATTTGGACTTCCCTTCTAGGCAAGAACTGGATTACGCCGTGGGGCGCCCTCGATTTCGGTGCCGACCTTATAAGCAGCGCAGCTTTGTCGTCGCAGTCCGCGTTGCTCGTTGGTTATACCTTGCTGTTTGGCCGCCCTATATCAACGTTTCGAAAGCTAATTACAGGACTCGCGTTTGTCTTAATCGGCCTTAGCTTGCTCTATGCTTGGGCAACAGACGTAGGGACTTGGAGCGGCGCATTTGATCTCGAGTTTGGAGCCACGGGCGTCGGCGCGGTCCTGGCGTTTTGGGTACAGCTTTTGAACTACGCGTTGCCGCTGCTCGCGATCGTTACGGCCGTCGCCGCCGCGCGTGGCCGCGCGCGATCGCTGCTAATTTGGACGACGGCGACGTTGTTCCTCACTTATCTCATCGAAGTCGTGTGGGTCAGCGTTCCCGACTTCTTAGCGACCCAGGCACTCTTTGGGGTTCTGCAAATTATTATAAACGGTTCGCAGTTCCTAACGCCGTTCGCGATTGGATACGCGCTCTTGAGCCGCCGCCTGCTCGACGTGGGCTTCGTCATCAATCAGGCGGCGGTCTTTTCCGGCGTTTCCATCGTCGTCGTCGGCCTGTTCATGTTCGGTGAATGGGTCATCGGAAGCTGGTTTGGCAAAGTAACACATGCAACGAATCTTGCGATGAGCGCGGCGCTGGCCGTCGGGCTCGGATTCTCGGTACGCGCTATCCATGCACGGGTTGAACGGGTGCTCGACGTACTGTTCTTCCGCAAACGGCACGACGACGAGACAGCGATTCGAACCCTCGCCGAGGAGGCGTCTGACTCCACCGACGTCGGTACCCTTGTGCGTAAGACGAAGGAAACGCTCGAAAACCATGCCGACGCTGCGTTCGTGACCTTCGCAATGGATGACGGCACTGGACGTTATGGCAACGCGAGCGAGGACGATCCTGCGATAGCGGCGCTGCGCGACCGCCGCAAGCCAGTCGATCTCAAGACACTGCCGACGCAGCTGAAGGGCGAGTTTGCCTACCCGATGGTCGCGCGCGGGAAGCTCGTCGGCGCTCTGGTGCTCGGCCCCAAACGCTCAGGTGAATCGTATGCTCCTGATGAATCTCGTGCAATAATGCAACTCGCACATGAGCTCGGAAGCGCGTTACGAATCCTCACCCTCGAGACCGCTCTACAGGAACAACGTTCGCCCGCATGACACAAAATGGGCTATGCGTTCAGGTTCGCTTGCAGATGTTCGAGGATAACGTCGGCCACGGCAGTGGGCGCCTCCCGCATGGGAAAATGTCCGACTCCATCGAGCAATACTCGACGATATCGAGCAGTGAAGAACCGCTCCTGTCCCTCCGTGCTCTCAGGCAGCACCGTTCCATCGGCGTTCCCTTGGATCATCAAAGTCGGAATGTTGAGCCGTTCCGTTGCCGCGACCATCTGGTGCAGCCTGTCGTAGCGCGGGTCGCGCACTTCTTCGCGCCAGCGGCCACGATAGCTGCTTAACGTAATCGCGACCCAGTCCGGATTTTCGAAACTGCGGGCGACGGCCTCAAACGTTGCGTCGTCAAACCACCCCGGAGGGCTCCACGTATCCCACTGAAGCCGTGCGAAGGCTTTTGGATCTGCGGCAAACGCCTGTGCGCCGCGATCGACCGAGAGGAACCACTGATACCACCACGCGCGGCTTTGATGAAGGGGCGGCACCGGGAAGCTGCCGCGCGGCGAGTACCCAAGCGAGATTGCGGTGACGCTCTGTACCCGCTCCGGCGCGATCGCTGCGAGCGTATACGCGGCTCGCGCACCCCAATCGTGGCCGATGACGTCGAAGCGCGTTATCTCCAGCGCGTCCATGAGGTCGAGCGCGTCAGCTGCGAGCGCTTCGGCGCGACCATCTCGCAAGGTAGCGCTCGCGAGAAAGCGAGTCTGACCGCATCCACGCAGCCACGGCGCAACCGTGGTGATCCCGGCTGATCGCAGTGCGGGAGTGATACCGTTCCAAGTCGTCGCATCGTCGGGCCATCCATGCAAGAGCAGTGCGGTCCGTTGATGCCAGGCTCCCTCGATGTGAGCCGCGCTCTCCAGTGTGTCGGTAGTTACCTTGCGGATCGTTGATTCCATGTAAGTCCTCGCGTTAGTCTGACTTCAAGATTGCGCGCTACCAACATGCATCCGCATAGCGGATCATTTGTCGCCGCTGCAGCGATAATCGAGGGTCACGTCATGAAGGAAGAGGTTTGTGTCGTCGACAGGGATTTCTGACGAAGACGTTCCTCCAAACCAAACTTACACCGTTCCGGGACCGAAGGAGTCGCTTTGGCTAGAATCTCGACGCCAATTTACTTAGTGACTAGCTTTGCTTGCAATCCCGTTTCCAGAAACTCGCCGTTTCCAAAACCTTCGCTGATGAAGTCGATCTGGTCGCCCTTATTGAGCCCGAACTTCAGCTTGAAGTGAACCGGCACTTCGAACCCTGAAACTGTTTCGGAGAAAAACGTGGCGCCGTTCTTCTGGACCTCGACCGGATGCGACTGCTCACCTGTATCGAGGCCTTCAAAGTTGCCCGAAACCATGTACGTTCCCGCCATCGGGCTCGTAAAGCGGACGTCGGCGCCCACGGGGTCGTCCTCCCCGTCAAGCACTAAGTAATTCGTAGGAAAGGTGATGGAACCGCCGGCGCCGTTGGAGATTTGCTGAGTCTGGCCGGTCTCATTACGCGTAATTGAAGAATCATCGGGAGCGCCTTCTCCATTATTCCAGCAGTCGAGTTTCGTGATTCCCTCACAATCTTTGGATTTAACCGTCATCAATCCGCCGCTATAAATATAGCTCCAAACTCCGTTTGGATTAGATGCGATCGAGAACTGATTGACGACGTTAAATTTCGAGCTGGCTGCGGGTATGGGCCCGGTGAAACCGCTAGAAACCGAGTGCGCGGCGTCCTGTGGCATTAGGCTCGCGGAGGTTTGGGTATTTGAGCCCGGTGCTCCGCAGGCCGCGAACAACAGCGATCCCAGAACGATGAGAACGTAGTGCTTGCCGGGGAAGAGAACGATCCAATTAGCCGATCTGGCGTTCATGAAGGCATCTCCTTACTAAAAAGGTTCGAGCAAAAAGATCATTACTTAAGGGGACCAGTGGCGTATGGTTCATTCGCGGCGTTGAACGCATCGCCTCTCAAGCCGGTGCCATCTGCGGATGCTGTCGCAGATTGGAAATACGGATCGATGCAAACGAGTAGATGGTTCAGTGACTGCAGCCGCCCCTTCGGCATTTGTGTAGGTAACTTGTCGAGTTGTGCATGGTCCGATTCCCCGAGTCGATGGCAGCATAGTGGCGGACTCTTGCGCGTCAGACCGTGAGAGCACGTTCGAACGACAGAAAGGGGCAAACCATGGAACAAAACTCGGGGGCGCGGCGTAGGCGCGTAAGAACTTGGGCGGCGCTCACTCTCACGGCGGCGGTGACTGCCGTTAGCGCCGTTGCGATCGCAGATGCCGGGGGCCACATGACATTCCCGAGCCGCACCGTGCGGTCCGACAAGGTAAAAACTTGCGATGCCAAGTTCGAGACCGGCTGCGTCGAAGCGACCAGCACAGGTCTCGGCAGCGGATTCTTAGGCACCAACACCAGTCAAGGCGATGGCGTCGATGGAACCACCACTGGCCCCGGCAATGGAGTCTCGGGGACTTCTAGTGGCGGCGGTTACGGCGTATCGGGTGGTTCTGACACACTTTCGGCGGGCGTCGAAGGCTTTAACGGAAGCAGCGCAAGCACGGGCGGTCCCGGCGTAAACGGTCTGTCGAGCAGCGGACCCGGGGTCACCGGCGAAAGCGAATCGCCGAGCGGCGGCGTCGAAGGCACCAACACGAATACCGGCGACGGAGTCGATGGAACAGCCGCAAAGGCGGGCAGCGGAGTATTTGGAGCTTCGCAGAGCGGCTATGGCGTGCTAGGCCAATCGTCCGCAAAAGATGCCGGCGTGGGCGGCTTTAGTTTCAGCAAGAACACAAGCGAAGGCGCAGCCGGCGTGTATGGACAGTCGCTAACCGGGATCGGCGTCTACGGCTTTAGCCAATCGTCGAGTAGTTACGGGCTGTACTCGCAGGGGAACGCCTTCGTCGACGGCGAGCTCTACACAGAAGGTAGCTGCAAGAACGGTTGCAGTCGAAATCGGGGAGAGGCGGCTTTCGCTGCACGCACGAGCCAGCCGACCATCGACGACATCGGAGAGAGCGAACTGCGACACGGCGTCGCACATGTGGCGCTCGCAGCCGACTTCGCGAATACGATCGATTCGAATAAGCCGTACGTCGTGCTGCTCACGCCTGAGGGCGACGCCGCGCTCTACGTTGCGAGTCGCACGGCAACGGGTTTCGAGGTGCGCCAAATCGCGGGCGGGCACAGCTCGATTTCATTTGCCTACCGAATCGTCGCGAAGCCGTACGGTTTGAAGGACGAACGGTTGCCTTTCAAGGCGCTACCGGACGCCGCGACTTTCAAACAACCTCGAATTAGGCACAACGCGGGATAAGGATACCAAGCTCCGTATGGAGCGCGGGATCGCAGCCAAGGGAAGCGCACCGGCGCAGGGGCGAAGAGCCTCACTGTGGAGGACCAAAACGAGCTTCGCAGCTCGGCCTTCGGCACTCTCCTGCGCCGGCATCGCTTGGAAGCGGGACTCTCGCAAGAGGATCTCGCCGAACGCGCAAGCATCAGTGCGGCCGGAATCGGTGCACTCGAGCGCGGCGATCGGCGCACGCCGCAGCGTGAAACCCTCGTACTCTTGGCGAACGCGCTGGGACTCGACCCTCAGAGCCGGGCGGCATTCGAAGCCTCTGCGCGGCCGCGCGGCTTAACCAATGCAGCGCGAGGATCGGTCGCGTCGCGGATCTTGCGCGCTACGCCCTCGTCAAACTTACCGCTTACTTTGACCAGCTTCGTCGGCCGGGAGACGGAACTCGGCGAAGCTGCGTCGCTTCTACGCGGGCACCGTCTCGTCACGCTAACGGGCCCAGGTGGCTGCGGCAAGACGAGAACGGCTTTAGAAGTAGGGGCAGCGCTGAGCCGAGCGGGCGATGAGGTTCGTTTTGCTGACCTAGCACCACTCACCGATGCGTCGCTGGTCGCCTCCGCGATTGCGTCGGCGCTAGGGTGTCAAGAGGTTCCGCATCGCCCGTTGCTCGAGGTCTTGCTGGAATTTATCGATCGCAAAGAGTTAGTTATCGTCCTCGACAACTGCGAGCACGTCATTGCGGAGGCGCGGTCAACCGCTGCGGCGCTTCTGCACCGCTGTGCCGAAGTTCGGATCCTTGCGACCAGCCGCGAGAGGCTCGGCATTGCCGGCGAACGCACACTCCGGCTCTTGCCACTGCCGGTTGCGGTCGCAACGCGCCTCTTTGTCGATCGAGCTGCGGCGGTGGATAGCCGCTTTACGGTAACTGACCAGAATGCACCGCAGATCGCGCAGATTTGCCACAGACTCGACGGCATGCCGCTTGCACTGGAGCTCGCCGCGGCTCACGTCACGATCTTTTCCGCACAAGAACTGCTCCACCGGCTCGACGAGCGCTTTGGCGTTCTCACGAATGGCGATCCGACCGCACCACGGCGCCAAGAAACGCTGCGTTCGGTCATCGATTGGAGCTACGATCTCCTTTCCGAGGTCGAGCGATCGTTGTTTCGCGTGCTCTCCATCTTCGCCGGCGGCTTCACGTTCGCGGCCGCGGTGGCCGTTTACAATCGCCTTCGTGGAACGGACGGCGCGACGCTCGACTTGCTCAGCTCCCTCGCAAATAAATCGCTCGTGCAGGTCGAACGAACGGACGGACGCACACGCTATCGGCTGCTGGAGTCGACGCAGCATTACGCACGCGACCGGCTCTGCGAACGCGGCGAATTCCCGGCGACCGCGCTCGCGCACGCGCAGGCCTTTCTCGAGTTGGCCGGGGACATGCACGACAGTTCTGAGTGGATGCCGGATTCCGAATGGAAAGCATTGGTCGTCCCCGAGATTGAGAATTGCCGAGCCGCGCTTGCGTGGAGTTTCGGAGCGCAGGGAGACGTCAAGCTTGGCCAGCGGCTTGTTTGCGCGCTGCAGTGGGTCTGGAACATATCGGCACCGTCCGAGCGGCAGCAATGGGTACGGTTAGCGATGCAAGCAATCGATGCAGAGACCCCGGCTTCGATAGTCGCGCGATTGAATCTCATCGAAGCATTGCACTATAAAGGACATGGCATGACTCAGGCAAGCTACGACGCTGCGGAGCGTGCCTTCGTGCTGGCCAGGGAATCCGTCGACGAACGCGCTGTGGCCGAGAGTGAATGGCGGATGGGCGACGCGTTGATCACTCTGGGGCGCATTGACGAAGGCGAAGAACGGCTCCGTAGTGCCCTCACAGCATTACGGCAGTACGATGCGCCGAAGATGAGGTCGTGGATGCTGCTCGCCTTGGGAATGGCCAGGTTCCAAAGCGGCGATCATGCCGGCGCGCACTCATCATGCACCGAAGCGCTAACGATCGCCCAAGAGCACTCCTTCGGACGGGTTGAGCGCGTTGCGCTAAGCAACCTCGCCGAGCTCGAGTTTCAGGCCGGCAATACGCAAAGAGCCCTCGAGCTCGTTGAAGAGGCCCTCGCCATCATGTATGTGGATAAAAGCCACGAACGGAAGAAAGGTCTCTCGAATATGGCCGCGTATCTGCTGGCACTCGGACGATATGCTCAAGCAAGATCGTGCGCGCGCGAGGCTCTTGAGCTGTGCGAGGCCGTGCGCGCCGGCATTACGATGGCATATACGCAGCAGCACCTTGCGGCAATCGCAGCGCTCCGACCGGCCGAAAGTGAGAGAACCGCCTCTGAAGATCGCTCGCGCGGCGCGCGTCTTCTCGGCTATGTCGACGCACGGCTCGCGGCGCTCGGCGCGTTCCGCGAGCTCACTGAATCGAAGGAGTACGACATGCTCGTCGCTGCGCTCACCGAATCCCTCGGCGCCGACAGCATTCGAAGCCTCATGCAAGACGGCAGCGTTTGGAGCGAAAAACGGGCCCTCACCGAGGCGCTTCTGATTTAAGGCCTCACGTCAACGGGGCGCTCCATTTCCAGAGCAACAGCCACATCAGAAACACTTGCCCTGCCAACGGCAGTTCCTCGGGCAGATCGATGGTGATGTCGTTCGCATAATGGATTCGGCTAGAAGGCGAGATGCTACCACTTGGTTTTTATTGTCGAACAGTCCGAAGCGCTTTTCGGTGATGTCCATCGCTTTGAGCCTCCAGGTGCGCTCTCCAAAGCTCACGGTATAGCTGAAAGCGAACGCTGCCTGTTTGGCCGAAATGATCGTTCCTCCGTCCTGCTGCAGCTCGTACAGCGCTCCGTTCCAGCGCGGAGTCGGAGCCGGTAGCTTTCATCATCAGTGAGAAATCGGTCGAGTCGACGGATTTCTCATTCTTATTCTTGCGAAGACCTAGGCCGGGACTGGTTGTGCCGCTGCTTTCAGGATGACGTCTACGACGAGGTCAGGCTTCGAGAGCATGACCACATGGCTAGAGTCCGCCTCGGTTATCTGTGCGCGCATCCGCTTCGCGAGGAAGCGTTCAAGATCGGGCTGCACGGTGCGATCATTTGCCGCCACGATGTACCAGCTTGGTTTCGATTTCCACGCCACACCTGGAGCATTGTGGCCAAACAGATCGGCGGCCGGAGCGTACTGCGTCGCCCAGACCACGTTCTGCTCTTGCTCCGAAAGATCGCCCGCGAAGGCTACGCTCGCCCCCGGTTGCAACCAAAGACGCCCGTCGCCGGGCTGGACGTACTTGAAGATGTCGGTCACGGGAAACTTCTCTAATATGCTCTGTGACGTTTCACCGGCATCGACGTCGGGTGCGAGTGCGGATATGTAGACGAGCCCGACGACGCGATCGTCGGTCCCCGCAGCCGTGATAACGCTTCCGCCGTAGGAATGCCCCACCAAAATCGTCGGACCCTTGACGCGTCCCAAACAAGCTTTGACCCTCGCGACGTCGCCTTCGGGCGTATCCAGTCCGTATTGTGCTGCAATCACTTCGTAGCCTCGAGCCTGCAGCGGCGCGATCACCTTGCTAAAGCTAGAGCCGTCGGCCCAGATTCCGTGACAGAATACGATACTCGGTTTTGCTGAACTACTCACTTTTGGAACCTCCTCGGCCTGAGCCAATCCAGCCCGGCCAGCAAATAACGACGTGCCGAGCAGTGCGGCACCTGCTGAGAGAAATTCGTTGCGTTTTAAACTAGGCATCATGGAACGCGCCTTTATGGCGTCTCGGCAACCTTGGCATATTTTGTCTCCTTCCTCCACTTAGGGACCCTTGAGCATGGTGACGTCGAGAACGATCTTTCCGCGTGGATGCCTCACCGTTCCGGCGAGCATTTCGTGGGCGGTGCGGGCCGCATCGAGCGGAAGAATGACGCCGAGATCGGTTTTCAAAATCCCTCGGTCGATGAGATTTCCGAGAGTGTCGAGCTGTTCCGCAGTAACGGCAACGATGAAGTACGCTGTGCGCACGCCATAACGTTCTGCCAGTTCCTGCGACGGCTCCGAGACGCTCGATACGAGAATGCCTCCGCGCTTCATCGCCCCGAACGAGCGCGGCTGCGACTCCCCGCCGACCGTGTCGATCACGACGTCAACGCTCGAAACGTGCTCTTCGAAGCGGTCATGGCTAGAGTCTATTACCTCGGCAGCGCCCAAGGCGCGCAGATAGCTTTCGTCGTCTGAATCCGCGATTGCGATTACATGTGCGCCGCTCCAGCACGCAAGCTGCACCGCATAGCCGCCCACGTTACCGGCTGCGCCTTGTACCAGCACCGTCTGGTTTGCAGAAACTTTCGCGTGGTCGTAAAGCATCTGCCAGGCGGTTACCGCAACGACGGGCACGGAGGCGGCCTCGACGAAACTCAATGTCGCCGGTTTCTGCGTAATCGTACGCAAAGACGCGACGGCGTACTGCGCATACCCCCCGGTGAATGAAGGATTGGTGACGCCGTAAATCGCGTCGCCGATTTCGATCGCCGTCTGAGATCCGGTCTCAACTCTTTCCACGACTCCCGCGATATCGGAGCCCGGTACGAGCGGCAGGCTTTGTGGGACACCGCTCCGACCGCTGCGGACGAGCGCGTCCCAAGGCCCGACGCCGGCGGCATGAACCCTGATCAAAGCCTCGCCGGTCGACGGCTGCGGCATCGGGACATGCTCCAGAGCGAGCTCCGAGGGGCCGCCATACTGGTGGACTCGCACGGCGATCATCTCTGTGAGGCTACTCGTGCGACCCAATTGCGGCCACGGACAACTCGTACAATTGCACGAAACCTTGCCGTCCGATGAGCGCCACCTTCGCGCACGTGCTCAGGCGCCTTCGGCGCAACGCCGGGTTGTCGCAGGAAGCCCTGGCCGAGCATGCCGGTCTCAGCAAAGACGCAATCAGCGCTTTAGAGCGGGGAACGAGGCGCGCCCCGCACTTGGAGACCGTCGAGCACCTCGCCGATGCGCTCGAGTTGGATTCAACACTGCGCCTCGAGCTGGAGGCAGCAGCGTCGCGCGCCCGGGAGCGCAAGCCGTTTAGGGCGTGGTCCTCTCAACTTCCGACGTTCGCAACGTCGCTAACCGGCCGCGATAACGAGGTCGCAGATCTCCGCACGATCCTGGAGAACGAGCGGCTTGTAACCGTCACCGGCACCGGCGGCATCGGTAAGACGCGTGTCGCGGTTTCGGCGGCGGAACAGGTTGCCGCAGCACGCGATCTTCAAATAGCGTTCGTCGATCTCGCCGCCGTGCGCGTCGGTACCGACGTTTCCAGCAAAATCGCTTCAGCGCTCGGCGTACGCATCGCCGGTTCGGGAGATGCGGTCGAGGAACTCGTTGCGTCGCTCAAGACTCACGCCGGGTTGGTAATTCTTGATAACTGCGAGCACGTTATCGATGACACGGCGCGCGTTGCGGCGGCTGTATTTCGTACGTGCCGCAATCTCGCTCTACTCGCCACGAGTCGCGAGCGGCTCGCCGTCGACGGCGAGCATATCTACAGGCTCGGCGCCTTGACCCTAGCGGCTGCTGTCGAGCTTTTCGAATTACGCGTTATTGGCGCCGGCGCACAGCATGCATCCACCAGCGGACAGCGCGAGATAACGGAAGAAATTTGTGGCCATCTCGACGGCATTCCGCTCGCCATCGAGCTGGCCGCCGCGCGCGTGCCATTTCTGGGACTCGGCGAACTACGGGCTCGTCTTCGGGGGCAGCGCGCCGTGCTCGTCGGCGGCCGACGCGACGCTCCCGCGCGCCACCAAACGATGGATGACACCGTCGCGTGGAGTTATGCGTTGCTCGAGAGTTCTGAGCGCGCGCTCTTTCGACGTCTTTCGCTCTTCGCGGGAGGCTGGAACTATGATGCGGTCGCGCAGGTCGCGGCGGGTTCTGGGATCGACGCGTCATCGATCGAACACGCGTTTTCGTCGCTGCTTGAGAAGTCCTTAGTCAACGCGGATATCGACGTTGCGCCCGCGCGTTTCCGGCTGTTGGAGCCTGTTCGCGTGTTTGCACGGTCGCAACTCGAGGCAGCCGGCGAATTAGTCGAGTTCTCAAAGCGTCACGCGGAGTGGATCGCGAAGCTCGCGACTTCGGCGCGCAACGATGTCACGCTATTCGGGATGGAAATCGACAACGCGCGCGCTGCGCTTGAATGGACGCTGACAGTGGACGATGCCGTGGCCGCCGCGCGAATCGTCGGCGGTTTAGGCGGCGCTTGGGCTCGAATTGGGCTGCTCGCCGAGTGCCGGCGCTGGTGCGAGAGGGTTCTCGAGAAACTTGACGGCGCCTCATATCCGGAACTCGCTGCGAGCGTCTATCGAGCACTCATCGTGTCAATGGGCGGAAAAGGCGAGATCACAGCTATCCTTCGTGCGATCCCCTTCTCGGAAGCGGCAGGTGATTGGAATGGGGTTGCGGTTCTGACAAGCCGGCTCGCATTGCGCTACGGCGAGAAAACGCGGTTCAGCGAGGCTGAACGCGCATTCACGCGCGTATGGCAAATCCGCGACAGGGAAGGGCTTGGAACGTCGTCAGAGTGGGCTACGGTGCTGATGCACCGCGCTAGTGTTTATCGTCGACAAGGACGGCTTGATGAGGCCGAGGACGCTATAGCACAATCGTTAACCCTGGCTCGCGCCCTAGGAAAGCCGCTGCACGAGATGTGGACCCTAATGGCCGCGTCGGGAATCGCGTTTGCACGAGGTCAACGGCAACGCGCGATCGCTCTGGCTTCCGAGACACTCGAATTGGCTCGTGCCAATCGGCACACGATTGGCGAAATGGGAAGCCGCGCTCATTTGGCGGCTTTCCACGTTGCACTCGGAGATCCTGAGCTCGCGAGAGTCCTGGCGCGCGCCACCATTCTGCAAGGAAAAGGCGCGGACCCGCGTGTGAGTTTGGCGGCGGCGTTGCACCTTGCTGCCGCAGAGGCCGTGGACGGAGATCCAATGTTGGCAGCGCAACTCAAAGGTTATGTTGATAATGGCTTTAAGCAGGAGGAACTCGCGCTCGACCCTATGGAGACGAGCAGCTATGGCATTTTGGATGCGGCATTACGAGAACGCCTCGATGCTGAGTCGATCGAACGTCATGCGCGGGAAGGCCGGTCGTTCGACGCCGAGGATGTCGCCGAACTCGCATTTTCTGCCGACGCTAGCTTATAAGCCGCTCATTACGGTAGGGCTACGGTGCGGGTCAATGAATCGAGTGCCCGATCCATCGCATCGATTCGGGCATCCACCCCGGTAACGCCGTACCGAGCCGCAATCTCCGACATAGGCACGTAAGCCAGGCTTGCTTTGCCGCCGTCGTCCCAGATAAGCAGCTTGAGAGGCAGCTCAAGTGCAACAAGAGGAAACGCATCCATCAAAGGTGTTCCGCTCTTCGGATTTCCGAATATAAGCAATGTCGTTGGCCGCAGGGTCAAGCCGGCGTCCCGGGCCGCTGCGGATTGGTCGATCGAAGCAAAAACGGTGTTACCCGCTGTGATAATTGCGTCTTTGAGCTTTTCGAGCGTCTCCGCATAGGAAAAGCGGCTCGTCTTTGTCACGATATTGCCTCCCTCAAAGCCGATTGAAACACGCCTCAGGCAAATGCATTTACATCGATGATGGCTTGTGCAAACGCGCGTGGTGCTTCGTGCGGCAGGTTGTGGCCCACGTTTCCCGTCATGAGCCCGTACTCATATTTGCCGGTGAACTTGGCGCGGTAGGCTGCGGCGGAAGGGTGTGCGGCCCCGTTTGACTCGCCTTCCTGACGATCGCAGGTACGGGAACGGGGAGACCATAGGCCAGCCGCCTTTCCAGATCGTCATACTTTGACTCACCCTGAGCTACGCCGATCCGCCAGCTGTAATGTGGATCACAAGAGCGACGTGGTCGGGGTTGTTAAACAAGGCCGCCGTGCGATCGTGGGTAGCATCGTCGAAGTTCCATTTTGGCGAGGCGGTTTTCCAGATCAGCTTGTTAAACGCCGATAAGTTTTCACGGTAGCCGGCGAGCCCGGTTTCCGTGGCACAATAATACTGATACCAAATGCATATTCCGCCGCCGGAGGCGATGGCATTTTGTTGGCGGCGCGGTTGCCGATCAGATAACCACTCAGGGTGACGATCGCCTTGCAGCGCTGCGGCCAAAGGACGGCAACGATATCGACCGTCCGCGCCCCCAATCGAACCCCGCGAGAATTGCCTTCTCGATCTTGAGCTCATTGCTGGCCATTGCGGAAAGTCTCGCTTGAAAGAAAGGTTGTCGAACCGTAGCCGCGCAGAAACGGCACGATTACCCGGTAGCCAGCCGCAGCCAGTATCGGAGCGACGTCGACGAAGCTGTGAATGTCATACGGCCAACCATGCAAGAGAATTACCGGAGTGCCGGTGCTTGGACCCGCCTCGGCATATCCAATGTTGAGAAGGCCGGCGTTGATCTGCCTGGGTGAGGCGAATGAGGTTAGCGTTCCTGGGTGCCCCTAGCTGCGCCGCAGCAATACTTATGGCCGCAGCGCCAAAAAAGCGGCGGCGATTTACGTTCAAAGGGCTCGGCATCCAATTCTTCCTTTCCTGAGTCTCCGTTTTGCAAGTCGGACCGCGGCTTTCGCGGAGGTCTGCAGAAATGTAACGC
Source organism: Candidatus Eremiobacterota bacterium (assembly GCA_019240525.1). Taxonomy (GTDB): domain Bacteria; phylum Vulcanimicrobiota; class Vulcanimicrobiia; order Vulcanimicrobiales; family Vulcanimicrobiaceae; genus Cybelea. The sequence continues at coordinate 1,068,744 of JAFAYE010000001.1, forward strand.
TGATGTAACGCGGCTCTGATAGCCTATTCCGTGGAATGTAGAAGCGGTCCGCGTGGAGGCACAAATCCGAGGAGAAGCGTTATGAAGGTTTTATATGCTCTCATCGCAAGTTCGCTAAGTCTCCTGCTCGTTGCATGCGGCGGCAACAGCGGAATCTTTCCCTCTTCCTCAGCGCTTACCATTGCTAACACGGCTGTTTTGCCGAATTATAAGAGCCTCAAGGCCCTCTATGTCGTCTATACCGACCACGTGGGCGTTCAAGTCCTAGACAGTGGCGGCTATAAGGTTCAGGCGACGATCATAAATGGCCTCGCGCGTCCTCCAGCCGCGGCCGCGGAGCCAAACAATATAATATCCTTCGTGTAAGAGGAATGAAAATGACAAAACCACGTAGCTGTGCGCGACTTACGACTATCACCGTGTTGGCAATCGGGTACCTTACCGCTTGCAGCGGTTCGAACCCGCCGGCATTGCCATCTTTGTCGGCAGCCACTACTAGCGAATCTGAAAGCATGCCGGCCTACCGCCATCCAAAAGGTAAGTATGAAACCATAGCGGTCAAGCTCCGCCGCAAGGGCGGTACGTTCAGCATGAACCCGTATGACGGTTTTACGTTATCTGGTGGCTATAGTGCGAATAACGCCTCTAATCGCACGACACTCGCAATAACAAATAGTGGTGCGGCAAATCCGCTCAACGCTCCAACGCCCTCTTACGGTACGCCTGTACTGTTTATAGAAGCCGCCGTCAAACCTCGCTCCGTCGCCTTCCAAGTTGGTCACAGCAGCGTTACGATACAATCGACTTCACTACAGAGTGGCGCTTACTACGACATTGTCGCTTACGCGGGCGATCGTCAAGTAGCATCCTATGCTTCTGCATACCCTGCTAATAACGGGGAACTGGTCGTCCAGACGCCATTCAGCGGCCTATCTATTACGCCCGGCGAACCGGTTACAATCGAACTTGTCGCGTTATCAGCAGAAAGTCTGCTTGTGCCTTGCTCAAGCTGTAACAATGGTGCCGTTGATTACTACAACGCGAACGCTCCAGGCGGTATCACGGCGTCTACCGCCGTTTCATACGCCAATTCCGTTGCCGTGGACGATTCGGACAACATATATGTTGGCGCAAACTCCGCAACTGAGTGCCAGGGGCTCATAATTGAACTTTACTCTATTGGCGGCACGTTTAGTTACACCGATAATTTAGGATGCGAAAGTCAACCACGAAGCATCGCTCCGGCGAGTGGCGCTTCGCCGGCATTCGACGCCGCGGAGGCTGTTAGCTATCAGATGCTGTCATTTCCCGATCAGGGTGTGAATAGCTCGTTCGGCTATACCGATCCCAACCTTATAGCGTTAGCGACAATCACGGTAGACGGCGCGAATAACGTTTATCTAGGCGGAACAAATAGCTCGAACGCTCCTGAAGTAGACTTTCTGACGCCAAGTCAGCAGCTGAGCAGCTTGGGGCTACAGCTTTCGGGCACTCCCACGGCACTTGCTATTGATACGCAAGGCGATCTGCTCGTCGCCGAATGCGGAGTCGGAATCGCCGTTTTTCCTCCAGGCGCGACAACTCCGAGTTCATTCTACGACGCTCACAATTGTCCGAGCTCGATGGTTTTCGGAAACGGTGGAAATTGGCTCTATGTAATAGATCACGGTATACAGCGCGGCTACTACAACGTTTTCGTCTATGAATATCCCGGAGGAGGCGTCACGACTGAGTGGTACGACGGAATGCCCTATCAGGACTTCCCGACACAGATTGCGATTGAACCGCGAGTTCCGTTATTTAATCCCGACCTCTATCGGAAAGAACGCCCCTACTGGAAGTACTGGGGTGACCTTAAACGCAACCCGAAGCCAACGTCGAAGCGCACGGTGAATTTAAATTGAGGTGTCTCTGCGCTCGCCCGTTTTTACGGCGATAGTGTAAAGACGGTTCCGCAACCTTGGTGCTCGCTGCATGCCTGCCCGCCACCTTGATATGTCGTGCCGTAGAGCATTTGCTTCAAGCTGATCAGGCCTGCTGCCGGATATTCCCCATCGCTTCCGCCAGCAAAGCTGTAGAGTACGGTCTCCGCACCAGCTGTCGTGACAGAGAAGACCGTTCCGCAACCCGAAGAGCCGCACGCCGTCCCGGTACCGCCGAAAAAAGTCGTGCCGTAGAGCAGGCCGTTTACGGCATTTAAGGGGGCTTGTGGATTTTGACCGTCGCTGCCGCCGGCAAAACTGTATAGGACGCTCTCCGTACCGGTGGTGGTGGCGGAGAAGATCGTCCCGAGATTCGACGTTCCACCGTGATAGGTCGTACCGTAAAGCGTTCCGTTCTCATTCGTCAGTGAGGCTTCCGGCGACTCACCGTCCGCGCCAGCTTTAAAGTCGTAAACGATGGTTTCGATTCCCGACGGCGTGATCTTGAACACGGTGCCGCATGACGGACCGTTGCAGCCGGATCCGCCCCCGGCGGTCGTGCCATAGAACGCAGCCCCCACTTTCGTTAGGCCGGCCAACGGGATAGCCCCATCGGCCCCTCCTGCAAAGCTGTGTATGACGCTTTCGACACCGGACGTAGTTACCGAGAACACCGTGCCGCACCCGATCTGCGAACAGCTTTGGCCACCGCCGAGTTGGGTCGTGCCATAAAGCGTGCCTTTGAAGTCGAGTAAATTTCCGCTCGGGCTTTGCCCGTCGCTGCCGCCTTGGAAACGGTACAGCACGTTCTCAATTCCGCTCGTCGAGATCGAGAAGAACGTCCCGCAACCTAGTCCGCCGTCGCATGCGGTATCGCCACCGTAGCCGGTCGTTCCGTAAAGCGTTCCATCGACGTCGATTAGACCGCCCCCCGGGCCGGAGCCGTCGGTGCCGCCTGCAAAGCTGTACAACACCGTTTCAACGCCTTTCTTGGTGATCTTGAAGACGGTCCCACATCCGCCGCCACATGCCGGGTTTCCGCCCCCTTGGGATGTACCGTAAAACGTGCCGTTCACGTTCGTAAGAGCGACGAACGGATAAGCAGCATCGGCTCCGCCAGCGAATCTATAAAGAACAGTTTCGGAGACAGAATTCGGTGACGTATGACGTTGCGGCGACGTATGTTGCAGAAGGGGCGGCGCTGGCGAGCTAGACACCGCGCCAGAACATCCCGCAAGTAGCGCGACGATAAGGCACGGCGCGCGGCGTATTTCTGATGCAATACGCACGGATTCAAACACCGTCAGCCGTCGGCATGCGACACGTTGATTCATTTCTTAGCGCAACTCCTCACTCGTCAAAGCTTCGAAGACCGAGACGCCGGCCCCGCCACAAAGGCAACAGCGCAATCGCGCGGTCAACCCATTGACCGCACAACGAGCGTACGATGGACCCGTTACACCAGCGTTAAATTTAGCGGGACCACCTCGACGGCGGCCAGAAAACTGGCGTCGCGCTTGCTCTATGCATGGAGGAGGTCGAAGGCCCCTGTCCCCTCAGAAGGTTGCCCCCAACGCCGGAGCATTCGACGAGGTGCTGCTTGCCCCAGAGGTGTTGCGAGGGCGCTTGATCGATCGAATCAGCCGTGCCGCGCCGCGGCTTATCCGGCTGATCGCCCCGGCCGGCTACGGCAAGACGACTCTCGTTCACCAGCTCGGTAGTGGCTATGCGCGCTTTGCGGTATGCGATTGCGACGGAGCTCAAACTCTGATCGAATTATCGCGGCGCATCATCAGTGCATCGAGCTTCGGGTTGACCGAGCGCGCGGACTCACTTGCCCGGCAAATGGTTTCGCTCAAGGCGGACGAGCCCTCTCACTGGCGCGACCTTGCGCTCAGAGCTTGGACGGCCGACGACCCTGTCGACGAGCTATTCGTCTTCGATAACCTCGAGGCGCTCTACGATGCAACCGACTTGCAAGACCTCATTGCTCGACTCCTCGCAGAAAACCCGGCCTGTCGCACCGTAGCGTTCTGCTCTCGAGTGCCGGTAACGGTTCGGGTGCCACGCCATTTGCAGCCGCATTTAACGCTGACGATCGGCGTAGACGATCTTGCTTTCGATCACAACGAGTTTCTCGCAGCGTTCGAGCGCATTCAGGTACAGCGCGAAGTATTAAATCAAATCGAACAGATGACGCGTGGCTGGCCTCTAGCGGTTCGGCTTTTTCGTCGCCTGGTCATCGAAAGCGGTTCCTCCGCCGTGCCGCTCGAGCCTGACGCAATCGCATTTGCCGATCTTTACGACTATCTTCGAGATCACGTCCTAGGGTTGATGGGGCCGCATCATATTACTGCGCTGCTGGCGTGCACGGCCATCCCGGATGCGACAGAGCTGGATATTGCATCGGCATTTCATGACGACACGAATGTGCGCGAAACGCTGACCGAAGTACTTCCGTTCCTGGCCCGAACGGGAAAGGACTCATTTGCGCCGCACCCGCTAATCTCTCAGACGCTTCGCGAGCGCTTCCCTAGTCGGTGTAAGGCGATTTTGAAAACCGTCGCGGACGCTCACGATCACGCGGGCAATTGGTTACAGGCCGCACGACTCTATCTTGCTGGCGGTGACATCGAGCGCGCAGCCGAAGCTCTCAACGCGCACGACACCTTCGTCGTGCCTACCTGGCCACTGAAATTCGCGGAGATCGTGACGCAGATCCCCGAGGAAATCGCTATACGATATCCTGCGCTTTACTCAGCCACGAGTATTCTGCGAGTGCCGCAGCTCACGCCGGAGGAGTGGGCGGTAAAAACGTCGGTGGTCTGGGAAGCATTGCCTGCCGACACGCTCCCGCATACTCGTGCGTCCGCGTTCGGCGCGTACGCCGCGGCCCTTATGAATTTAGGCAAACTCGACCAAGCCAATGAACTGCTTCGAGCCTATGAGGCTTCGCGACGTCCCGACGATTTTGCCGGAGCAATGTGCGCAGCCCTGATTGGTACGGGCATCGCAACTTGGCGAGGCAGGTTTTCCGGACTCGAGCAAAGCCGAACGGAGATGTCACCCGTCATCTCAGCCTCCGCAGGTTGGCACGCTCAATTTCTTTACGAGTTTGACGCACGTCAGTATCGTTGTAACGGCGACTGGGGCGCCGAGCGCCGTACGCTCGAGCACGCCCTGGACTTCGCGCGCAAGAGCAATATGCCGACAATACCTCTTTGGGTGCTTACCTACCAGGCTTTTGGGGCGTGGCTGGCGGGAGACGACCGTTACTATGAGGCAAGACTCGCGGAACTAGAAGCAGAGATCTATGAGGGCGCCGCCAAGGGATTCTCGTTTTTTGTAGACTGCGCTCGAGGCCGCGCCGAATCGACCTCCTCTGGTTACGAACGCCCTGAGATACGGTCATATGCCCTCCTAATTGCCGCAGCGGTTGCGTCGACCGAAGCAGAGCGTCGACGGTGGGCTGTGCAGGCGCTCTCTGCAGCTGAGAGCAGCGGTCAGCCATTCGCCCATATATTAGCGCGGGTGGCATTAGCGGAGCTCGACATTGCTGTTCGCGAAGAGAATTACGAAAGTGCCGTCTCGCTCGCCGACGCTGTGGAATCGGAACCGCTACGTGAAGCATTGAGCGCTCTGCGCAATCAATCGGCGCGCGGCAACATGCTCAAGGCGTTCGCACGGCGATTTCAACAGTTCGAGCCCCGCGCACGGGAACCACTCGCTATCCAGCTTATGCAAGGCCGGGTATGTAGGGGCGGCGTGGCACTCGACTTGATGAAACGGGAGTTCGAATTACTCTGCGTTCTTGCCCTGAAAAAGAAGCCAATGTCTACGGACGACCTCCTCGAACTCGTCTGGCCGAACCAGAGCGGATCGAGCAGCGTCGTGCGCGTTTACGCGGCGCGCTTACGCACGCGCCTCGGCAGCGACGTCGTTATCCGCGCGCGAGACGGCTACTCCATCGCGATCCCAGTGCTGGTTGACCTCCTCGAAACCGAGGCACGCTGCCGAAGCCTCGATCTCGAAAGTCCCGACCCCGCTACCATACCGTCGATCAAGTCCCTTTTCGATGCTCTGTGCGTGAGCGCTCCGTCATGGCTCGTGAAGCGCGAGTGGTTTGCGCCATATGTTCCGAGGATCGAAGAGCTCCGTCGGAAACTTGGATTGACGATCGCTCGCTACTGTCATGCGAATGGCGATGAGCGCGGCGCGCTCTCGGCGGTCGCGGAACTCACGGCCCTCGACCCTTGCGACGAAAGGGCGCGCGAACTTGCCATCAAGGTTTATCTCGGCACGGGAGACCAGTTGAACGCTAAACGCGAATACCGTCTCTACCGCGAAGCGCTGGAGAAGAGTCTTGGAGCCGAGCCGCCGCGCTGGCTCGCCGAGCTAGTCTCTGCGACCTAGCAGTTTTAGAGAAACATAGCGCCCACAAACGAAGGTTCACGCTTTCTTCATACTTCGCTGATATCTGTTAAGGAATCCAAGCTCATCGGAGGGATCAAATGCATAAGACTCACCTTACGGGCGCACTCGCCGTTTCGGCTCTTTTCCTCAGCGCCTGCACCCAAGCGACTGGTCCGGCCGGCCCCACGACTCCGAGCAGCACTCGTGAAGCGCTTCGAGGCAGAGGCCAGACCTCGTCAATGATCTATTCGGTCGAAGAGTACGGATATTCGGTGAATGCCTATTCGCCGTCGGCAAACGGAAACGTAGCGCCGGCCCTACAGATCGCCGGCAGCCAAACCAAGCTCTACGAGCCGGAGGGGATGGCCGTCGATTCTGCGGGCAACGTCGCGGTCGCGAATTCCGGGCAAAATATCACGCTGTACCCTGCCGGCGCGAATGGCAACGTCGCGCCCATGGCCACGATCACTTGCGGCGGCCCGGATTTCGGTGACGAGCCGTACGAGCTAGCATACGATCAGAATGGAGCGCTCTACGCGCTCTACGTCGGCGGTTACCATGCCGACGTCATATCGATTCAGGTATACGAGCCAGGGCAGCAATCGGGCTGCATTCACGGAACACACATCATCACCGGCAATCGAGTCCGCCTCTTCGGCTACGGAGGGTTGACCGTTGCAAACGGCATGATTTATAACTCCAGCGATGACTCCATCGACGGATACCACACGAGCGACAACGGAAACGTTTCCCCGGCACTCGTGATCCGCGGGTCGCATACGCGGCTGAAACAAGGCATGGGAATGGCCGTCGATGCATCGGGGGCAATCTACGTGGCCAATCGTACGAACGTGCTCGTCTTCGGACCGGGAGCCCACGGAAACGTCGCTCCTCTCGCCGTCATTGCCGGCAAGAAAACCGGAATTCCAACCGGCTATGGCGCGACGGCCGTTACCGTCGACGGCAGCGGTGAGATTTTCGTGGCGGTCGAGAACTCGCAGCAGGTACCGGCGATCCTCGTTTTTGCGAAAGGCGCGAACGGAAACGCAACGCCGATTCGCACGATTCAAGGCGCCAGCACTGGCTTAACCTACATTCCGGAGATGGGCTTTAAGCCCTAGCTAGCCGCCGCACGGGTTCAGCGGTGCTACGATCTTCGAATCATCCGAGCAGTCAGTTCGGTGCGGTTGCGTACGCCAAGCTTTCCGAAAATCGACGTCAGATGTTTTTCGATGGTGCGCCTATTGACTGCGAGATGCTCGGCAAGACGTTTGTTTGGGATCCCTTTAACGACTAGTGCGGCGATTTCGTGTTCCCGCGGTGAGAGCAACGATGCCTGCACGTCGGGCGCGATCTCGCATGGCGGAGCGACGCCGCACAAGTCGCGCATCGCTATCTCGTGGGCTGGCCACTCCAGTTCGCGATACTTCAACGCGGCTTGCGTCGCGTAGCTTTTGAGCGCCTCGCCGTCGCCGATACGATTCGCCGCCACCGCCCGCACATGCGCCGCCGTGGCCGCATAAATCGGCAAGTCACTCATCTGCTCAAGGGCCGGCAGATGCGAGAGCGCCAGTGGCAGCGTTGCTTCGTCCCCCAGCTCTGCAGCGGCGATCAACGTTTCGGTTGCAGCAAACGGGCCCGCCAATAACGTCATTGCGTCCCGAAGCGTGCGCGACGCCTCTTCGTTCTCGCCTCGCACGCGCAGCCATCGCGCATAAGGCCCGGCGATGCGTCCCAACGTCGAATTGATGCGGCTTCCCAGCGCGTTTTTCACCGCTTCGGAAGAGGCGCAGCGCAAGGCCAGCTCATCGTCGCGCAACGCACAGGCGAGCGTTAATGCGGCCGCCGCCAGCACGACGGGTGCCGTCGTAGTCGTCTCGGGAATCGAGAGCCCCTGTGCGATCGCCGCGCGAGCGAGCTCCCATCGCCCTGCGCGTTCGTGGAGTAACGCTGCGTTGGCGGAGGTGACGGCCTCGAGTCCATGCAGCCGGCGTTCTCGCAGTTCCGGCTGGATCGTGTCGAAGATCTCCAACGCTTCCTCGTCGGCGCCAAGAACGCCGAGGCTGAAACCGGCGTTGAAGCGCGCGCGCAGCGCCGCCTCCGGGCTCTCCGATTGGCAGCGGCGGCTGTATTCGTCGGAGGAATGGCGCACCGCGGCCAGATCGCCGCGAACGGCCGCCGCGTAGGTCAGCGCGCTGGCATAAATCGCACTTTCGCTGGCCGCCTCGGCGCGGGCGATCCACTTCGCCGCCACCTTCGTCTCACATCGGTCGAGGTAGGTGAACGCCAACGAAACGTAGAGCTTCGCTTTTTCCACGGCGGCTCTATCCGAGAGGCGCGAGATTGCTCGCCGCAAAATGGCGCGCGAGGCGATCGCGTCTCCGCCGATGCGCGCCTGAGCGCTCATCGACAGGTAGAGCTCCGCAACGCGTCGCTCGTCGCCGGTCTCTTCGAACGTTTGCGCCGCAGTTTCATAGAGGCCGGCCGCAACGTCGGCCCTTCCGTCACGGGCCGCAGCTGCGGCGGCTTTTTCTTGAAGGCGCCCGCGTACGCGCGCATCTTGGGCGCCGATGAGCGCGCGTTCGAAGCAGAGGCGCGCGTCCGCGTACGCATGCACCGCGAGCGCCTCGTCGCCGGCAAGCTCGTTGTAACGCAGCGCCTGTGCAAGGTTCTGCGCCGCCCATGCGTGATAGCCAAGGTCGAAGGCGCTTGCGCCGTTCCGCTCCAGTGCTTCGAGCATGCTTTGATGCAGCGGTATGAGCTCGTCGCGCAGCATTGTTTCATAGATTGCGTGGCGCGTAATTGCGTGGCGGAATGCGTAGGCGACGGGCGCGGCAGATACTTCTTCGATGAGTTGCAAGTCGCGAAGTCGTCGAAGGCCGTTGAAGACGCGCTCTAAAGGCTCGGCGCAAATGGACGCCAACAGTCTTGCGTCGAAGCGGCGGCCGAGAACGGCCGCGCGCGTCAAAATTCCGCGTGACGTCTCGTCGAGCCCCGCACAGCGTTCGAGAACTGCGGCACGAATCGTCAGCGGCAAATCGGAGAACGCGCGGACCGATACGGAGCGCTCGAGCGCGTTGCGCAGAAGCTCTTCGGCGAAGAACGGATTGCCTTCGCTGCGTTCTACGATCTCTGCGATAGTCTGCGCGGGTAGTGGCGCTCGTTCGCCGAGAGCGAGCGCTGCGACTTGGCGCAGTTCGGCATTGCTCAACGGTCCTAGCTCGATACGGTACGCCGACGCGCCCCGTTGAAATCGCGGTAAGAAGTTCGCTAGCGAACTTTCGCCGGTCTCGGAGGGCGAGCGATAGGTAACGACGAGCAACAGCCGCATCGACACCAGCATCGGCAGCACGTGAAGCAGAAACCGTAAGGAGCCTTCGTCCGCCCATTGCGCGTCTTCGACGATAAAGACGGCATGACGTCGCCGACACGCGGCGGCAAGACGCTCGGTCAGCGCTTCGAGGTGCGCCTCCCGGCTAAGCTCGTGAGAGAGCTGCGAGGCGGCCCCGATGCCGGCGAGCGCCTCGAGCACGGGCGCATACGGGGCGTTGCCGAACTCGCGCGCGACGCCGATCCCAAGCGCTGCGCGGCCGCCGCTGAGCGTACCGCGAAACTCGGCAAGAAGCCGGCTCTTGCCCATCCCTGCATCGCCGGAGAGCAGCACGCACGAGCCTTTTCCGTGCGCGGCCGCCAGCCGGCGGTCAACGAGCAACTGCAGCTCGCGCGTACGGCCAATGAGGACCGGACAAAGAATCGGACCGGTTACCATCGCGACCGTTCCCTATTCGCGCAAAAGGTACGGTTTTCCGACATACCGGAGCCGCCCCGGCCGAGGTACGGTTACTATCAAAGGTTCGTTGCGAGGGAGGTTCCCAATGTGTAAACACTTCCGTTGGCTCGGCATATCCGGGCTGATTCTGCTTTCAGCGGTCCTGTCGGGGTGCGGTGGCACCGGCTCCGCACCAGCGGTCGACTCGACGCTCGCCCGGCCGGCCGCGCAAACGCCTGTATCCTCATCAGGTACGCGCGACGACTTTGCGTCAAAGGGCAAAACGCTGAACTGGCCCGAGCTGGGCTTCGATGCCGGGCACTCAGGCTACAACCTGCACGAGACGATTCTTTCAGCCTCCAACGTCTCGGATCTGCAGCACACCTGGAGCACCAGCGCCAGCGGCGCCATTCAAGGCGTTGATGCCATGGTTGAGGACGGCGGTCTGATTTTCGTCGAATCAGGCGGCAGCGGCAGCTACGATGTGACGGCCGTTAAGGCATCCGATGGAACGCCGGTGTGGACGTCGCAACCACTCGATCTCAACGGCGCGTATCCGATGGGAATCGCGGCAGGCTCGGGCCTCGTCTTTGTCGGGTGCAACGTGAGTGGCCAGGGAATGTGCGCCTTCAAACAATCGAACGGAAGGCTCGCCTGGTTCCACGGCGTGAGTAGCTTCCAAGTCCCGCCTGCGTATGCCAACGGGCTCGTCTTTTTCAACATGTCCACCAACTGTGAAAATTGTGTCAGTGAGGTTGCGCTCAACGCGAAAACCGGTGCGGTGGTTTGGGCGGACGGCGGCTGGGACGCGGCCGCAGGCGTTGCTGCCATTGCCAACGGCACCGTTTATTTCACGTGCGGACCGGTTAACGGGACGGTCAACCTTTGCGCATTCAACGCTTCCAGTGGAGCCTCGCAATGGGAGTGGACTCCGCCGGCCAGCATGAACGTTAGCAGTTCGGTCGCTGTTTCCGTCGCGAACGGTGTGGCGTACCTTGTGCTCAACCTCAACAGCAGCCCGAGCGGCTATAGTTACCAACAGGCACTCGTCGCAATCAATGCCAAGACCGGCGCCACGATCTGGACGTTCTATGAACCCGGTAACGGCGTGAACGGCAACTGGGGCAACGCCTTACCCGCGGCAGCCACGAAAAGCAGCGTCTATTGGGTAGGCGGCGACACGGCGATGTACGCGCTCAACGCCAAGACCGGTACACAGCTATGGGCCAACGTTGACGCGCCTTGTTACTTCCAAACGTCGCCTTCCATTGCGAACGGCGTGGTGTACGCGATACCGACCGTTGGTTGCAACCAAAGTGAAGCGCTGGGCGCAAGCACGGGGGCGGAGTTATGGCTGGCGCCCGGAAGCGACGGAACCGCTCCAAATGGCAGTGTCTCACCTCCCATCATCCTCAACGGCACGCTCTACGCGCAATGCTGGGCGCTCTGCGCGTATAACCTTCCTACACCTCGCCGCCATCGTTAAGAGCACCCTGTCGCTCCCGTGGCTCACGCAGCGTCTCCCAAGGCCGCACGGATTCGAACGCCCTCGCAACGCGAAGCACGAGATCGTCCTGCAAGAGCGGTGCAACAATCTGCAAGCCGACCGGCAAACCGCTCTCCGTCATGCCGCAGGGAACGCTCGCGGCGGGCTGGAGCGTCAGGTCGAACGGATAGCTATAGGGCGCCCACCGCATCCAGTCGTCGCCAAACCGGCCATCGGGCGGCGTGTTGTGACCGACTTCGAAAGGAGTCGTCGCAACGGCCGGCGTCAGTAGCACGTCGTACTTGTCGTGGAACTCCGACATTTGCTGATAAAGTGGCGCGCGCGCGTTGACCTGAGCCATAAAATCAATCGCCTTCACGTCTGCGCCGGCTTTCGCGCAGGCCACGAAACCCGGATCGCATTCGTTCCAGCGCTCCTGCGGGATGTCGCGGAGCTCGCTCATCGATCCGGTCGTCCAAATCATTCGAATGATGTCGTAGGGATCGTTCCACGGCGGATTCGCTTCTTCGACGTACGCCCCGCATTCTTCGAAGGCACGTGCACCGGCGGCGCAGATGCGCTCGACTTCGCCATCAAGTTGCTGCACGAAGTTCAGTCGCGGACTCCACGCGATGCGCAAGCCGCGAACGCCGTCGTCGAGGGTGCTGCGGTAATCCGGCGGGTCGTTCTGCAACGCCCAGATGTCGCGACGGTCCGGGCCGGCCATCGCCGTCAACATCAGCGCAGCGTCGCGTACGGTGCGCGTCATGGGGCCGACGTCTGAAATGAGTGCAAAGGGTAATGGAGGATAGCCCGAAACGCGCCCGTGTGTAGGCTTCAATCCGAAGACGCCGCAGAAGCTGCTGGGGATGCGAATGGATCCGGCTGAATCCATGCCGATGTGCAGCGCGCCCATATTCAACGCGGCGGCGGCCGCCGCACCCGCCGACGAACCGCCCGTCGTCATGCGCGTGTCCCAGGGGTTACGCGTAATACCGTAGAGCGGGCTGTCGCCGAGCGCCTTCCATCCCGCCTCGGGAAGCGTCGTCTTCCCGAGCGGAATCGCTCCCGCACCGAGCATTTCATCGACGGCAGGCGCGTTCTCCGTTGCCGGATCGGTCGGCGTCCCTTTGGAGCCGCCGCGCACGGGAAAGCCGCGCCATAAGAGGGCGTCCTTGATGGTGAACGGGACGCCGTCGACGATTCCGCGCGGCTCGGAGCGCATCCAGCGAGTCTCGCTCTCTGCGGCCGCGGCGCGGGCGCCCTCGTGGTCGACGATGCAAAATGCGTTCACGATCGGATTGAAGCGATCGATCGCTTTGAGCATCGCATCGACGGCATCACGCGGGGAGAGCGTCTTGTTGCGGTACGCGCCGACGAGCGCCGTCGCATCCATCAAAAGAATTTCGTCCATAAACGGGTACCTACCACATAATGCCGCTGGAATATCGAAGCGATATCGTCCTCACCGAAGAGTCGTCGCCGGACGAGCCAACGATCCGTGCATTTAAGGAAGGTGTCGACGACTTCAACTTCGCGGCGGCCGGCCCAGACGGGTATGCCGCATTTTGGATCATCGGCCGTGACGTCTCCGGTGCGGTACGAGCCGGTGCCCATGGAAGCACTTCCTGGGAATGGCTCTTTCTCGATTGGCTCTGGGTTCACGAATCGCTTCGCCATCACGGGATCGGTTCCGACTTGATGGAACGCGCTGAGAAAATTGCGCGAGAACAGAAATGCCGCGGCGTGTTCTTAAATACGTACTCTTTCCAAGCGCCGCGGTTTTATCAGCGCCTCGGTTACGAAGAGTTCGGTCGGCTCGCCGATATGCCGCCCGGCCACACGCGCATATGGTTCGCGAAGCGGCTGTAGCGGCGGATCGCTACGCCGCCTCGCACGCGTTATATCAACGCGCGCGCGCAGTCATCCCCGGAGGCATCCAACTCGACGGGGGAAAGCCCCTGCTGCGCGGTGGCTGGTCGCCGCTGTATTTCGATCGCGCACAAGGCGCGTACGTTTGGGACGCCGATGGCAACCGCTACATCGACTTCATCATGGCCTACGGTCCGTTCGTGCTGGGCTATGGGCATCAAGCCGTCGACGCTGTTGCATTTGCGCAATTCCAGCGCGGCAACCTTATTTCGATGAATCACCCACTGCATGTCCAGTTCATTGAAGAGCTGCTGCAGCGCTTTCCATACGCCGAGATGGGCGCATTCTTCAAGTCCGGCTCGGAAGCAACAACGGCCGCGTTACGCATCGCCCGGCGTGCTACCGGGAGGCGCGCCGTTGCGCGATGCGGTTACCACGGCTGGCACGATTGGTGCCATCCGAACGCGGATTTCGTTCCTGCCGCACTCGACGAGCAAGTTCTGGCCTACGACGCACTGCTGACGCAATCGCTCGAGCGGCTCTTCGTCGAGCATCCCAACGAGATTGCGGCGGTCATCCTGGCGCCCGAGATGGTTCATCCTCCAAACCGTGAGGCGGTTGCCGCCGTTGCGGCACTCGCCCAAAAGAATGGCGCGCTCTTCATTATGGATGAGGTCAAGACCGGATTGCGCGCGCCGGGTGGTTCGATGCAGAACTTCTACGGCATTAGGCCCGATCTGACTACGCTGAGCAAAGCCCTTGGGAACGGCTGGCCGATCGCCGCGCTCGTCGGTACCCGCGACACGATGCGTCACGGCGAAGGCCTATCGCTCTCGGCGACCTACCACGGCGAGACGTCTGCAATGGCCGCAGCGATTGAAACGATGCGCATCGTGGAGCGAGAGAACGCGGCGGCGTATCTAGAAGGCCTAGGTCAGCGTTTCATCACCGGATTGAATGCGGCGGCGGCGCGTAACCACGTTCAAGCGCATGCCTACGGCGAGCCCATTGCGGCAATGCCGTTCCTCAAATTTGCCGACGGCTCAGGCGATGTCAAAGAGCATTTTTACGCCAATGTGCTTGCGCATGGCATCCTTCTGCATCCCAACCATCTCTGGTACGTCAGCACGGCCCATACGGAGCGCGATATCGACGATGCCCTGACAATCGTCGACGAGGCGATGGCGCGTTTAGCTCAGTGACGCCTTTAGCTAAGGAGCTCGCACAGTGCGCGTATAAATGGTCGTCCAGTTCGTTTCCCACGTCTTGCCGTTATCCGGCGAAAACGCTTGCTCGAAGTAAGGATGATCCCCCGGCAAAACACGCCACTTAAAGCGCACGATGATTGGCTTTTGGTCGTGCTTATCGCGCGCATAGAACTGGCCCACGCCGTGGGTATCGAACTCTCCAACTTGCGGCGGCGGTACCAGTCCGCGCGTTTGGGTTCCCCACCACAGCGACCATTGATGGGTCCGTGCGTTGTACATTCGAAGGGTCATACCCACGACGTGGCTTCCGGGGCAGCGGAGGTCGCCGTCTTCCACGTCGCCGTATCCATGCCAGAATGGCCGTATCGTTGAATAGCCGTAGCAATCATACCACTCGTGATCGTTGCTCAGCCGCCGCTTGAGCAGACGGTAGTGCGTGCGCCACGTGCCAAAAAGAAAATTGAAATCGTTATGCCCATCTCGAATAGTCGGCGTGACCGCGATCTGCGAACGCACCGGGATCCCACCGCCGACGATCAGCGCTGCGGTCATCAATAGCGCTGCGAGAGCAGGTACGCGGCGCGTCAGCAAAGGGCTAGTTCGGACTCATCACGACTTTTAGGCAATCGTCGTCGTGCTTTGCGAAAGTGCCGTAGAAGCGCGCGGCGTCGTCGAGCGGACCGCGATGCGAGATGATCGTCGCTGGGTCTATTTCCCCCGCGATAACCCGATCTTGTAAATCGCGCATATAGCGGTGCACGTGGGTCTGGCCCCCACGCATCTGCAAGCCTTTACCGAAGAACGCGCCCATTGGAAATGTGTCGACGAAGCCGGTATAAACGCCTGCCACCGAAACGCGACCTCCCGGTGCACAAGCATGGATGATCTCGCGGAGAACGTGGGGCCGATCCATCTCCAGCTTCACTGCCTGCTTGACGTAGTCGATTGCTGCGTCGGGAGCCGTGCTGTGCGCTTCCATTCCGACGCAGTCGATGACACAGTCAGGGCCGCGTCCGCCGGTCATTTCGTAGAGCGCCTCCAAAATGTTGCTGACTTTGTCGTGATTGATCGTTTCAGCACCAGCGTCTCTCGCAACTTTGAGGCGATAATCGAACCGATCGATCGCAACGACACGCGCCGCCCCGAGCATGAAGGCAGAACGTAAGGCGAACTGTCCCACCGGTCCACACCCCCAAATGGCCACGACGTCACCCTGCTCGATGTCGCAGTTTTCGGCTGCCATGTATCCGGTTGGAAAAACATCGGTCAGAAAGACGGCCTGCTCGTCGGTAACGCCGTCGGCAATCTTTACCGGGCCGAAATCGGCAAACGGAACCCGCACGTATTGCGCCTGGCCCCCCGAGTACCCGCCATACAGATGCGAGTAACCGAACAGGCCGCCGGCGTTGTGCCCGTACATGACATCGAGCAGTTCCGCGTTCGGATTGGCGTTTGCGCACAATGCGGTCTTTCCGCGCGTACACGGCTCGCAGCGTCCGCACGAAATAGCGAACGGTACCATGACGCGATCGCCTTTTTGCAGATTCTCGACGGCCGCTCCGCATTCCACGACGCGGCCGACGAACTCGTGCCCAACGATATCGCCGGGCTTCATCATCGGAATAAGCCCGTTATACATGTGAAGATCCGAACCGCAGATCGCGGTTTTCGTAACCTCCACGATCGCGTCGCGCGGATTTAGAAGCTGGGGATCGTCGACTTGCTCAACGCGCAAGTCTTGTTTCCCGTGCCAAACCGCCGCCTTCATCGCGTTCGTTCTCCGGTTGGAATTTCGCCGGCCTCAACAAGGGCGCGATACGCGCGCAGACCTGCCTTCAACCGCTTTTGATTGAGCTTTTCAGAAGTGGCGTGAATCTCAGTACCTCGCCCCTCCGGCGCGGAAACGAGCGAGCAACGGCAGTCGCCGGAACCCTCGCCGAACGCTCCAGCAAAGACTGCGGCGTCTTCGGTGTCCGCGGCCAAGTTCTCGCGCGACCGTCGGACGGTGATTGTTGCAGCATTCATAACGAGCAGCATACCCGGTCTTGGGTATAGCAAGCTATGCGACGACGTACAATTTTACTCTCGGCGACAGCGCTCGGTGCCGGCCTCTGGCTAGCTCGATCGTTGGCCCGGCGTCCGAAGATCCCACTTCGCAGCCGCGTCGTCGTCATCACCGGCGGATCTCGCGGCCTCGGCCTCATGCTCGCGCGAGAGTTCGGCCGCCGCGGAGCTCGGATCGCTATCTGTGGGCGCAACGAGCGTGCGCTCGAACGCGCGACCGCGGACTTATCCGCGCGCGGCATCGAAACGTTCGCGCGGCGTTGCGACGTGCGGGAGCGCGCTGAAGTCACCGCGTTCATCGCTGCCGTTCGATCGCGATTCGGCGGCCTCGACGTGCTCGTGAACAACGCCGGCACGATCGAAGTCGGCCCAGCATCGACGATGACGGAGAGCGACTATGCCGACGCGCTACGCACGCATTTCTGGGGTCCCTATTACGCAGTCGAGGCGGCGCTTCCGGAACTGATGCAAGCAAAGCGAGGATGCATCGTCAACGTCGTTTCGATCGGCGGCTTGGTTGCGATTCCGCATCTCTTGCCCTATTCCGCGAGCAAATTCGCGCTGGCCGGCTATTCTTTAGGGCTGCGCGCCGAGCTGGCTGCCAAAAACGTCGCGGTCACCACCGTCTGTCCGGGATTGATGCGAACAGGAAGTGCGCGCAACGCTTGGTTCAAAGGACAGCAAGCGGCGGAATATGCCTGGTTTTCGCTCGGTGCAGCTCTGCCTCTGACCTCCGCCAGCGCCACCAGCGCGGCGCGTCGCATCGTCGACGCGACCGCGCGGGCCGAGACGTTGGTCGTTCTGACGTTGCAAGCTCAGTTGCTCGCAACCGTCCAGCATCTCTTCCCGTCATTGACATTACGCGTGCTCGAGATCGTCGCGCGGATATTGCCCGGCGAGAAACGCGAAGGCAACGGGGCAAAGCGTGGTTACGACAGCGAATCGCCTTTAAGTCAGTCGTTCTTAAATGTGCTCGCCCGGCGGGCGGAGGCCGAACTAAACCAGCGCTGAGTTGTTCGCTTTTTTCGCTTCAAGGCTTCGCCGCAGCAATCATCACTTCGTCGCTATCTCTGAGAAGTACATCGATCGCTCTAAAACCGCACAGCCAGATTACATCGCTGCTCTTCTTCGCTTTCGTCGCACCGGATCGCTGCATACGCGCAGACCAGCTCGACCCGCCAGGTATTTTGTGATCCGACAGCTATTAAGCACTCAATGCAATTCATTTCGATTTCCCGCCGGCTTACCGAGCAGTTCTCCGACGAACAGTTCACCGAACACATCGAAGCCGAGCGTGAGCGCGTACGCGAGCTTTACCAAGCCGGAATAGTACGCTCGATTTGGAGCCGCAAGGATGCGCCCGGCGCGATAATGCTTCTGGAGTGTGCGAACGAAGCCGCCGCGCGCGCCGCGGTCGCTTCGTTGCCGCTCGCACAACGCGGGATGCTCGAATTACAAATCGTGCCCCTCTCCCCGTACCCGGCGTTTTTTCCGGTCGACCGCTAAGTGCGCTTTCATACTTTTTTCATGAACCCATGGCAACGTGAAGGACATGATAAAGCAGTCGCTCGCCCTTATTCTCGTCGGCGGCGTGGC
This sequence comes from Candidatus Eremiobacterota bacterium, assembly GCA_019240525.1. Taxonomy (GTDB): domain Bacteria; phylum Vulcanimicrobiota; class Vulcanimicrobiia; order Vulcanimicrobiales; family Vulcanimicrobiaceae; genus Cybelea. Next base: position 1,087,074 of record JAFAYE010000001.1, read on the forward strand.
CGGTTGCGCCGGCGCCGGGACAGAGATGCTCACTTCGAGCCGAGCACCGGCGTCGATGCATCGGTCCCACACGATGCGGGTGCCGTCGGGCTCGCTTGGTCCTGTGCTAACGACCTCTGACGGGGGTGAAATTTTCGGATTTGATATCGATCAGAACGGAAATGACGGCCTTTTGAGCTCGTCGAGTGGCTCCGACATCTCGGTCCAGACGTTTGATGAAACTACGGGAAAGATCACCAAAACGTTTGGCACAAAGACCGGGAGAGCGGTTCGAAAGGGCGACGACTATGTTACCGACGGCATTTTGTACGGCGACGTCGGCCTTATCGACTTTCAGCGAGCCGGTAAGCCCGGCAAGACACCGGCGCATGACCTTTATCATGTCATCAATCCGGTTTCCGGCCAGAAGTTCACCGGAGGCTGGAACCCGAGCATCGATCTTTTTAACGTACTTCAGTGGGCCGTCAATCAAAGCACGCCCACGAGTGTCTTCTACGGATATCAACGCGAGGGCTCGGATACTCCAAAGCTCATCGTTTCTAACGTCGCGAAAAACACGGTGAGTAAGGTCATCGCGCTCGATTCCCAGCAGTTTGCGTTGGGCGCTGAGCCGCAGCTCGCTGAAGATACCATCCATGACCAAGCCGTCATGGCCACCTCACCAAGTTACGGCGCCGCAGGCGGGCCGCCGCCGGTCATAGCGACCGTCAATCTCAAGTCTGGAAAAGTCAGCGAGTTCAACGGCCTGAACTGCCCCGGTTCAGTGGGCTGCGGCTACGCCGACGGTATCGCTTACGATTCGGCGACGGGCGTCGCATGTACGACGACCGCGCTCGACGGCGGCGTCGAATTCTACAACGTCGCGCAACGGACTGGGGTTTACGAGCACATGCCGGACAAGGATGGCGAGTTCTACGCCGGTTCCTATGTCGTCAACGATTCAGTCAATCACCTTTTCCTGATCGCGCAGCCGTTCTCGAGCACGTCACCGTCGGGTAGCAGCGTCCAGGTATACGATGAGAGCGGATCTTTCGTTGAGTCCATCAATGGATTGAACTTTACCAGCGCGGGATTCTATGTGACCCCCGTCCGCATTGCAATCAACCCAAACAACCGCATCGGCTGGGTGAACGGCCCAAGCGCGGATCAACTGCAAGAGTTTTCGTACTAGTCGCAAACCGACTCGCGGGATTTCCCGCATGGCACGCCAAAAGGCGACGGCGAGGTAACTTCATGCGGAACACAGCACGTTCGATCGCGGCTTTTGCCGGCGGCGTAGCGGTATTGGGAGCCTGTTCGAGCAACGGCCTCTCCAGCACGCCAGCGATGGACGCCGCGTCCGCCTCTCACCGACAACTCGCCGCGCGCCTTGCCGGTGGGAGCCTCAAAGAACTCGCGGTCGTGTACGACGATGATGGCACGGTCATCGGTGTCCTGAACGATAAATACAAGAAGGTTATGTCTATTGCTGACTCAGGCGCGTATAGAGTTTGGATCGATTCAGCCGGAAATTTCTACAGTACAATCTACACCGGGGGGAAATCCTACGCCCAAGAGTTCGACAAGACGGGCAAACTGCTCTACACGTACTCTTCCAGCGACATAATTGTGGCAACCGACGTCACCACTGATTCCAAAGGAAACGTCGTCGTGGCGAGCGGCCAGCCAAGCGATACGGACGACGTCGTCGAGTTTCCTCAGGGGAGCAACAAGCCCAGCGTCATATGCTCCACAGGCCTTGTCAACTCCGGCGTCGCCTTCGACAATAGCGGCAATCTCTTCGTGACGGGCCAAGAAGGTGGGAACGGCGTCATTCAAGAGTATAAACGCGGCCTTTCGGGCTGCTCGGGCACTGCGCTTGCCGTTACGGTCAATTACCCGCAGGGCATTAAAGTCGACAAAGCCGGCAATCTCGTCGTTTGCGACGCCTCTTCCGGCGTCGACATCATCCCGCCGCCCTACAAGTCGATCAGCAAGAAGGTCACCAATAAAGGCCAGAAAGATTACAATTATGCCGCGGTCGACCAAAAAAGCGAAACGCTCTTTACAGTGGATACGGGCGGTAGTAAATTGTACGTCAATGCCTATCCCTCTGGCACGCTTGAAACGACACTCGGCATGCGGAATGTCAGCGGCGTAGCGACGTATCCGTTTCAAAAATAGGATTGGGCGGCGGCCGTAACGCCGGCCGCGGCATCGTCTGGTTGCGCAGGGATCTGCGCCTTCAAGACAATCATGCCATTTGGGCTGCCGCTACGCAAAAGTCCGAACTGGCACTGGCGTTCGTTTTGGATCCCGTGCTTCTGCAGGGTCCACGCGTCGGCGCGCCGCTCGTCCAGGCGTTTTTTAGCGGTTTGCAGTCCCTGCGAGAGGATCTGCGTCGGCGCAACAGCGATTTGGCGCTGCTGCAGGGCGATGCTGCGGACGAGTTGACCGGACTCGCGCGCCGCATCGATGCCGATACAATATATTACAATCTCGATTACGAACCCGAAGCCATCTTGCGCGATCAGAGGGTCGAGCGTGAGCTGCACCGCGCCGGCTTGCGAACGCAAGCATTTTGCGACCACGTGTATTTCGCAGCCGACGAGGTCTTGCGAGACGACGGTTCGCCGTATCGCGTTTTTACGCCGTACAAACGCCGATGGCTCGACCGCCGAGCAATCGACCGCCGCCAACCGTTCCCCTCAGCGGAACAGCTTGAGGGTCGTCTTGTCGATCCCCAGACGATCGGGGTGACGCGCGACGCGCCACAACCGGAGGACTGGAAGCATCGCTCGTCGGCAGCATATCCCAGCGCCGGCGAAGCACTTGCCCTGAGGTTGCTCGACCGCTTTTTGAAGGAGCGAATCGGCCGATATCGCGAGCAGCGTGACATACCGTCGGTAAACGGCACCTCACAACTTTCACCGCAGCTCCGAGCCGGAACCATCGGCATTCGCACCTGCGTGGAGCGCGCTTCGAGTTTGATCGCCCGTGGTGATTCAACCGCGGATTTGAGCGTTATGGCGTGGATTTCCGAATTAATTTGGCGAGATTTCTATCAGATGGTTTTGGCAACATGGCCGCATGTGACAACCGGCCCCTTTGTCGCCGCAGCCGAGGCGATTGCATGGCGCTCGTCTCAGACCGATTTTGAGGCGTGGTGCGAGGGCCGCACGGGCATACCTATCGTCGACGCGGGAATGCGTCAGCTCAATGCTACAGGTTGGATGCACAATCGCTTGCGCATGATCGTGGCCTCTTTCTTGAGCAAACACTTATTAACCGACTGGCGTTGGGGCGAGCGCTATTTTGAGCGTCACTTAGCCGATGCCGACGTCGCGCAAAACAACGGCGGTTGGCAATGGTCGGCCTCGACCGGAACCGATGCCGCGCCCTTCTTTCGGATATTCAATCCCGTCGTGCAGAGCCGGCGGTTCGATCCGGATGGGGAGTTCATTCGCGCATGGATTCCGGAACTGGCGAAGGTCCCTTCGGAGTACGTCCACGCACCGTGGCAGATGCCGCCGTTGATCGCACAAGCAGCGAATTGCCGCATCGGAGTGGAGTATCCGGCTCCCGTCGTCAGTCCCGAAGCCGGGCGCGAACGCGCGCTCGCCGCATTTGCGCCGCTTATGAAGCGCCGCGACAAAGCTTGAGCCGTCGGCGAAAGAGTGTTTACCGCTTCGTGCACACGTCGTAGGACGTCATTCTCTTGCCCGCATACGTCCCACTGAAGTGCAGGGTGTATTTGGAATTCGAGACGCGATCGAAGCGCAGCATCATCAGCGCATTTGGCAAGATGCTGCGATAAAGGCGGTGAGCACTGTCACTGCCTTTCGCGCGAAAGAGCGTCGTGGAGCGATCGCTTCCCGCGACGATCTCGGTCCATGCATTGCTCTTCGGCTCGTACGTCGTCAAGCCGACGTCGCTGAATCCCGCTGACGAAGCGTTGCGCTCGCGCAACCAATTGTTGCCCGCAACGTAATCGTAGGTCGCGGTGTAAGCGATATGCCGTCCGGCGGCGTTATACGTGCAGCTCCACGTGCCGACAAGGTACGAGAGCGAAGCCAATGAGTCCGCGGCTCGCGCCGGTGCACCGCAAAGCACTACGATTAACGCGATGGCAGAAATGCTTTTCGTCATGAGTCGGATTCTCCGAAAAAGCTGGAATGATTCCCTCCTGCGACGTGACGAGATGAGGCCTCCCCCGAAGGAGAGGCCTCACGGATTAGCGCGCAGGACGAGGAATTTTAGCTGCCGGAGAAGATCGAGTTCGAGATGTCCTGCTGCATCACGTAGTAGTCCACGGAACCAAGGCCCGTGGGCTCGTCCCATCCCGGTGCCGCCGAGCTGGGGATTCCGTTCGAACCGTAAAGGATATCGTGGAAACCACCGATCGGAGCAGTTGTATCGGGTGGAAGGGCCGTCGTGTCGTCGCCGGGTTCGCCGGCGGGGATGCACGCCTTCGATCCCAGCGGACACGGTTCGTAATATCCGTACACGCCATAGTAGACCGGAGCAGCGAATCCGAGCTTGTTCTTGAAGTTCGTCTCCAAGCGGGACCAAATTCCCATCGACATCGGCGACGAAAGACTCGTTCCTCCGACTCCTTCGGGCGTTCCGCTAACGAAGACATACATCGGACAACCGTTGTTGTCGGCACACATCGAGATATCGGCCGCGCCTCGAATGTCGTCTGCGGTGCAAGCGGCACAGATTCCATTCTCTTGCCAGTATCCGGCCGATTCGAAGGCGCTGTAGCCACCGCCAGTTCCGACCCAAACGTGCTCGCCGTAATATGGTCCCGGCTCTTGTCCACTCGCCGTGGTGTCGAGCGTCGTTCCGCCAACGGCGACGACGTACGGCGACGAAGCAGGATAACAAACTTGCGGCGTTCCTCCAACCGGACCTCCCGTGTTGAGGAGAACCGGACAACCCGACCCGCTATCGCCGGTAGAAGCGAACATCGTCATGCCTTGAGCGGCGGCTTGATTGAACTCCTCATCGTCGAGGAGCATCGCCCCATCGGCAAACGCGAGACCCTCGGCCTCGCCGAACGATGAGTTTCCGGCCTGGGTCTTGTGGTCCTTAACCCAATGACTGTATTCGAGCGCGATATCTGAATCGCTGAGCGACGTCGTGTCGTACACGTAGAGATGTTTCACCGTTTGCGCGATGCCGCTCGAGATCTGCGTATCGAGATCCCATTCGTCCAACCCGGACGTATCGACGCTTGATACACCGACCTTGACCGTCGAATATGGAACGGCGGGAAGTCCCCAGAACGCTTCGGCGGTCCGCAAGTCCGAAACGACCTGTTTCACGTTGCCTTCGGCCATCACCGCAATTGACGTTCCGGATCCGGTGCTGCACGAACCGCACGTGGCGTCGTACGCGACCTGATACTGCGGCGGACCGTATTCACCACCGATGCAAATTCCGTTAACTACCTCGAGACACGGCGGAGGCGTTCCGGCCGTCATCGGTCGAATTGGATGCGTCGTCTTCACGAAATGCACGTGCATTTGCCAGGCATTCGTCAGTCCGAGCACCGCAGCAACCAGTCCGTGGAACTTGGCGGGCACAAGCGCAGGCTTCACGTTGCCGTAGACGAGCTTTCCGTTCGATGTCGTTCCGGTGATCGACGTGTGAAACGCCGCCTCGACGCGCGAAATCGGTGCCATACCGCTCACGATCAAACGATTCGGCTCGATCGTGACGTCGCTAAAGCCTTGCCCTCTTAGGTAATCGGCGACACCGGCGGCCTCGCTTTGCGACGGGCTGAAGCGTTCAGTGAACTGCTCCGGCGTCAACCACTTGTGAAAGGAAGCGTGGCCCGGCGTATATTGCTCGCGCACCAGCTGCGCAGCGCCTTGCCGATCATGCATGTAGAGGCCGACGACGATGTGAAGGGGCGCCGCATGCGTTACGGCCGCCGTCGGAAAATTCTTGATCGGAACGCTCTGAGTAGCCGTAGCGGCCCAACCGTTCGGAACCCGTTGCGATGAGTTAGCTGCAGTGGAAGCTCCATTTCCCAGGGGCGTCGACGCGCCGGGGACCAGGGACGAGTTCCCGCTGCATGACGCCGTCAGAACCCCCGTGGCGAGGGCGGCGTAAAGCAGAGATTTCTTCATTATGCCTTCACTCCTTAAGTAGACAGAAACACGGACTCCAGCACATCATATCAGCCTCCAGGGCGCTCGGCCGGCGGCGACTCCACAGCCGCTGTTACACTGCCTCCACAGTGCCGCCTGTAAGGTTTCGCGGAAGCCGCCTACTGCTATGATTGCCCCCGTAAGCGGTAACGCGCATCTTTGTTTCCCAACTTCTAAAAGGAGAAAAACAGTGTCGACATTGCGCTTTCCCGGCCGTCCTTTCTTCGCCGTGGCTGCGGCGATGAGCGCGGCGGCCATGCTGGCAGGTTGCGCCGGCTCGCAGTCGGGCCTTACACCGCAGGCTTCGACGCAGTCTGCGCCCCAATCGCACGCCCTGTCCCTGCCTGATTCGAGCTGCACGCATCAAGGCAACGTCAGGGTGAAACCCTGTTCGGTCACGCTCACGGTCTCGGCGCCCGAGGCGACCGTCACCGTGAAAGCTCCCAAGAAAGACACGGTCACCGAAGCCGATAACTGCGGCGGAGAGACCGGCATCGCCACTGTAGCGAACGAGCAAGGCGACACCTATATCGTAACCGCGGGTACCACGGCCGGATCCTGCACGGCGACGTTCACGGCCAAGAACAAGAAAGGCAAGCAGAGCGGTTCGGCGACTCTCAGCATTACGAACTCCGTCTAAAGACGGCTAAAGACGGCTCAAGACGGCAGCCGCACGCCGGTGGCGCCCGCTTTGCACCAGCAGGGAATGCGAAGCGGGCGTCCGCATTAGTAGCGCGGGTGCTCTTTGAAGGACGTTGTGTTGTGTCATTTTCCTACCACGCTCGCCGGCGCGCGATTCCGCTTCTGGCCGTACTCGCCTGGTTAGCAGGCTGTGGCTCCCCGCCCATTGCACAGCAGGCGCCAATCGGCAGTTCGGTTACCGCCGTGCGACCGAACGCCCAACATTACGATGACGACATTTACTCATCGCAGCCGTATGCCAACGACGCAACCGTCTACAAGCGCTCGGGGACAACGATTACCCCGGTGGAAACGCTCTCCGCCGGAATATCGGCTCCGCAGGGAACCGTCGCAACGCCGAGCGGTTGGTGGTATCTGACCAATGCCGGCGACTCAAACGTTCTCGTCTACCAGACGACGAGGCGAGGGCCGAAGGGACCGCTTGCGAAGCTCGATGATAGCGGCGAGATCCCCATCAATGTCGCGGCCTCTGCAGATCAAATGCTCGTTGCCGTTTCAAACGAGACGAGTGCGAGCAGCGGCACGGGAAGCCTTAGCGTTTACCTCAATCGCCAGCTGCGGCCGTCGCGCATTTTGGTGTATGGCTCGGACGTGCTCCAGGGACAAGGCGTCGCGATCGATCCGAGCGGCAATTGCTTCTGGGGCTTTGACGATGAGAGTCATCCCAGCACGGCCGGCTCGATCGTGGAATTCGCCGGCTGCAGCGGACCCGGCACCCTCGTCGTCTCCGGTATTACCAGGGTGGGTGGAATGACGATCGATCGCGATGGCAACCTCTACTACATCGATGAGGCGACCGGCATTTACAAATGCAAAGGCGTCGTGCAATGCAAACCTTTCGCTAGCGGCTTCGGCTTGCCGATTAACCTGAACTTCGACGCCGGCGAAAAGAACTTGTGGGTCGCCGACGCTACCGGTTACATCTACGCCGTGCAGCCCAGCTCCGGCCGAATCCAAAGCAAGACGGTCTCGATCGACGGCGATCCCTACGGAATAGCACCCGCACCAGGCGGTTAAGTGGACGCGGCGACAGGCGCCGATCTCGCCAGCCTGCTCAAGAAATTTCGAACGCAGGCGGGCCTTTCACAGCAAATGCTTGCGGACCGCGCGCAGATCAGCGCGCAGGCGGTCTCGGCATTGGAGCGCGGCAGCCGCAAGGTGCCGTATCAGTACACGCTCGATCGGATTTCAGAAGCACTTGGACTCCCGGTAGAGGCGCGCGCCGAGCTCGAACTTTCGGCCAGGCGCGCGCGCGGAGTGCGGCTCGAAGAATCGGTCGCACTGCCGGCACACAATCTGCCGCGACAGCTCACCTCGTTCTTCGGCCGCGAAGAGGTCGTTCGCCAAATCGTTGCGATGCTGGAGCAGGCTCCGCTCGTCAGCATCGTTGGTACCGGCGGAGCGGGGAAGACACGCTTGGCGGTCGCGGTTGGAACGGCGCTTCTGAACAACTTTGCCGACGGAGTTTGGTTTGTCGAGCTCGCGCCGCTGAACGATTCGGCCTTCGTCGCTCAAGCGCTGGCGACCGCGCTTCGCGTGCAAGAATCGCCAAGCCGCCCCCTGCTGGACACGCTCATCTCCTACCTCGCGCGAAAGCGAGCCTTGGTGGTTTTCGACAATTGCGAACACGTCATTTCGGGCGCGCGCACAGTGGCCGGATCCCTCTTGCGCGAGTGTTCGAACCTCACAATGGTTGCGACCAGCCGCGAGGCGTTGGGCGTTAGAGGCGAGCGCGTGTACCGCATTCCGCCGCTCGCGGTCCCGCCCCGCGGAGTTCCAAGTCCCGACGAAGCGCTGCAATATGGGGCGATCGAACTTTTCGTCGATCGCATGCGCGCGATCGATTCGCGAGCGGCGCTGACGCGCGACAATGTCGAGCCAATCGTGGAAATCTGTCGGCGTCTCGACGGCTTGCCCCTGGCTCTCGAACTTGCGGCAGCGCGAACCGCCGTACTGTCGCCGGGTCAGATTTCCCAGCGGCTCGATCGCGCGTTCGACGTTCTCGCGGGAGACGAGGCGATGGCGCTTCCGCGCCATCAGACGATGCGCGCGGTGATCGACTGGAGCTACGAGTTGCTCTCGCCCACGGCACGCATCCTCTTCAGCCGTTTGGCAATTTTTGCCGGCGGATTCTCGCTAGAATCGGCGACCGCCGTCTGCGGCGACGAGAGCCTTCCTGCGGTGCAAGCACTCGAGTTGCTCTCCTCGCTCGTCGCGCAGTCGCTCGTTACGGTTGATTTCGAGCGCGGAGCGGCGCGCTACGATCTCCTCGAGGCAACGCGGCAATACGCTTTGGAGAAACTGGAAGGGGACGAACGCGAGCAGATCGCTCAACATCACGCTCTGGCATTCTTGCAACTGGCCGAGCGGCTTGATCGTGACTGGTATACGGCTGCCGAACGTCCCTGGTTTCGAGACGCCGAGATGGAGGTCGACAACTTTCGCACCGCGCTGCGATGGTCGCTTGCGGAGCGCAAGGATGTGCCGTTGGGTCGCGCGCTCGCTGCGGCACTGGCGCGTGTGTGGTATTCGATTGCGCCCGCCGAAGGCCGCCGATGGGTTCGGGCGGCGATCGATAGCTGTGACGAATCGACGCCGGCGAGCATTCGCGCACGACTCTGCGTCGCCGACGCGCTGCTTTGTGGCTCGCTCGGCGAGTACAAAGCCTCACTCACGGCGGCTGAACAAGGATTGCAACTCAACGATGAGCTAGACGAACTCCAACGCGCTCGCGCGAAACAGGCGGCGGGGAGGGCGCTCGGCGCGCTCGGCCGCGCCGACGAAGGCGTGAAGCTGCTCGAAGAGGCGCTCGCGATTTCGCAGGCGCTCGAGAACCGCCGGATGCAAGCGATGGTGTTGGGCGATCTCGGAACGGCGCGTTCGCGATGCGGCGACATTGCGCAAGCGAGGCACTTCTATGCCGACGCGCTGGCGTACTATGAGGCGCTGAACCTCGAGCGGCCGGCGGCATCGATTGCCGGAAACCTTGCCGAGGTGGAGTTCGCCGCGGGTGACGCGGCTGCGGCGCTGCGTCTCGCGGAAGAAGCTCGTGCAGGACACGACGCGATGCAGAACCGCCGTTCCGTGGGAAACGACCTCTGCAACATAACCGCATACCTCATCGCGCTCAACTGTTTCGATGACGCGCGAGCCTACGCTGCGCAAGCGCTTTCAGTCCTGCGCGAAGTCAAGCAGACCGTTCTCACGGCCTACGTGCTGCAGCACTTGGCCGCGATCGCGGCTTTGCGAGCCCATTTGCCAAACCACAACGCCGATAGCGTTCGTAGACGAGCGGCGATGCTGCTCGGATTCGTTGATGCGTGGCTGGCGTCGCTCGGAGCGCACCGAGAGTACACCGAGCGTCAAGAGTACGACCGCGTCATCGCCGAGCTCCGAACCACTTTCGGCGAGCGCCTCGAGACGATTATGGCACTCGGCGCCGAATGGACCGAAGACGTCGCCATTGCGATTGCGCACGAGTTGTGAGCAAGTGATGCCCTTGCGTACGCTGCTACTCGATGTTGATGAGTGGCTCGAAACGACGATCGGGTACTATCCACATAATCGCCACGACGAGTAAAATCGCATAGGCGACCACTGGAAGGACAAACGACGTCGCGATCGCGATCAAGTAGAGCACGATCGATGTCGTACCCTTCACGTCGGAAGCGACCGCTCTGGCAAAAGGCGCGTCCGCGCCGTTCACAGCCAGCAGAGATCGCTGAAGCAGCGTGTAGGCAATCGCATCTAGGAAAAAGATGATGCTGTAGAATGCCGTGGGCCCGATCGCCATAGGATTTCGACCGAGCCAGGCGGTGGAGAACGGTACTAACGACAGCCAGAAGAGCAAAATGAAATTCGCCCACATTGCGCGCCCGTCGATGCCTCGGCTCGCGCGTAACATGTGATGGTGGTTGTTCCAGTAGATGGCGATGAACACGAAGCTGAGCGCATACGTGGCGATCGAAGGCAACGTCTCGCGCAATGCACTCAAGCTGGTTCCGAGTGGCGGGCGGAGCTCCAAGACCATGATTGTGATGATCACTGCGAAGACGCCGTCGCTGAACGATTCGACGCGGTTGGTTTGCGTTGAAAACCTGCGCATTGCGGGTACTACGCCGCCTGGCGGGAATCTTCATGGGCTGATGACGGCTCCCACCGGCCGCGAAAAGCCCGTGAGCCTGCCTGTTGCCATACCGCCGGCCGGGTAGTTGTAAAATTCGACGCTACTGTTCCCAGAATCTGGGCAAATCACGACGCCCCCGTCGATAAAATATCCGACGACGTCGGACGACCCAGTCAGAGGCGTGCTTCCAACGATGTGCGCACCTTGCGTCTGATAAATGACGGCGTTGAATTGATCGCCGATTGTAATGTGCTCGCCGTCCCACTGCACATTACCTGGGAACGCGATGGAGCCGCCGCTGAGCGTGAGGGGTGCCATCTTTTTTTCCCCGCTGGGCAGCTCGGCGTACTCAAACCGAACGTTCACGCCGGGTCGTCCGTCCGAGCCGTCGACGAAGAGATTCCCCGCGTTGTCGTAGCCGAGGAAGTAATACGAATACAGATTGCGCGCGCTGAACTTTCTCGGCTTGCCTCGCGCCCGCGTATATACCAACACCTCGCCCGGACCGAGGTCCTTGCCGATGCCCGTCGCGAGAACGGCGACGGCAAGGTCGCCGTTGGTCGGATTGACGGCGCACGATACCGGATAGTGATTTGAGGGCGCTTTGAGAATTGCAGTGGGCGTCGCGCCGCCGTGGTGGAACTCGAGGATCCTTGCCGCCTCTTCGACGATATAGACATTTCCGGCCGCGTCGGCGCACTCACCCTCGGGGTCACTGAGTTTCAGCGTTCCGACGAGCACGTTCTCCGGGTAGGTATAAACGTAAACGGTAGATGTGCCAATGTCGGAAACGTACAGTAATGGTTTTTCCGAAGAGGCACGCGCGCGAGCGTCGTCGACGGCGGTCGTGGGTCCGATGTGCGCGAACGACCCGCCACAGGCAGCCAGCACCGAAGCCGCCAGCGCCGCAACGAGAGGAGTGCAGGTGCGCATTATTTGGCCTCCTTGATGAGAACGAGATCCAGCACGCCTTATTGTTTCTGATTGTGATAAAGAAATTCTGAAGGCGCCCTGCCCTCGACCGCCCCGAAAAGGGGCCTGGGCACTCTACGTTTTATGTCGAAGTTGTCTTTATGGCACGATCTTCGAACTACCCGACGGCGTTTCGGCGAACGGGCGCTAAGAGCTTCGGCTTGGTCGCCGCATCCTTGGCGGTCGCCGCCCTACCGGCTGCCGCGCAAAGCGCGGCGCCGAGCGCTCAAACCGTCATCGCTGCGCTGCACTGGCGTAACGTCGGTCCCGGCATCGGGGGCCGGTCCGTGGCGGTCGATGCCGTGCCTGGAACTCCATTTACGTTCTATTTCGGCGGGGTCGACGGCGGGGTGTGGCGTTCGACGAACTATGGTCTGACGTGGACGAACATCACCGACGGCCAACTCAACGGTTCCAATAGCATCGGCGCGCTCGCTGTGGCGCCGTCGGATCCGAAGACGATCTATATCGGAACCGGCGAGGCCGATATCCGCAACACCTTCATCACCGGCGACGGTGTCTACAAGACGACCGACGCGGGCAAGACGTGGCACTATGCGGGCCTCAGGGACACGCACACGGTCGCCAAGATCGTGATCGATCCGCACGACGCGAAGCTTATCTACGCCGCGTCTATGGGCCACGTTTACGCGAAGAACGCCGAGCGTGGGATCTTCAAATCGACCGACGGGGGTGCGCACTGGAGTAGGGTGCTCTATGTCGATGACGCGACGGGCGCGTGCGACCTCGTCATGGATTCGTCCCATCCGAAAACGCTTTATGCTGCGATGTGGCAGGCCTACCGCACGCCCTATTCGCTCAACTCCGGCGGTCCCGGAAGCGGTCTCTATAGGACGACCGACGGCGGCCGGCACTGGACGAAGATCTCGAGCAATCCCGGTTTTGCGACCGGCACGCTCGGCCGCATCGGCGTCAGCGTTGCCGCAAGTAACCCGAACGTTGTCTATGCCATCGTGCAGGCAAAGAACGGCGGCATCTTCCGCTCGGAGGACCGCGGCGCGCATTGGAAGCTGGTCAACGACAGCATGGAGATGCGGCAGCGGGCGTTCTATTATATGGCGATCTACGCCGATCCGACCGATCCGAACAGAATTTACGTGCCCAACGCACGCTTCTTCGTCTCCAAGGACGGTGGCAAGAACTTTAGCCTCTTGCGTCCGCCGCATGGCGACAATCACGTCGTCTGGATCGATCCGCACAATCCCCGAATCATCCTCGAGGGCAACGACGGCGGCGCGACGGTCTCTTCGGATCGTGGAGAGACGTGGAGCAGCGAGCACAACCAGCTCACGGCGCAGTTCTATCACGTCGCGCTCGACGAAGCGTTTCCGTTCAACATCTACGGCGCGCAACAGGACGAAGGCTCGTTCGAAGGACCGAGCGCGTCATCGGGTGGCACGATTCTCACCACCGATTGGAGGCGGACCGCGCTGGGCGAGAGCACGTTCATCGCGCCGCAGCCGGGAAACACGAACGTCGACTACGGCAGCGGCTATTTCAGCATTATGATGAGGCACGATGCCGTCACCGACGAGTACAACAGCGTCAGTCCCTATCCGCTTTATCGCGAAGGCGCGAGTTCCGGCGAGTTGGAGGATCGACTCGCCTGGACTCACCCGATTTTCTTTTCGCCGGTCAATCGCAGAGAGTTGCTCCTGGGAGCGCAGCATGTGCTCAGCAGCACGGATTACGGCCAGACCTGGAGAAAGATTAGCCCCGATTTAACGCGCAACGACAAGAACAGCGAAGCCGCGAGCGGCGGCCCTATCGACAACGACGCATCGAGCGCGGAAGTGTATCCCTATATCTCAGCGCTCGCCGTCTCACCGCTCGACGGCGACGAGTTATGGGCAGGTTCGGTCGACGGCCTCGTCCATGTCAGTACCGATCACGGAGCGACCTGGAACGCGATTACGCCGCCGGAGCTCCCGCAATGGGCGGAGATCACCTCGATCGAGCCGTCACATACCGACAAGCGCACGGCGTATTTAACCGCCTCGCGCTATCAATATGACGACTTTCATCCGTTCATCTACAAAACGACGGACCTCGGAAAATCGTGGACGTCGCTCAGTAGCAGCCTTCCCTCCAACCAGTACCTCTATACGATCCGGCAGGATCCCAACGCACCGAATCTTTTCTTCCTCACGACAAAGAGCACCATCTTTGTGAGCTTCGACGGCGCCGCCAACTGGCAGCCGCTGACCCTCAATCTGCCAAACGTCCAGGTACGCGACGTCGCTATCAATACGCGCGAGGGAAAACTTGTCATTGCTACTCATGGCCGCTCGATGTGGGTTCTCGACAACCTTACGTTGCTCGAACAGCTCACCCGGCCGGCGCCGGCTGCTGCGAACGGCGCGGTGCTCTATGCGCCCGAGCGCGCGTGGCTCACGCACGCGTATGGCGCGCCGCTTTTTGGCGGTTCGCCCAACGCCTCGGGAAACGGGGAAAATCCGGCATTCGGGGCGACGGTCATCTTCTACGTGCCACGCTCGTACGATGGTAAAACACCGGTCTCGCTTACGTTCAAAGATAGTGCGGGCAACGTGGTGCGTTCTTTCGCGCTTCATGCAAAGAGTCACGCGAAGCCCGAAACGCCGAGCGAGCGCTATCATCCCACCGAAGACCAGGCACGCGCATACGCGCGGCTAACCGGAATCGCGCCTGGAATGAATCTCTTCCAGTGGGATCTGCGTTATCCCGACGCGGCCGAGGTGACGGGCTTCGAACCGTCGGGGTCCGGCGGCGGCCTCGATGATTCGCTCTTGGGCCCGCAGATCGTGCCTGGTAACTACACCGTTACGCTCGCGTACGGCGGCGCGCAAATCTCGCAACCGTTTGCGCTCGCACTCGATCCGCGCAGTGCCGCGACGGCGCAGGATCTCGCGGCGAGGCGCGATCTCGGCTTGAAGATCCATGCGCTGCAAGACGAGCTCGATCGCGCGGTTAATGCCGCCGTTGCGGCGCGCGCACGGGTTGGAGCAACCGGCGCAGCTGCCGCGCAGCTCGACGCCGCGATCGGCAGCGTCGTCGACATCGTCCATCCCCAGGCCGACGAGGGCGCCTTGCTCTACGAATCTCGATTGCGCAACTTCATTGCCTACCTCAACGCGGAGGTCGATACGGGCTACGTCCGTCCGACCGCGGCGGAGTACGCGGTCTTCGATCGGCTCAGCGCCGACGCTGCGAGCGCCGAGGCGAGGCTCAAAGCGGCGATTGTTGGCGCGCCCTAGATCCCGCGTTCTAGCTGAGCCGCCTCTGCCAGTCATGAGGCACACGGCCTGCAGGACCGGGCACCGGTTGCTCGTCGGGATGCCACCGTGGCGCGGGTAGCGCCGGACCGTCCACGAATTGCTCGGTCCGGTAATCGTAGAACCACTCTTCGCCCGGTTCGAAGCTTGCAATGATAGGGTGGCCGGTCGTGCGGAAATGCGCTGTCGCGTGCCTCCCTAGCGAGTTGTCGCAGCAGCCGATGTGTCCGCACTGCGCGCATCGGCGCAGATGGAACCACCAACCGTGTTCCGCCTGACACTCCAAGCATCCGGTGCCGGACGGTTTTGCGTGTGTGTCTATGCCATCGGTGTGCTGCGTCATGCTACGCTCCTTTGTCAGTCGTCGGAGTTATCGCGCATGCCGCAGTAGCTCCTTCGTTGTGCTAAACTATGGTCGGAGGCGCGATGACGAAGCTCGTTGCCATTCTCGGGTTCCCGCTGCTAGCGCTGGTCGCGACCGCGGCGCCGGTGTGCGCGCAGGCTCCCTCCAACGCGATCGCGTGGTCTCCGTATTTCGACAAGATCCGGGATCCGGCGCTCAAGCGAAAGCTGCTCGATTACAAGAATGAGGGGTGGACCCATGTGTTTACGCTCGTCGGGAAGGGCGTCGGTACCGACGAGCTGGTGCGAGAAGCCAAGGCTCGAGCCGCAATGCTTCAAGCGCGCATCGCCCGTGACGGTGAGTTATTACAAGGGGTGCCGGCGACAGGCGCCCCAGCGAACGCCGATGCCTGCGTCGATCCGTCAGGTCGCGCTCTCAAGCTTGCGTGCGATGCATTCGAACAGACGGATCAGCTCAACGCTGTGAACGGCGTCCTCCAAATTCTAAGATCCATGCCGTCGTTGCCGGCGCCCGCCGAAGCCGACTTCGGTTTTGCGAAGGGAGCGCTGATCGGTACTACGACGGTTACCGTCAGGCCGAAGCGCACCGACTCAAATCTTCAGTTGCCGGCAATCGCTCGGAGTGCGCGCCCCGCAAGCGTTACTCCGCACACGAAGGCAATCACGCTTCTCGTAGGCCAAACGATATCCGTCGACTCTCAGCTGAGTGGCTACGACAATCTCGTTGGTTTCAGCGTGAAACCCACTGCGGTGCTCCAAGCGATTACAGGCAGAATTCACGTTTTGAATGGCCGATTTGTCTACCTGCGCGCGGTCGCGGCGGGAATCGCAACCATTTCCTACTACCAACCACCCGTCGGTCGAACGGTGCGCCAGGCGGCGTGCGGCGGGGGAACCTCGTCCAGGTGGTCCGGCTATATTCTCGGGGGCGGACCCTTCACCGGCATCACTGGAAGCTGGGTCGTACCGACGATTGCGGCAAACTCCAATGAAGGAATGTCGTCGTCCTGGATCGGCATCGACGGGTGCAATGAGTCCCAACTCATTCAAACCGGAACCGAACAAGAGACCGGTACCGGATTTCTCGATCTTGGCGGAACGTCGTACTCAGCCTGGTGGGAGATTCTTCCAGCCAGCGAAACATCGTTGAGTAATCCCATCTTCCCCGGCGACGTGATGGTCGCGACGATTGCGACTGCGGGTCAGCCGGCGTCGCCGAATGCCACGAGCAACTGGATTCTTACGCTCAACGACATAACGCAAAACTGGACTGCAACTTCACAAGCACAACCATACTTCGGCCTGCTCGACGAAGCCGAATGGATCGAAGAAGCGCCCACAATCTGCACGCCGGGAGGATGCGGAGAAGCCGCGCTCGCCGACTACCAAACCGTCACCTTCGATAGCAACGGCGCGACGGCGAATAACACTGTGACCATTGCGAATGGAAGTGCGACAACCGCATCGCTTAATCCGGCCGGCATCATCCTCATGAACTCAGGCGGAAACGATTTTTCGACGCCGTCATCACCAGATTGTGACGGCGACGGCTTCACGGCCATCCCAGGCTTTATCGCGCCCGCACCTCCAGGTCCAAATTTTGCAGCCACCTCTTTACCGGCGGGCGTAGTCGGTATGCCCTACAATCAAACGCTTCAAATTTTGGGTGCGGCCTCTGCGTCGTTCGCTCCAACAATGGGCACGGTCACGCCTGGCACCTCATTCAACAACGGAACCGTGAGCGGAACCCCTACCTCGACGGGCTCCTTCACGTTTGGCCCCCTGGTGGCCACCGATACAACTCAGACGACGCGAACGTGCACGGCAACCCTCAGTATGTCGGTATCACAGAGCCCGGCGCCGGCAACGCCGACGCCGGCAACATTCTCGGCAATCCGAATCACCATCCTCACTGGTAACGATGATCTGCGTAGTGATTCCGACTTACAAATCAATTTTACCGGCATCGGGGGCTGGCCGGGAGCAACCTGTCTCGTCCAGGGGAACAGCGGTCGACCGGTCGGAGGATCGGCATGCACCAGCGGTTCGCCCGGCGATTGGGCCACCGGTCCGGTAAACAATTGGAACGGCTGGGCCGCCTGGAACACGCAAGTTGAGACCAAATCGTTTCCCACGGGATTGCAGTTTTCCGGCAGCGGGACTGTGACGTTGACGTTCACGACTCATAATACCGGCTGTGGCAATTTGTTTGGCGGCTGCGGCAGTGCAAACGACAACTGGGACATTCAAGCATTGCAGGTCGATTTAATCGGCTCACCGACACTCACATTGTTTAGCGTCGGCAACTTTAACTCACCGCACAGTTCCGGGACGTGCTTCTTCCGAGTCAAGCCTCCAGGCGGCACGGATCCCGCTTCCATCGCAGTTTCATTCTCATTTCCACCAGCCCCGAACGGCAATGGCTGCCCGAGCGACTCTTAGGCGCTTAGCAGTTCGTCGCGCAACTGGCGCCGGACGACGCGATTACTGTAAACCGATCGCCGCGTCGTATGTGAACGTCTCTCCAATCTCAGTGTCGATGACATTGGTCGGGCTGCTCGCGCCCGGCGCAAACTCGGCGACTTGATCGCTTCCGATGGCATACAACGTGCCGTTCGCAGTCGCCGTGAGACCGTAGGCGGTGTAGTACGTAATGGTTCGCGACGGCGAGGTCGCTCCCGGAGGATAGACGGCAATAAAACCGTTTCCCCCGCCTACGTACAGGTTACCGGAACCGTCGTCGGCGATCGCTGAACCACCGTATCCTTGGAGCCCGAGATCGGTCGCCTCCCACGAGCCCGGTACGATCTTGAAGACGTGGACAGCGGTGGCGTTTCCATTGTTCGCCGCGAGCACATTACCTTGTGGGTCGAGTGCCATGCCTCCGGCATTCAAGCCGTACTCCGCCGCTTCCGGCAAGGTGATCGTCCGTTCGGGCGTCGTCGAGCCGGGCGCATATATAACCACGATACCCGTGTTGCCCCCGCTGACAGAGTTGACGTACACCGTGCCGTCCTTGTCGACGGCGACGGCACCGGGCGAGCCAAGGCCATCGGTAATCGTTCTGAAGGGCGAGGAGGCGCCTCGCTTATATTCTTCGATGCTCGCTTGGGCCGGATAGTGTTCGCCGTTCTCGACGTACAGCGTATCGTGCCGATCGACCCAGACGCCTTCCGGACGGGTCGTGCCCGTCGTAATCGTGGCGATCAGCGGCGGATTCTGCTCATTTATGTTCGCCGAATAGATACGAACGTCGCCGTCGAGATTTGACACGAAGAGCACGCGTTTGGAACTCTTTGCGCCGCCAAGAGAGTTCAACGCCGTCAATCTGCTGGCACCTGTCGTTGGCGACCCGCTGGCGCCGGCAAACGGCGTGGCGATCCCATTGCTACCGCCAGAGCAGCCGACAAGTACCGCGGCGAATCCCAGGACGATCGCGCTTTGGAAACCACGGCTGCGGCTCCGATACTTCATACATTGCCTCCGATCCGTAGCAACGGAAGGGGAAACGATGCTCAGCGTATCGCGTAATTGTGAAAAACTTCTGAAGTAGCGAAGGTCGGCCGGCAATCAACGGGCTTTCTAGTGGTGGGGGACGATGGCCGCCAAGACGCTCTTGATCGAATCCTTGATAACGCTCCCTTCGTCGGGATCACCTTTCCATAACGCGGAGAAGAGATTGTGCGCTTGTTCGAGCGAGATGTGGGGCGGAAGCTGCGAGATGTTCGGGTCGACGACCGCGTCGAAGACCACAGGGCGATCCGACGCTAAGGCCCGTTCCCATGCGGGACCGATCTCCTCTGGTCGCTCGACCCGAATTCCCATCAGCCCGATCGAATCGGCATACTGCGCGTAGCTGAAGGCTGGAAGGTTCTGCGAGGCATCGTATTTGGGATCGCCGGACTCAACGCGCATTTCCCACGTGACTTGATTCAGATCGGAATTGTTGAGGACCAAGAAAATTAGCCGCGGATCGCTCCACTCTTTCCAGTATTTCTTAACGGTAAGGAGTTCGGCCATGCCGTTCATCTGCATCGCGCCGTCACCCGCGCATGCAATCACGACGCGATCGGGATAGGCAAACTTTGCAGCAATCGCATAGGGCACGGCGGAGCCCATTGTCGCAAGGCCTCCGGAAAGCGACGACTTCATGCCGGCGCGCATTTGAATGTTACGCGCAAACCAATTCGTCGGCGTCCCCGCGTCGCCAGTCAAGATCGTCTTATCGGGAAGCCGTTCGTTGAGTTCCCAAAATACGAGCTGCGGATTGATCGGGTTTCCCTCGATATGCGCTCGCGCTTCCTCGCCTTCACGCCAACTCGTCCGGCTCTTCACGATGGAATCGCGCCATGACATATCCGTTTTTTGCTCGAGCAAGGGCAGCAACGCGGCGAGCGTCTCGCGGCTGTCGCCGACCAAATTGATTTCGGTCGGATAACGCAAGCCAAGGTTACGGGGGTCGATATCGATTTGGATGCCTCGCGCCTGTCCCGGCTTGGGCAAGAACTCCGAATACGGATAACACGTGCCGACCATCAAGAGCGTGTCGCATCCCGTCATCAGCTCGTAGCTCGGGCGCGTGCCGAGCAGGCCCAAGGTCCCCGTCACAAACGGAACGTCGTCCGGCACGACGTACTTGCCCAGCAATGCTTTGGCGATTCCGGCTCCGAGCTTTTCGGCAACGGCGATCACCTCATCGGTTGCATTTGCGGCGCCCTGGCCAACCATTATCGCCACCCGTGACCCTGCATTGAGCGCGTCGGCCGCTCGCAAAAGATCGCGACGCGCTGGAACCACGACCGGCGCGCTGTACCCGACGCTGCTACTCATTGCGTTGTGCTGGTGCGGCGGATCCGGAACTGCCTTTTCTTCTTGCAAATCTTTCGGCACGATCACGCAGGCGACGGCTCGCATCCCTGTCGCGGTGCGCACTGCTCGGTCGATAACGTGGCGTAACGCAGCCGCGCTAGAAACCGTATAGACGTACTCGCTAACGTCCTGCAATAGTACTTGGAGATCAACTTCCTGCTGATACGAACCGCCGAGCGCCGTTGTCGCCGCTTGGCCGACGATAGCAACGACCGGAGCATGATCCATTTTGGCGTCGTAGAGACCGTTGAGCAAGTGAATCGCGCCTGGCCCGGAGGTCGCTAGGCAGATGCCGGTTTCTCCGGTAAACTTCGCGTGCGCGCACGCCATGAACGCTGCCATCTCTTCATGGCGAACCTGGATGAACCGCAGTTTATCGCCGATGCGATCGAATGCTCCGAGGATCCCGTTAATGCCGTCACCCGGGTACCCGTAGACGCGATAAAATCCCCACTCCACGAGTCGCTCGAGGAGGAAATCACTGTTTGTCAAGTCTGATCTGCCTTTCGCCGCAGGCGCGCCGGCCGTTGAACCGCGACCGCAAGCCAACCGTCATGTTCTTACCCGAAGCGACGCCTCCTTATCGCTCCGGAGGCTTTCCACGGCTCGCTGCCGACGAGTCTACATGTGGAGAACCCAAGTGACGCGGAGCGTTCGTTTTTCACCCGGGTGAAAAACGTAATCGTTCACTCCTGCGCCTCCAAGGGCCGGATTGACGGCCGCGTTTTTCGCGAACGCCGGATTGGCGGCATCTTGAGGGAGCCACGATTGGTAGTAATATTCGACGTCATTGGTTTGCGCGTTGAAGATGTTGAAAACGTCCGCCACGAGATCGTAGCCCCGATGCGTCTTCCAAGTTCCCTGCGCGTTATACGTTACCGACGCTGCGGAAACCGCATCGCCCGCCTGATCGAGAACCCGCGGCCCAAAATACCGCAGGCGCAGGCTCGCCGCGAAGTCGGGTTTGTCGACGGTGATGCCGGCCGCCGTAACCACGTTGATTGACTCGGGAACGTAGGTGCCGAGTCCCTCGGGGTTATTGAGAAACCGCGCGTTTGACGTAGCGATGTCGGCGTCAAAGGTCAACCATGGACGAGGCTGATAGAAGTTCGCGAACTCGATGCCGCGCCGCATCGTCGGACCGCCGGCCGACGTGACGCCCGCATCGCCGTCGAAGACGAGCTCCGAGTTAAGGTGCAACTGCCATAGCGAGATCGTGCTATTGAGGCCGCCACGCGAGTAGCGAAATCCGAACTCGAGCCCAACCGCGCGCACCAAGGGCGTGTTCTGGAGAACGGACTGCCCAAGCGCGTTGTACGGCGCTTGGGTCTGCGGGTCGAGCGTGTCAGTGACGCCGCGCGCGTCATTGCTGTGAAAACTCTCGCCCCAATCGGCATAGAGCTCTTGATGCGGCGAAAGCGTATAGCCCGCGGTGAACTTTGGGCTGACGATTCCTGAATTCACTCGACCCGAGTCTGCCGAAACGCTGTCGCCGACATTGATCCCATATTGGTCCGCCCGAAGTCCGGGGGTCAGTTGCAATCGCGAACCGACGCGTATCAAACTCTGCACCCACGCGTAGGCGTCGCGCTCGACGACGTGCGCGAGGCTGAGGGTACCATCCGGGTATGGGATTTGGTCGTGAACGAGAAAGAGGCCGACCGTTGGTATGTTATCGTTGCGAACCCCAACTCCGGCCGTGGTTGTCACGTTGCCGGCGGAGGCGAAGGTACGCGAAGCGTTGATGCCCGAGACAAACCGGCGGTCGAGCTGTTCTCGCTGGTCGCCGCAAGCGAAAACAAACGATACGGGCGTCACTGAATGCGCCGGCGCGCGCGACGCGCCGGGCACGTCGTTCGCCGGGCAATACGAGATATAGGCCGGCACATGCGTGGGTCCTGGATTGCAAGTCGTATACCCCGCAACGCACGTGATCGGGTTGCGCGTTACGTTATAGTAATCGGTCGCGTCGTCGAGATAGTAGGTGAAATCCGAGAACAGATTCAGGTACTGTTGAAATCCAAACGCATTCACTTGCGTAACTCCGTTCGGGTCCGTACGCTGCCACTGGCTCGCTAGAGAGTATCGAGATGTCGTACCGCCGTCCCATGGGTCAATCAGGCCGTAGGGACTCAGCGTTCCGTCGCTGACCAGACGCTGCGGTATCTGGTCGCTCGATTGAAACGTGCCATGATACCCCATAGCGGTGACGCTGAAATCGGAGTTTTCGGTCGACTGGCTCCATTTGAGTACGGCGTTATACTTCGCATACTCGTCGGGACGTTGGAAGGAGCCGTTATCGTGGTAGAGTTGAAACGCATAAAGAATATTACCGGCGCCGGCGCGCGGCGATGCGGCGACAAGCATACTACTGTAGCCGTAGGTACCGAGTCCGAACTCCGTAATCGGTGCGTTCAGTGTATTCTTGTAATACAACGTATACGCTCCGGCAGTCGAAAAATCGCCGGTCGGCGCGTAATAAGGCCCTTTTTGATAGTCGACGTAGCTTACGAGTTCGGGGATGAGCCAATTGATGTCAGAGTAGCCTTGGCCATGGGCGTGAGTGGGAAGGTTGATCGGCGTTCCTGCGATTGTGCTTTCCAGATCGGTGCCGTGATCAAGTTGGAAGCCGCGCAGGTAGTATTGATTGGCCTTTCCTTCGCCACTGTGCTGACTGATCAAAAGGCTGGGGATCGCTTCGAGGATCTCGCCCGGACGTAAGAACGGTCGCGTCTTGATCTGCTCCTGATCGATCGTACCGACCGATGCCGCCGCTACCTTGCCGACGAGATTCTGGTTGCGCCCGCGTGAGGTGACGTGGCCGATCGTCTTGTATGCGCGTGCATATTTCCGGGCCGGCTTTGCCGAGGGCCCAGGGCTTGGCGTGGGCGCCAGGGCAACGCTAAAGACCAGGGCTGCCAGCATCGTCGTTGAGTCAAACGGTAGCGACCGTCAAATGGATTGACTTCGCGGGTCTTTTGCCGCTCGAGGCGTGCCTGCGCACGGCAAGAGTTAGCGTTCAGCCACCAGTTCGCGAACGCTAGTAGCGACGAGTTCGTCCTGACCTTCCCCGATGAATGTTTTGCGCAGTTTCCCATGCCGGTCGAAAAGCAGCTGCGTGGGCCAGTACTGGATCCCATACGTGCGCCATAGGCCGAAAGAATTATCGAGAACAACGGGCCATGTGATGCCTTGCGCCGCCAGATTTTGGACGACGTTTGCACGCACCCGTTCGTAGGGAGTTTCGGGGCTGTGAATCCCGATGATGGTTAGCTCTGCGGGCGGAATTGCGGCGCGCAACCGCCGCAATTCTGGAACGACGTGCTTGCAATTGATGCAATCGAACGTAAAAACGTCGATCAGAACGACCTTTCCCGCGAGATCGCGGCCGTGCGGCGCCGGCCCTATCCAATCCGAAGCGCGCAAGAGCGGAACAAAGATGCTGTTTGCCGCGAGTGCCGCGGCCAGAATGAGGTGCATGCTCTTAATACGCCGGCGACGATGCGGCGGATGAAAAGGGGGAGGGCGTACGAAAGTTACTTAGTTCGGTACGCCCACGAATCCGTGCTGCACGTTGCTCGCATCGACATAGTAACCGCTGATGTCGCCGTTGTCGTTGATACCGGTGACGACTGTTCCGTTCGCAGCGTTGGTTTCGTCAATGCTCTGCCAAACCTGTTGGCTCGGGCTCTCGGTCGGACCGGTCAAAATGAATCCGTGATTGACGCCGTGCGAGTCCTGATAGTATCCGGCGATTTGATCGCTGGAGTTGATCGCGAGCGCTTCGGTCAACACGGCGCCGGGATATGCGACCGTATAGTACGATCCAACGCGCTCGAAGAAACCGATGGTTTGGCTCGAAGTTTTTTCCCAGCCGGCCACATCGTTGACCGCGTTGATTCCGGTCGCCTCCCCGCTTTTCATTCCGGCCGGCTTGAGTCCGGTGAACTTCTTGTTGGGAATATCGATCACGATCGGGATGTTACCTCCCGATCCGGTCGTATAGAAGCCGACGGCAAAATCCGAATTGTTGATACCAAGGATTTCGGTAGCGGCCCCGTTGCCGGTACCCTCTTTGCGATCCTTGAAGAGCGACATGAGGCCGTTGAAGATCACGAACCCCCACGTTCCACGCAGTTGCGGCGGTCCGACGACGTAGCCGGCGATGATCGGCGTGGTCGAACTGCTGGAGATGCTTGTTGCAACGGTCGCCACGGAGCCAAAGTCCGTTATCGACGCGAAGCTTCCGTAGGGAGGCGTCGCGCTATAGCCGACGGAGAGGCCGCTCACGCCGGTTCCGGCCGCTCCGACGATTTCACTCGAGTTATTGATTCCATTCACCGCATTGGTGGTGAGTCCGGTCTCGTCAACGGTTTGATACGTATACGTGACCGCCGCCGAACGAACCAACGACCGGACTGCGTGCCCCTGCGGCAACAGGTTCGACGATGAGAACGATGAGCCGGCGCCGCTGCATGACGACAATGCGACGCCGCACAAGAGTAGGCTAGGGAGTCGCCACGAATCCATGTTGGACTCCCTTTCCATCGACGTAATAGCCGCAGATGTCGTCGTGGTTGTTGATGCCCGTCACCCACGTGCCACCCTCAGCATTCGGATCGTCGATCTTCTGCCAAAACTGCGCGCCGCTGCCCTTAGTTGGACCGATCAGCATGAATCCGTGCGTGTCGCCACTACGGTCGACATAATTGCCCACGACCTCATCCTGCCAGTTCAGGCTCAGAGCTTTCGTTTGCGTCGAGCCCGGATACGAGAGCGGATAATACGTGCCCGTCTGCAGGAAAAAGCTTGAGGCACTGACCGAGCCCGAAGTGGTTTCCCAGCCGACGATGTTGCCTTTCCCGTCAATGCCCGTCGCATACGAGTTCTGCGCTTCCGGAGGGGTGAGATCGGTATAGGTTTCGGTCGGCACCGCAAGCTCGAAGGCGACGCTGACGCCGGTGCTGTTGGTATAGAAGCCAACGGCCTGCTCGGAGTCGTTGATGCCTAAAATCTCGGTAATCGCGTTATTGCCGGTACCTTCATTGGGATCTTCCAGAAGCGTCCAAAGCCCTTGGATCCTGACGAAACCCCAGGTGCCGCCCAAATTGTTGGGGTCGATCACGTACCCTGCAACGATCTTATTGCTCGATAGGCTCGTCGCCACGGTGCCCTGAGCGCCCGGGTCGTTCTCGCTGCGAAACTTCGTGTACGGCGGTTGCGACGTGTACGTCTCGGGGATGCTGCTGCCTTCTCCGCCGCCGTAGATTCCGACGATCTTGGAGAGCTGGTTGATTCCCGTCACCGCATTGGTCTCGGAGTTGGGATCGTCAACCGTTGTGAACTTAAATGGAATCGGCGTCGACGATGCCACCGTGTGAGCGATACGTTGAGATGTCCGTAACGCACTTTGCGAGGTCGGCGGAAGTCCGCCGGTCGGCCCGACCGTTGAAGCCGGGCCGCTACAGGCGGCCGCGGCGAGAACGCATAGACCGATCAACAGTGCTGATGCGTGTGGGGATTTGAAGATAGATGTGCAGTTCATGGAATTCTCCTAAACTACGTAGAGAAGGCCCCACTGAGGCTTTCTAGTAAATTGTTCATCCATAATGGCACCGCGCGGTAAGACTTACAAGGAAAAAGCGGCGCCGTGCCGCGACTCTAACTCAACGTCTCGATCTCGTTAACGCGTTAACAAGGGCCCTCGCCTCCGGGCCTGGGCTGAGGAATTGTTCGCGAGACTGGGTACCAGAGCGCTATGGATGAAAACAACGAGCGCCGAGACGGAGTTGATGACGCCGACGACACCGGACTGATCGCCGGTGAGGAGCTGATCACCCGAGCAGAAACGTTGCTTCCGCTCGAGCGCCTTCGAGAAGACGAGCCTTAGGTGCCGTAACGGCGGCGGCGTGCTCTAAAATCCGTCAGCGCCGCATTGAGGTGGCGTTCGTCGAAGTCGGGCCAATAGATCGGCGTGGCCCAGAACTCGGCGTAAGCGGATTGAAACAAGAGGAAGTTCGATAACCGCAATTCGCCGCCGGTTCGCACGATGAGGTCGGGGTCCGGCAATCCCGCGGTATAGAGGCGGCTCGCGAGCGCGCCTTCATCGATCGACGAAACATCGCGTGCGCCGCTGCGCACTTCTTCGGCGAGCGAGCGTACCGCGTCGCCGATTTCGCGACGTCCGCCGTAGTCGATCGCGAGATTGAGCACGATGCCGCCATTCTGCGACGTTTCGGCGGCCAGCCGTTCGAGCGCGATCCGCGTGCTCGCGGGCAGACGCTCCCTGCGACCGCAAAGGCGCACGCGGACACCATCTCGCGCTAGCCGGCGCAGCTCGCCGCGCGCGGCACGCGTGCACAGGCGCATCAAGAGACCAACTTCGCGCGCCGGGCGATCCCAATTCTCCTCCGAGAACGCATATGCCGTG
The DNA here is from genome assembly GCA_019240525.1 of Candidatus Eremiobacterota bacterium. Classification (GTDB taxonomy): domain Bacteria; phylum Vulcanimicrobiota; class Vulcanimicrobiia; order Vulcanimicrobiales; family Vulcanimicrobiaceae; genus Cybelea. The sequence goes on from JAFAYE010000001.1 coordinate 1,113,951, forward strand.
ACGACGCGCACGCCGGCGGCGCCGGCGGCGCGAACGATGCGGCGAAGTGCCGCAATCCCGCGACGATATCCGTACGCCAGCGGCAAGCCGCGCTGCGCCGCCCACCTCCGATTGCCGTCCATAATAATCGCGACGTGTTGCGGCGTCACGTCGTGGCCAATCGGCGCCGTGCGGCGGGCTCTTTCGCCCGGTCGTGAACGTCGCGGACGACGGCTTCGAGTTCGTCGACGTAGGCGAGAAAGCGCACGCGTCCGCGTTTGGTGATGCGATAGACCGTTTGCGGTCGGCCGGAACCCCGCTGCTTTTCAACCGCGACGATGCCGAGATCGGTCAGGGCGTGAACGTGCCGATTGAGGTTGCCGTCGGAGAGATCGCAAGCAGCGGCGAGTTCGGTAAAGCTCAATCCGCTGGGATGGGCGATCAAACACGTGCAAATCGCCAACCGGCCGCGTTCGTGAAAAATTCGCTCCAAGCCGGGATAGGAGAACGGCGCTTGCATCTCGCTCACTGGGTGCGCTCCCGCCAAATGAGCATACCCAGGCCGATTTGACCCAAGCCAAAGCCCAGGGGCATCACCCACCAGGCGAGGGCGACCGCTTGCAGCGGCGAGACCAGAAAGAGTGCGGCGAGAGCAGCGAAGCCGAGCGTGATCGCAAAAGTCGAGTGTGGAATCGAATTGCGCGAAGCAAAGAGGCCGAGAGAATAGAATGCGAACCAGGTGCCGGGAAGCAGCTCGTACGCCGACCGATCGATCAGGGCGACGGTGAGCAGGCCCCCGAGTACCACACTCGGCGCGATCGAACGTGCGGCCGTGCGAAATCGGCTGGTCGCGCCGGGACCGCGCTGCTTCCAAAGCCAGGCGACAACCGCGCCGTAGTTAAGCGCAAGGGCCACCGCGAGGCAACCCATCCAAATAACGACGTACCGATGCAGCGCTTCGGTTCCCGACGGATGCGGCGCAGTTTCGAGCTGCAACCATCCGGCCGCAAAGGCGGCGACCCCGCTCGCGATCGCGGCTGCCGCCGAATACCCTTCGAATCGTTGAACCCCGACGAGCCGATCGCGCACCTCGGCAAGATCGGAAAGGGCCCGTTCGATTTCCACGCTCTGCCGTCCTTAACTTTGTAGCACAAAGTCATTAACTTTGTACCACAAAGCCGGCGCTAGCGCAAGCTCAGTTCGATCGCGAGCGCTTGCGGACGGTCTTCCGTTTTCTCTTGGCGCGTGTCGCCATGGAATCGACCACCGCCGCCGTCTCTTTGAGAATTTGCCCAGCCGTGATCACCGTGTCACCAACTTCGTCGGCTCGCGCAGCGGTCGCGTGAACCTTCTCGGCGACGCGTCGGACCGTACGTTTGGGGTTTGCCGCGGCTTTCTTCACCTTGGTTGCCAGGCCGCCAGCGGCCTTCCGCGCCCGGGTTGCGGACTTCTTCGCAGCGCTCGGTTTACGCGAGGTTGATTTTTTTGCTTTACGAGGCATCGTCACTCTCCATAGCAAATTTCTGCAACCTTTCCCCAGCTCGGCACCGACCAAACAACCATCGAGGTAGCGCAACGCAGGATTTTCGCGACGGCATGGTGTCTGTTGACTCATCGACGCAACGCTCTCTGGATTGATTGTGCGATGAACGCTTCGAGGACTCTCACTCTCCTTTCCGCCGCCGCTCTGGCCGCGTGCGGCGGACCGGCCTCTTCGCCCGACCGCGTCTCGCCGATTGCGGGCTCTTCCGGATCGCAGTCGACCCTCGGCTCGACGCCCGTGAGGTTCAAGTTCACCACGCTCGACGATCCCGTCTATTCAGACGTGAACGTTTTACGGGCAATAAATAACCGGGGGCATATCGTCGGCTATTACGGTAGCGGCTCTGCGAGCGACCCCGCCGTCGGATATATCATCGATCCGCCCTATCTGCCGAACAACTTTCACAAGATCGTCTTTCCGAAGGCACTCGATACTTTTCCGAGCGCGCTGAACAACGCCAAAATGATGATGGGGTACGAGTCTTCATCGGCGGGCAAGACAATCAGCTATGGTTATACCGGCCGAATCTGGTCCACGTATCAAGAACCGAAGGCTCATGGCCCCGGCAGCTCCACTGAGATCTATGGCGTGAACGATTCGGGCATCGCCGTGGGCTGCTACCACGGCGCATCCGAAAAGGGCTGCTTCCAGCTCACCGTCGCCACCGATCGTTACAAAGGCCTCGACCTGCCCGGAACCAGCGCCGTTGCGACCGGAATCAATGGGGCCGGCGACCTTATCGGTTACTGCAGGCAGTCTCACCGCGTCGTCGGCTTCATTCGAAAAAACGGAGCCTATACCGAGCTATCCTATCCCGGCTCGGTCGGTACCGAGTTCCTCGGGATCACCGCTCACGACTACGTGACCGGCTTTTACGTCGATAAGTCCGGCGCAACCCATGCCTTCTTGCTCACCGATCCAACGCATCCGCGGTTGACGGCGTGGCAGTCGCTCGACGATCCCCTCGGCCTCGGAACGACGGTCGGCACCGGTGTCAATATTCATAAAACGGTCGTCGGCTACTACGTCGACGTCGCGGGCGTCACGCATGGCTTCGTGGCCGCGGTGGAGTCGCCCAAGTAGGTAATTCCGCAAGCCGCTGCTACAATGCCAGGCGTATGGCACTGGGCGTCGTCAGACTTGCCCAATGGTGACCGATGCAGCTTCTTGATGCGCGGCCCGTCTATGCGGCCAGCGATCTCAACGATTACCTGGAGTGTAAACGGTTGAGCGAACTCAGCGCGCTCGTCGCTTTCGGCAAATGCGTTCGTCCCAACATCGACGATCCGACGGCCGACCTCTTGCGGCGTAAGGGCGAGGAGCACGAGAAGGCCTATCTCGAGCGGCTGCGCGACGCGCATCCCCGCACCGTCGAATTTGAGCGTCCTCACTGCAGCATCGGCGCCTACGAGGCGGCCGATCGCGCGACGCTCGAAGCGATGCGAAACGGCGCGCCCGTCATCTATCAGGCTACCTTTTTCGACGGCGAGTTCTTAGGGCACGCCGATTTCCTCCGCCGAGTGCCGGTTCCCTCGGACCTCGGCGAGCACAGTTATGAGGTCGTTGACACGAAGCTCGGGCTCAATCCGAAACCGTACTATCTCGTGCAGCTTTGCAACTACAGCGAACACGTGGAACGTCTCCAAGGCCGTTTGCCCGGCGAAGCCTACGTGCTGCTCGGAAACGGCGAGCAACGCCGCTTCAGGTTACGCGAGTACATGGCGTACTATCGCCGGCTCAAACGCCGTTTCCTAGAGTTCGTCGCGAATCCGGCGCTGGCGCGTGGAGAGACTCCCAGCGAATATCCCATGCAGTGCAAGCATTGTTCGATCTGCGCGTGGAACGAGCAATGTGCGAACCAGCGCCGAAGCGATGACCACCTGAGCCTCGTTGCGTGGATGCGGCGCGATCAAATTGCGAAACTCGAGGCCGGCGGCATAGGAACGCTCGAGCAGCTCGCCGGTGCCGTCGACGAGCAGCGGCCTAGCGGAATGAGCCCGCAGACGTTCGCGAAGTTGTCCCGTCAGGCATCGCTCCAGTTGCGCGGACGCACTAGCGCACGCCCAATCTACGAACTCTTGTCGCACGATCCCGGACTCGGCTTCGAGTTGCTGCCGCCGCCCGCGCCGGGCGACGTTTTTTTCGATATGGAAGGCGATCCGCTCTTCGAACCCGGCCGCACGCTAGAGTACCTCTTCGGCTGCTGGATGCCCGACGACGAGCGGCAGTATCGCGCGTTCTGGGCGCGCAGCCGCGCCGAGGAGAAGCATGCCTTCGAGTCGTTTGTCGATTTCATCGCCGAACGCCGGCGACAGTTTCCGGACTTACATGTGTATCACTACGCCAGTTACGAGAAAAATGCGCTGCGCCGCCTGGCCCAACAGCACGCGACGCGCGAGGAGCTGATCGACGATTTTCTGCGCGACGACGTTCTCGTCGATCTTTTTGCCGTCGCTCGCGTGGCACTTGCGATTTCCCACGAGAGCTATGGCCTGAAGAGCTTCGAGCGCTTCTACGGCTTTGCTCGCGACACCGTCGTCAAGAAGGGCGACGAATCGATCGTCATGTTCGAGCGGTGGCTGCTCGAGCGCGACGAGGCGATCCTCGACGACATCGAGCGCTACAATCGGGACGATTGTCGTTCGACCTGCGACCTTCGCGCGTGGTTGCTCGAACGTCGCGCTGAAGCCATCGAGAAGTTTGGCATCGACTTGCCACTGCGCGCTACACAGCACGGTCAACTCTGCCACGTCGAGTTCGAAGCAACGTGTAGCAAATGCGTCAAGCGACGCAACGACGAATCCGACGAAGCGCGCCGGAGCGGCCTCGAGCGCCGGCTGCTGCACGACGTCGTCGCTCCCCAGACAGAAGAGCAATATCGTTTCCTCGAACCCGACCGCCGAACGCGTTACCTTCTCGCAAACCTTCTCGCCTATCACCGGCGTGAAGAGAAACCGGCGTGGTGGGCGTATTTCGATCGCTGCGAGAACGTCGATCGTTTGCTTGAGTTCGATCGAGATGCAATCGCGGGGTTGAGGCTCTGCGACGAGATCCCGGCTCGTCCGGAAAAGCGAAGCTTCATCTACACCTATGAGTTTCCCGAGCAACCCTATAAGCTCGGTTCCGGGGACGATGCCGAAAACCCACGCGCGAAGAAAGCGGCGGGCACCATCGTTCGGATCGATCCCGACGCCAACCGCCTCGAATTGAAGACCGGAGCAACACTCGACGATGCGCGCGCGATTAAGGAACTGATACCGGCACGTCCGCGCGGCACTAAAGAACAGCGCGGGGCGCTGGCGCGCATCGGAGCCGCGTTTTTAGGCGGCACGCTTTCAAGTTCGTATCCGGCTACCCATGATCTGCTCGCCAATCGCGAACCGCGCCTCGTGCGCGGGCGCGCGCGGCTTCAGCCCGAAGTCGTGACCTCCGAATCGGTCTCCGCCGTCGTCTCCGAGCTGGATTGCAGTTATCTTTTTATCCAAGGACCGCCGGGGAGCGGAAAGAGCACGATCGGATCGCAGGTCATCTGCGATCTGCTCTCGGCTGGAAAACGCGTCGCCGTCACGAGCACGAGCCACAAAGCAATTCATAATTTGCTCGAAAAGGTCGAGGCGTGCATGAGCGAGCGCGGCGGTACGTTCCGGGGCCGTTACAAACATTCCGCCGCGGGGTCGGAGTACGTGTCGCGTCTGCCTTCGCCGTTCATCGAATCGCTCGACGAAAACCTAGCCTTCGCGGCGAACGATTATCAGCTCGCCGGCGGAACAGGCTGGCTCTACTCGCGCGAGGAGCTCGCGGGCAAGTTCGATTATCTCTTCATCGACGAAGCCGGTCAGGTCTCGCTGGCCGACGCGCTGGCCAACTCGCTCTGCGCGAAAAACGTGGTCTTGCTGGGGGACCCGTCGCAACTCGCCCAGGTCAGTCAAGGGCGTCACCCGCTGCACGCCGATGATTCGGTCTTGCAGCACTTGTTGGGTGAATCGCCTACGGTGGCGGAAGACCGCGGCATCTTTCTCAATCTCTCATATCGCATGCATCCAGCGATCTGCCGTTTTATTTCTGACGCGATGTACGACGGACGGCTCGATCCCGCTCAATCGACGATAGCACACCGCGTCATTACGCCGGAGCAGGAGTACGCCGGCCTCTACTTCCTCGGCGTCGATCATGCTAGCAACGGCGCGAGTTCGCATGAGGAAGCCTGTGAGATCGTGGGCCAGGTCGTGCGCCTTCTCAGTAAAGGGTGCGTGATCGATTCGGGACCTCGCGGTCACGCGGAAACCTCACGGAACATCTGCGGGCGCGACATCGTTATCGTTTCGCCTTACAATGCGCAGCGTCGGCTGATTCAAGAGAAGCTTCGCCAAGCCGGCGTGGACATCGAGCCAACGACCGGCGTTCGCGTCGGTACGGTCGACAAATTCCAAGGCCAGGAGGCGGCGATCGTCTTCTACTCGATGGCGACCTCGAGCGGCGAAGACGTTCCGCGCAACGTCGAGTTTCTCTTCGAACGCAATCGGTTCAATGTCGCCATTTCGCGAGCGCGTGCCGCGAGCGTTCTCCTCTGCAGTCCGCGCCTACTCGACATTCGTTGCCGCACGCCCGAACAGATGGCGCTCGCGAATCTGCTCTGTGCCTTTGAAGAGCGTGCCGACAAAAGCTTGATCGCGTGCAACTCGCGGCGAGCGTTAGCGCAGTAACGCGAAGGGATTCGAGCCGACAGCCGCCATAACGTACCAGGCTGTTGCGCCGACGTGGAGAGCGGCGAAATATTTGTCGCCGTCGCAATCGCTCAAACCGTTCTCGGATGCGGCGATGATGCCTAGTCCGTCGCTATTGGGGCCGTTCGTTTGCGCGTAATGGACGTCGCCGATATATTGCCGCGCGCGCGTCCGATCGCCGGCGCGACCACGCAGCTCGAGCGCATCGGCGAGGTGTGCCGTTCCTTCGAACCAGACGCCGGAGCGATCGCCGCTACAGAAGCTGACACCGTTAAAGCCGTCTTTGCTGACGCCGAGATGCGTCACGTCCCAGCTTGGTGCCGCGGACCATCGCGGGTTTGCAAAGGCGAGATAGCTCCACGAATTGACGTCCTCGGGTTTGAACGGTTTATTCGGCGTAACGCCGTCGTCGAGCGTACCAACGTAAAAGCGGCCGGCAGCGGGGTCCCACATTGACGACGTGAAGCGTCGTGCCCAGGCCGCGCCGGTGGCCCATCGGCGCTCTCTCGATTCCTTCGCGAGCATCGTGAAAAAAGCATAGATGTCGATATTGTGCTCGGTGGATTTCCACTCGATTTTCTTTCCGCGCGCGGTATAGCCGCCCGTATACCCGCCGCGTCCGCGCGTATCATAGGTATTGGCCTGAAGCCATTGGGCTATTGCAATCGCACCGTTGAGGTACTGCGCATCGGCGGTTTTTGCGTAGAGCTGCACAAGGGCCTGACCGACCCAAGCCATGTTTCCCACATCGCTCGTGTTATCGTCGACGATCACGTCGCTCGGCTTTTTTAACGGCTTGGGCGCGTAGGCAGCGCGCAGACGGCCGTCATGCGCCGTATCATAATTTTGCACGTACAGAAATGCGTCGCCGACGATCTTGGAACGAGAGATATCTTCGGTGGTCCCTCGGGTCAGCATCGCGTCTACAAGAAGAGCGTCGTCGTAGGTCACCGCGTCGGTAAAATTCTTCAATGGGCCGCCATCAAAGCTCTGCACGAGGCGCCGGGTAGAACCCTCGGCGTACCGGTCCATCATCAAGTTCAAGAATCTATAAGCCTTGCCGATACTATCGCTCGCGGAGGGGCGCCGCGCTTCTAGCGTGATGGGCGGGGACGCAGCGCCGCCAAGGGAGCTGCTCGAACATGCCGCCAGCGCCGCCCACGCCGCGACGAGTGCGACGGCGGCCCCGACTCGATTCAACCGGCGATCGACGTCAGCGTAAGAGTCTGCGTATCGAGTTGATAGTAACCCGCCCCGACTAACTGATTCGGCGTCGCGCAGATGACGCTGTTCTGCGGACCGTACACGACCACGAGTCCGGAGGGTCCGCACGGCACCTGCGTGAGCTGATAGCTCAAGAGAAACGTCCAGCCCGGCGTGTTCGATTGAACGTGATATGACGTATAGGTCGTATTGTTGGCAACGATCGTACCGTAGACGGCCGCCGAGGCCGCGCCGATTGCAAATGCACCCCAGAAACCACCGCCCCAATAATAGGGGGCCGGGTACCAAGCAACGCCACGATTCCAGCCCCACGCGGTATTATTGACGTAGACAGGGTTGCGGATCACCGTATTGCCGCTCACGTTGACGTTCGTGCGGTTCCCATTGTTGATATTTGTGTTACGGTTGCCGTTGTTCACGTTGCCGTTGTTGCGGTTGCCGTTGTTCACGTTGCCGTTGTTGCCTCGGTTCCCGTTACTGACGTTTCCGGTCGGCGGACGCTGCGCAGGCTGGGCAGGGCGCTGCGCGGGTTGCGATGGGCGCGAGACCGGCGCGCGAGCCGTATCGCGTGAAAGGTTGAAGCCGCCGCCGGCCGGCCGCGCACCGCCCCCTCGCATCGCGCCACCGCCACCGCCACCTCCCCGGGGACCGGCCTGCGCGATGGCCGGCTGAAGGGCGAGAATGATCCCGATCGTCAGGCAAAGATACTTTATCATTTCACCATCTTGTCGATCCGGCCGCTCAGGCCGACGTATGTCCCGCGCTCCGTCGTCAGCGCAAGCATCACGCTGTGCGGCGCGACTTTCTCGGTCGAAAGCTTGAGGGGCTGCGGAACACTTGTCGAGTTTACGTAGAGCGTTCCGCTCCGAAAATCGAGCGGTTTGGTTTCGCCGGCTTGGACCAGCGCCGCACTCGTTACAAAGCAAACGAGCAAGTCGCCTTGATACGAGCATGCGGCGCGGTGTATCACGAGCGTACCTTTGCCGTCGGCTGACGTGAGAAAAAGCGCGTCGTGGATAATCTTGATCGCGACGTCGTTGTAGACGTCGCGCTGGCCATCCGCCTGCTGGATCGTCACCGTACCTCCGGCGACAGCGGGGGAAGCACCGAACGCACATGCGGCCGCAAAGGCCGCGAAAGCAGCACTTCTGATTCCGCAGAGTAATGAACGCATATCGATATCCTTGGTTCGCCGGTCGGTTGCTCGGCTACTGCTTCATTCTTTTTTCATGCCGCGCCGATACGATGCGCAGACGGTCCGAGATGCCGCGCGTGGCGAGGTAGCAGTGTCTGGGGGAAACTGTTCGAGCGCCGCGGCACCTCGGCCGTCATTCGACTCGCAACGGCGCTTCTTCGGACTCGGCGATCCCAGGGGTATTTCGCGCGATGATATACAGCTCGTACCAATGCCGGCGCGATAGCGGCGGCAACTCGAGCACGTGCGTGTGGAAGCGGTAGATCCCGGGCGCAACGTGCGCGCTATTGATCGAGAAAGCCGCTGTTCGAACTTCAACCGACGCAACGTTGGTGCTCACGAGAATCGTTCCGTCGAACCAGCTTCCCGGTTCGATCCTCAAGGTCGAGAACCACACGCGCACGATTCGGGGGGGCGCGTTCGGAGCCGCGACCGGCGGTGATGGCCATGCGCGCGGTTGCTTTTCCGAAACGGTCACATTCAGCGGAACCGAAACCGGCTTGGTCGAACAAGCGCCGAGCAACGTCGCTAATGCCGCCGCCGGGCATATCAAATGCAAGCTACGAAAAGGGTTACGAGGCAAATCGGAGGATGAGCGCCGGTACATGAACCTCGTGGATTTGCCGTCGTCTCGAACGCCGAGCGAACCGGCGCTTCCGCGATTCGACGTTGCCAGCGAGAGTTCTGGCGCGCCGACGCGGCTCGATTGGCTTGTGACCCTAGCGGGCCTTTGGATCATGACGGGGCTATTTATCGACGCCCACGAGCATCTCTTCTTGGCGGTCGAGTCGTTTCTGAATCCGTGGCACATGACGATGTACAGCGGCGCAGTCTTCGCCGCCGTCGTCATGGGCGCCACAATCATCCGAAACTACCAACGCTCCGGCTCATTTTGGAAGGCGATCCCTCCGGGTTACGTGCAAAGCGTCTTTGGGGTTGGCGGGCTGCTGCTCGGCGGCGCACTCGATTTCGTTTGGCACGCTATCTTCGGTTTCGAGCATCAGCTCGATCTGCTGCTAAGTCCCCCGCACCTATTCTTGCTAACCGGACTCTTCTTCTTGATCACGGGTCCTCTGCGCAGCGCGCTGCAGCGTCCGGATGCGCCGAACCTTTTTCAACAGCTGCCGATGCTCGTTTCGCTCGGGCTGGCGTTCGAGATCGTTCAGTTCGTTACGCAATACGGCTTCTATCCCGAAGCCTTGATGCGCGATCATCCGCTTTCTCAGGTAACGTTTCAGCGCGAACAATTCGCTCTCTCGGTTTTTCTCTTCTATCGGCAGGCGTTGGAGATCTCTATCGTTATCTGGCAGAGCCTCTTGCTCGCGGCTGCAATCCTTTATCTCGCACTCCGCCGACGGCTCTGCTTCGGCGCGCTCGTCGTCTTGTGCGTCGTCGAAAAGCTTTGGATCGGGGGAGAGCTTTCCAGCGACGGCATGGAGCTCGTGCTGGTGGTGCTCGCGTCGGCGGCGGCGGGGCTAGTGGGCGATTGGCTCGTCGCCAAGCTGCGGCCCTCGGCGAGCCGGCCAAATAATTATCGTCTGCTCGGCTTCGCGGTCCCGGCGGCGTACTTCGCTGCATACTTTGCCTTCGCGGTTCCGATGTTCGGCGGTACGTGGTGGGACGCGAGTTTCGTCTTCGGCTCCATCGCCGAAGCGGGCATCATCGGGCTCTGCGTCAGTCAGCTCTTGCTCGCAGGATCGCAGCCGAATACGGCATGAAGCTCCACCCGAGCGCGTACGCGCTCGCGCTTGGCGCAATTGCCGTTCACCTCGCATTCAATCACCGCTTCGGATTTTATCGCGACGAGCTGTATTTTATCGACTGCGCGCGTCACCTCGCATGGGGTTACGTCGACCAGCCGCCTCTCGCGCCCTTCGTCACGTGGCTGACTTCGCCGCTGGGTTATCCCGTATGGGCACTGCGCTTCTTTCCGGGCATCTTTGCCGGCGTCACCGTCCTCTTCGGGTGCGCGATCGCGCGCGAATTTGGAGGACGCGCGTTTGCGCAACTGTTGACCGGCCTAACCATTTTCCTGGCGCCCGGATTGATCGGCATCGCCTACGGTCTGTCGACTGAGTTCCTATCGCCCGCATCGTGGACTGTCTTTCTCTACCTGGTTATACGCCTGGTAAAGTCCCAAGATCGCCGATTGTACGTTCCGATCGCCTTGGTCCTGACGATTGCGCTCTATGCGAAGTATTCGATCGCCGGTTGCGCGATTGCGGTGGCGCTTGGATTGCTGATCGCCGGCCACGCGCGTTTGTTGCGATCGCGCTGGCTAGTATTGGGCGTCGCATTGACCTTCGTGCTACTACTGCCAAACGCTCTATGGCAAGCCCGTCACGGCCTACCGATGCTGGAAGTCCTTCACAACGATCAGCTCAATCGGCACGCGCTCGCCAACGGCATGGCCGACGAGTCGCCGAATCGCTGGACGAACGCCCTCTACATGCTGGGACTGCAGTTCGCCTATCAAAATCCACTCTACGCAGCAGTGTGGATTTGGGGACTCATATGGTTGTGGTCGTTTGATTCCGCTAAGAACGATCGCAATCGCATTCCCCCATATCGCTTCTTGACAATCGCTTATTTCATTCTTCTCGGCGCCCTCATCCTGACGATCGGCCGGGGCTACTACATTCAAGGCTACTATCCAGCGCTCTTTGCAGCGGGCGCCGTCGCGGTCGAACGCGCCGTTTCGGATGGGCGTCGTACCGCACGGATTGCGCTGATCGGCGCCGTCGTCGTTGCCGGGATGCCCATGTTTCCTCTCTCGCTTCCGGTGCTTTCGCTTCCGGCCTATATGGCATACGAGCGCGCGATCGGCTTAAGCCGCCCAACGCCACCCGACGGAAAATATCATCTCATCAACCCCATGTTTGCAGACCAGCTCGGCTGGAAGACGATGACCCAAATGGTGGCTGGCGTGTACTGGTCGTTGCCGCCCTCGCAACGCGCAGTCACTGCGGTCTTCGCCGACCGCTATGCCTACGCTGGCGCGCTCGACTACTACGGACCGCGGTACGGGCTGCCGGCGGTCATCAGTCCGAACAATTCATACTATCTTTGGGGAACGCGCGGGTATAGCGGACGCTCGGTGCTCGCTGTGGGCGCGACCGATTATTGGCTGTTGATGCGCTGGTTTGGCAGCGTACGTCAAGTCGCCGTCTACCGCAACGATTATCGCTGGATGCTCGAAGGACCACTGCCCATCTATCTCTGCACGCGTCCCCGAGCGTCGCTCGCCGCGATGTGGCCGGCTTTCAAGTATTACGGGCTCTGAGCGATAAGGGCTCGGAACAAAAAAAGGAAACGCTCCTTCATGGGAATGAATTATCGGCATGGAAAACGTTTCCGCAGAGCGCTCCGCCGGATGGTCGGTCTTGTGTTACGTCGCGGTCCTTCTCCTGGCGACGTTTCTCAACAACGGGATGCCGTCAATCGGCGCACGACCGATCGACATTGCATTAGCTATTGATTCGCACCGGTTCGATCTGCTTTTCGGGGCGTGGCTGACGTTTCCGGCGGCGGCATTCTTCCTGTGGTTCCTCGTCGGCCTGCGCAGCTATCTGGCAAACGCCCCGGGGCGACAAGAAGGCCTTCCGATGTTTGCGCTGGTTGCCGGCGTCGTGATGACGGCAACGTCGTTATGGGCGGCCTCGATATTAACCGCGGCGCTATACGCTCTGCCCGATGCTTTCAAAGCCACGGGCCTGGCCAGCCTGTACGATGCTTTTGTCTTCGCGCAAGGCGGCCTTGGCTACGCGCCCGTCTCCATCTTTCTGTTCGCGGCCGCACATAGTATGCGGCGCCACGACCGGGCTCCGCTCTGGCTGGCGTGGCTCGGGTACCTGGCGGCGGCGGGAACGGCGATGGCGACGCTATCGATTTTCGCGATGGATTCCTTCATGGCGCCGGGCCAGCCCGGCCCGGGTCTGCTCGGCGCGATTCCCGCGGCAATCTGGCTGATCGCCGTAGGTATCGTCTTGATTCTTCAGATTAGGCGCGGATCGGCGGTCGAGAGTACGTCGGCGGCATCGTAGTTTGCATTGTTCACCCGCGTCGAGACTTCCCGAATGCTCATGACGTTCGGGTCGAGTGGCCGGAGCAATGCGGCGGCGATACCGGGCGGGAGCGGATCGGGATCGAGCCACACATCGACGCTTGAACCCACGAGAATAACCGGCATGCGGTTGTGGACGCCGGCGACCAAAGCGTTCGGCTCGCACGTCGCAACGTCGCACGACGCGCTCCCATTGCTTTGCTCCCAAAGACCGGCAAAGGCAAACGGCTCTCCCGACTTCAAGGTGAAGTAAAACGGGCGGCCGTTCGACCATTCGTAGAAGCCGTCGGCGAACTCGACGCAGCGCCGGCGGATCGGGCCGCGCCGCGCTACGAGCGATTCGCTGCGAATGTTGATGCGGCCGCGAATTCCCCACTGTAGCAATTCCGCAACGCCGCGACCCTCGTCGCGCAAACCGACGACGACTTGTGTCGGTGCGATATTATAGCGCGGCAGACGCGTTTCGCTGAACTCGGGAAAGCGGAAGCGCGGAAAGGCTGCTCCCAACGCGCCGGGCTTGGTCAGCGTAAATCGACCGCACATACGGCGGTCTTCGACACTCCCGTGGTCTACTGATTTATGGCATAATAGTACGGCTTTCCCGTTCTTGCGAGGAGGACTTTATCGTGTATCGCCGCTTTCTTCACACCGCTCTGGTCGCCGCATTGGCCTGCTCCCCACTCGTTGCCGTCGCGCAGCAGGCCGGCTCGCGACCTGCAGTCGCCGTCTTAGATTTCTCCGCCAATGGCCTTACCTCGAACTGGTGGGGATCGTTCGAGCCTGGTGTCGCCCTGAGCGATCTGCTGACGGATCGAATGGTCAACGACGGACGCTTCAACGTACTCGACCGAAGCCACCTGAGCGCGACACTCGGCGAGCATCAACTTGGGGCGAGCGGCGAAGTCGACCCGCAGAGCGCAATCACTGCGGGCCGGATGGTCGGGGCGCGCTATCTCGTCACCGGCAACGTTTTGCAGCTCGACCAAACCGGACAGAGCGGCGCCAGTGCCGGAAGCTTACTGCCCGGAGTCTTCGGCGCGGCAGCCGGCGGCGTTTCGACGCATCGCGTGACGATCAAAGTGGCGGTGCGCATCATTGATGCACGCACCGGACAGATCGTGCAAAGCTTCTCCGATGAAGAGACGCGCTCGGGAACTTCCTGGAACGCCGGCGGCGTCGCCGGATATGCCGGCGGATCTTATAGCAACGAACAGTTCGTCAATAGTGACATGGGCCACCTCATCGACGACGAGGCCGCAAAGATTGCCGCTTCGATCGATCCGAGCCGGTTGAGCGCGGGGCCGTCGGCGCCGGCGTTAACCGGGCATATCGCCGCGATTGACGGTCGAAACGTCATTATCGATCTCGGTAGCAATAATGGAGTTGCCGTGGGGCAGACATTCGATATCGTACGGCTAAAGTCGATCGTCGATCCCACGACTCACGCGACGCTTCACGTTAGCGAAAATGTCGGACGCCTGCAGATCGATTCGGTCAACGAAAACGCGTCGGTCGGTCACGTGGTCTCCGGCAGCGCGGCGGTACGATTGACGGTAACGTTAGAGCCCTAGGGAACCCAACGCGCTCAGGGTCGCTCGCATCACGCGGTACCGGTGATGCGAGCGACGACGCGCTCCACTTTGACGACGCGCGTTCGCGTCCAGCGATCGTGCAACAGAACCCGACGCCAGATGAAGCTGAGCGGAACGATCAGCCACCAGACTAACCCGACAATGAGATACCGGCAAATCGTGCGCGCGATGCTGGGTTTGGCGAAATCGATCGTAACGACTCGAAGCCCGGCGATCATCATCCCGAAGGTTTGACCCGCGACGATGACGAGCGCGGCGAGGTAGACTGGGAACCAGAACGCAAAGCCGAGATGGCGGATCGCCGCCGACACGAACACGCCGATCGCATCGAAGCTCACTGGAACCTCGTTACCGCCGACGTCCACGTGAACGCCTTGATCGGAGACTGTCGTCGGTGGTCCCGACGACTCGAGTGGGTTCTCCCAGTGCCAGCTAACATGTGGCCCACGCGGCCCCTTTGCCGGCGATGCCGAGGGTGATGGTGCCGACGTCGCTACCGCCCGAGGCTCGGTCCTATAGGCGGCAACGGGCGCAACGTTCCCACCAAATGAGGTGATAATCGCGGTGACCACGACCGCGTCGATCGCCGACGCGGTACAGCGCCGCCACCAGCCGGCGCAATCCCGCGCGGCGACGTGGACCTTACCGGGCGCGGCGAGCGCCGGCGGCTCCTCGCTGCGTTCGCGCAAGAACCATTCTTCCGCGGTTGCGTAACGCTGCGACGCCATGAAGGAACGCAGCGAGGCAATGCGACGCGTCGCATAGGGCTCGCTGCTAAGCCATTCTCCCCAGCGAAGCACGGAATCGTCCTGTATCTCGTCGTGCTGCTGCGCGAAGATTTCGTAATCGACCCTGCGGCCGAATTCGTGAAACGCCGCAATTCCCATCGCACGAACGCCGGCGTCGAGCGAGCCGCAGCAGAGCAGTCCAACCTTGTCACAAGTCAGCGCACAGCGGCGCAGCCATGCGCCAAAGATCAGCGAAACGATTGCATTCTCATTGCCGTTAACGCTGAGCAGCGAGTGGAACCGAGTATGGCCTGCGGCGATGTGACCGAGTTCGCGCCCAACCATGAAGGCCAGCTCGTCGTCGGAGAACAGCTCGATCCAATGACTCGAGAGCACGAGCGAATACGGTTCGCCAAAGCCGAGCGCGACGACCGGCACGAGGTTGTCTTCCCGCACGAAGATCAGTGGCATCGGAATTTCGAGCGCGGCGCAGCTTTGGCGAACGATCGTAAAAACGCGCGGATACTGACGCTGGTGCACGCGAACGCTCGTACCGAGCAGTCTGCCGCGCGCGAGCGTCACGTAAACCATTGCGATCACGATGAAAAGTGCGACCTGCGACGCTCCGATTGATTCGTGCAGCAAATAGCCGATCGCCAACGCGGCGGGAAGCGCAAAAAGCGCCGTGAGCACGAACGCCAGACGTTCCGACGGCTCTCGGAGCGAGGCCGGTCCGTCGAAGAGCGATTGCACCTCAGAGCACTCTGACGGTGCGGCGCGAGGTTCCTACCTAGCGCTTGCGGGAGGCGGTCTTCTTTCGAGCACCGGCTTTCGAGCGCCCGGACGAGGCTTTCTTGCGCGGTCCGCCGCGCCGGCCGTTCGTGGATGCGCGCGAATCCAGGCGCTGGCGCGCCCGGGCCCAGCTCTCGCCAATCTCCTCGAGCTCGTCTTCGTCCAAAAGTTCGCGCGCCATTGAGAAGATCGTTGATTCTTCTTCTTGCACGTGATGCTTGACGGACTCACCCAGGACCAGCAATTCGGCTTTAAACTGCTCGTCGCGCTTTCTTCCCGAGTTCAAAAGGCTCAGCAGATGTTTGACGACGTCGTGTTCGGTATAGGCTTCAAAAACGTCGACGCGCTCGTCGGCTTCTTCAGCGCGGTCGCGCAATTTGGGATAGAATAAACGCTCCTCAAGCGTGGCGTGAACCGTTAGGGCGTTCTCGATACTCTTCGCGAGTTCGTCGATACGGTCATCATCGGGTTCGCAGCCTTTCACCTCGTCGAGGAGCGTTGAAACCGTTCGATGCTCTTGCTTGAGAACCGACAAGATATCCATGGCTGCTACTATCCCCGATGCACCATGAAGTAAAACATTCCAACGGTCGCGCCTCCCATAAGCGCAAACGTTCCCCAACCCCAGGCGCGCGCAAGCGCGGAGCTTCGCCACTCGCCCATCAGGGCGCGATTCGATGCGAGCCAGACGATGACGCCGATCAGAGGAATTGCCGCAACTCCATTGAGCACCGCCGACCAAAAGAGTGCCTTGATTGCGTCGATTCGAAGCAAGTTCATGGCGATGCCGATCAGAACACCCGCCACAATGGCCCCGTAGAAGCGCGGCGCGCGGTGGAGCGGCTCGCTCAATCCTTCGCGAAAGCGAAATGTCTGCGCCGCGACGTAGGCCGACGACGTCGCCAGCACCGGTACGGCGAGAATGCCGGTACCGACCATTCCGAGGGCAAAAAGCAGTTCGGCAAACCGGCCCGCGAGCGGCCTTAGCGCCAGCGCCGCCTGTTGCGCGGTTGCGATATTCGCGACGCCGTGCGCGCCAAGCGTCGCAGCGGTCGTCACAATAATGAAGAACGCGACGAGGTTCGAATAGATCATGCCGGCGTTGACGTCGGTGTGCATATCGGCGATGGACTTCTGGTCGGTCCCGCGCCGCGCTGCCAACGTCGTGTTGCCCGCCTCCTTATCTTCTTCGACCATCAGCGAGGATTGCCAGTAGAAAAGATACGGCGTGATCGTCGTGCCGAGCACGCCAACCATGGTTGAAAGCCAGCCCGAATCGAAGTGCACGCGGGGAACGGCGAAATTCATCAGGACGTGCAACCACGGCGGATGGACGACGAAGGCGGTGATGATGTAGGCAAAAAGCGCGAGCGTCAGCCACTTGAAGAGGCGAGCGATCGCAGCATACGGCAACCAAATTTGCGCCGCGATCATTCCGACGCCGAAGAAAAAGACGAGTGCGTCAATAGGAATCGGTACGACGAGGTGAGCGGCGTCCGCCATGCCGCCGATATCGGCGCCGAGGTTGAAGGTGTTGGCAACGATCACGAGTGCCGCGAGCGCATAGGCGACGATGCGAGGAAGCCGCTTGCGCATGATCGCGGCGATGCCCTCGCCGGTGACCATAGAGATGCGCGCGCACATTCCCTGAATCACCGACATCATCGGCGTCGAGATCAGGGTGAGCCAGAGCATCGAATACCCTGTGGACGCGCCGGCGACGGAGTATGTCGATATGCCGGACGGATCGTCGTCAGCCGCGCCGGTAATCAGGCCGGGACCCAGCTTTGCGAAAAAGTTGCCGATTTTAGTCGCCACGCGACCCGCTTCTACCCCCGGCGGAGGATTTCCAACCCGGCCTAGTGCGTCAAACGATCGTTTCCGGCAAGAGTCGTGCGATCTCGCTTCCGCGCAAGGCCCCCGTCACTGCGGTGAGATCGCCGTCACGCAGTGCGTGCGCGGCTTTCATCAATGCCGTCATCGCCACCCGATAGAGCGCGCCACCGACGCTGATGCGTCGCACGCCGACGGCCGCGAGTCGCGCAAGTGGAAGCGCGCCGTCGGCAGGCCCGATCAAGACATTCACCGGCTTCGGCGAAACCGCGGCAACGACCGCGACGATTGCCGCCATATCCGGCAACTCCGGCGCGTAGAGTACGTCGGCGCCGACCTCGGCAAAGGCCGTTAGACGACGGATCGTGTCGTCAAGGTCGGGACGGCCGTTGAGGAAGTTATCGGTGCGCCCCGTCAGCACGATGCGTCCTCGGGCGACTTTCGCTGCGGCCGCAACGCGCGCAACCGCTTCGTCAAAATCGTGAATCGGTCGCGATCGATCGGCCGTCGTGTCCTCGATGCCCGCGCCGGCGAGACCGGCATCGATGGCCGCGCGGACGGTTTGCGCGCAAGCCTCGGGCGCCGGGCCAAAGCCGTCCTCCAAATCGCCGTTCACCGGCAACTCGCTCACGCGTGCCAAAAGTGCCGCATGCGCGATCGCGTCGGCGCGTGACACCGCGTGCTGTCCGTCTTGTCGTCCGAGCGAAAATGCGAGGCCGAGCGACGTGCTGCCAAGTGCCTCAAAGCCCGCGTCTCGGAGCAGAACCGCCGAAGCCCCGTCCCACGCGTTTGGCATGATGAATGCGTTCGAATCTTCGTGCAGCGCCCGAAAACGCTCGTAGGCAGTCGTCATGTAGCACCAGAGCAGGGTCGCGGGAAAGAAGGTTGCACTCCTACCCGATGGTCGAGCGCCCGCGAGAGCTGCATCCCGCAGAGCGTTTTGCAGCGCTTGTCGCGGCGGCGATCGCGCTGTCGCTCAACGTTGCGGCGGCGATTGCGCTCTTTGCACCGCAAACCACCTTCGGCTATCGGCTGATCTACAGCAAAGACTTTCAAGTGGTTGCGGTGGACGCCGGAACGGCGGCGGATCGGGCGCGGATCGTGGCCGGCGACCATCTCGATTTCAAGCAATCGCGGTTGCACGATCGTATCGTCGGACTCGGATACCAACTCGCCCTCGTGGGCGAGCCGGCGCGTTTTGTCGTCGTTCACGGCGGGCGCGAACGCTCGTTAACGCTCAAGGCCGCGTCGGTCACGCCATCGGAATCGCAGGAGGCACTCTTTTCGCCGCTCGCCTCGTTCTTGCGACTGGCGGGCTTCGGCTACATCGTCGTTGCTCTCTACGTTCTGCTACGTCGGCCCAACCGCATGACGTGGGGATTGCTTCTCTATCTCGTTTCAGCAACCGACGTCACACTCTATCGGTTTCCGGAGTCCGTCGCGCCGATGGCGGCCTTTGCTTCCGATCTGCTCGGCGTGGCTGGAACGGTCGGCTTGGTGATATTCGCCGCTCGTTTTCCCGACGACCGCGCCGTTGGATGGCGTGCATCGCTCGATCGGCTCGCGATTCCGCTCGGCGTACTGCTGGCGATTCCAAACATCGCGTGGGATGCGCGATCGCTCTTTGCCGGAGAGAGCCCGACTTTTTGGATGTCGTACGGCTCGACGTTGGGAGCCCTCGCGCTGATCTTCATCGCGGCGATCATGCTGGTTGCGACCTACAGCTTCTCGCCGCGGCTCCAGCGCCAGCGCCTCTACTGGGCGACCGCCGGAGTCTTCTTTTCGCTGCTGAGCTACGCATCGGGTTGGGCACGCTATTGGCCAACCGCGTATTCACTCGCGACATCCGATGTTTTGCAATGGGCCGCGACGCTACTCTATGCGTGTGCGCCGTTCGCGATCGCCTATGGCGTAGTACGACAGCGGGTCTTCGACATCTCGTTCGTCGTCAGCCGCACGCTCGTCTACACGATCGTAACGGCAACGGTCTTCGGCGTTTTCGCGCTGGTGGAATGGCTTGCAGGCCGCCAAATGGAGCATGCCGGTCTGGCGGTGGCCCTGGTCGCGGTGATCGCGGTCGGAACGGCTTTTTCGCTGCGTGCGCTTCACGCGCGCGTCGAGGCAGTCGTCGAAGGCACGCTCTTTCGACGGCGACGGGAAGCGGAACGTCACCTGGCCGTCGTCGCGGCCGGACTCCCTTGCGCACC
This sequence comes from Candidatus Eremiobacterota bacterium, assembly GCA_019240525.1. GTDB lineage: Bacteria > Vulcanimicrobiota > Vulcanimicrobiia > Vulcanimicrobiales > Vulcanimicrobiaceae > Cybelea. The sequence goes on from JAFAYE010000001.1 coordinate 1,133,831, forward strand.
AAACGCTGCCTCCGTCAAGGCTGCGCTCGTCTACGAACCGCTGCATGCGTATGCGCTCGGCTCGGCCGATCTTTTCGAGCGCGACGATCGCGGCGATTACGTGCGTGGGGCGCAGACGCTCGATCCCTGTATTGCGCTGCAACTGCAGGGCGTGCACCGCTCGCTGCGCTTACATGACGGTACCGGCGTTTTGGCGGTTCCGGTTTTCGTTCGCTCGACACTCACGGCAATCGCGGTCTACGGCGCGCACGAGAACGGCGAGGACATCGACCCTGACGAAGCCGCGTCGCTCGAAGCGATGGCGGCCGCGGCGGGGCAGGCGTACGACCACTTGGAGACGGTCCGCATGGAGCGGGAAATCGCGCGCTGGCGCAAGGTGGCCGCGCGCCAAGCGCGTGAGCTCGCCGCTCTGCGCGACCGGATCGCGCTCCTGCACGAGAAGCCTCCCCGCGATCCGGCATAGGCCGCCGTCCCAGGAATCTTTCGCTTGCCGGCTTAACCGGGTATCGGAGCGGCAGCAAGCTCTGTTGGAGGAGGAAGCTTACGATGCGTACCAGGGGCCTGGTCTTTTTCTTTTTTGCGCAGATTCCGATTGCGTGCGTTGCCGCGAACTGCGACGGCGCAAGTCTGGCCGTTTCCGGCGTATCGCTCCAAAGCGTCACGCGAACGCCCTATCTCAATCTCTATCACGTGAGGGCGACGGTGACGAATTTGGGGAACCAAGGGCAAGCCGGCAATGCAATGCAATTCGTCGACATCGTTCAGTACGGCGCGCGTCTCGACAATCGCGGGATTCCGCCGCTGGCCTCTGGAGCGTCGTATACGGTAACCTACACGTGGCCGCGATCGTCGGATGCCGGCGCGCTGACCTCGCCCCTGGATTTCCGGATCCGTATGCTCGCGTCGGGTGAGCTGCAAAACTGCGCCTCCAAAGCGAGCGCGGGGATTACGGTTTAATGAGGGCCTCGAGGTGGACGCACCTTCGCGGATATTCAGGCTCGCTCGCAGGGTAAGGAAAGAGGGTCATCTGACTCGGAGGAACTCTATGATTCGCGTCCTTACCGCCGCAGCCGTCATCCTTACGTTCACCCCCGCCACGGCCCACGCCGCGACGTGCAGCGGGGCTAACCCGGCAATCACGTCGGTCGTGGTGAAGAACGTCACCACTGCCGGAGAACTGAATACGTACCATCTGGTCGGTACCGTAACGAATTTAGGCAGCCAGGCACAGCCGTCGAGCACTCTACAGTTCGTTGATATTTACGCCGAGACGGAAAAGCACGACAACCGCGGGGTACCGCCGCTTGCGCCCGGGCAGTCGTATACGTTCGGATACAACTGGCAGCGAGCCACCGACGCCGGAAACGGCAGCACCACCGTCCACTTTCGTATTCAAATGAAACAGGGTACAAACTGTAATCCCGGCAACGGTTCTTATAGCGTTACCTTCTAGCGTTGTATTGACGGCGCGCGCGTGAACGGCGGGCGCGCGCTGCGTGTAGGCATCGACGTCGGCGGCACCTTCACCGATCTCGTGGCGCTAGAATGCTGGAGCGGGGCGGTCGTTGTCGTCAAGCTCGCCAGCACCCCACAGGAACCGCACCGCGCGGTCATCGCAGCTGTTTGCGCGCTGCTCGCGCGCTACGAATTGCCGCCGTCAGTGGAGTTCGTCGGGCACGCGACCACCCTCGCGACGAATGCGTTGCTCGGCCAAGTCGGCCTCGAGCTCGGACGCGTGGCACTCGTGACCACTGAAGGTTTTCGCGACGTTATCGAAATCGGCCGGCAGAATCGCAGCGAGGTTTATAATCTCTTCGTCGAGCGGCAAAAGCCGCTGGTCGCACGTCACGACCGGCTAACCGTCAACGAACGAATCGACTTCCAGGGCAAGATCGTGGTGGCGCTGCGCGATGACGCGATCGAGCGACTCTGCGAGCAGCTTCGCGAACGTGACGCCGCGTCGGTCGCGGTCTGTTTGCTCCATTCGTACGCGAACGACATTCACGAGCGCCGCATCGTCGAAGCAATAGCGGCGAGGCTCCCGCACCTGCGCGTGACCCGCTCTTCGGCGATCGATCCGCAGTATCGTGAGTACGAGCGCTGCTCGACGACGGTGGTCAATGCTGCGCTCGCACCGATCGTCGAGCGGTATCTCGAACAGCTCGTGCGCGACCTACGCATCTACGGTGTCGAATCGCCGCTCTACGTCATGCGCAGCGACGGGGGGATAGCGGCAGCGGCGCAGGTACTCGCCTGGCCTGCTGCAATGATCGAAAGTGGCCCCGCAAGCGGCGCCGTCGCAACGGCGGCGCTTGGACGACGCATCCGCGCACCCCGTCTGCTCTCATTCGATATGGGCGGCACCACCGCCAAAGCCGGCGCGACCGTCGACGGCGTCGCTCAAATCGTCGGCGAATTCGAGGCCGCGGGCCGTACGCACAGCGGGCGTGCAGTAAAAGGCAGCGGTTATCCGGTGCGCTTTCCCTTCGTCGATCTTGCCGAGATCAGCGCCGGCGGCGGCACGATCGCTTGGCTCGACGAGTCCGGATCGCTACGCGTGGGGCCGCTTTCGGCCGGTGCCAATCCTGGGCCGGCCTGTTACGGAACATCGGATCGCCCCACCGTCACCGACGCCAACGTCGTGCTGGGACGTCTCAATCCGCGTTACTTGCTCGGCGGAAGTTTTGTCATCGATGCGTCGCGGGCCCAGACCGCGATCGAAGCGCTTGCGCGCCGCCTTGGCATGACCGCGCACGCCGCTGCCGCCGGAGTCGTGCGTCTCATTGACGACGCGATGGCACGAGTGCTGCGCATCGTGACGATCGAGCGAGGTCTCGATCCGCGTGATTTCACGCTTGTCGCCTTCGGTGGGGGTGGTCCGTTGCACGCATGTGCGCTCGCAGCGGAGGTGGGCATCGATCGGATCGTCATTCCCGCGCGGCCGGGGTTATTTTCCGCAGAAGGGCTGCTAGCGGCCGACCTTCGTTACACCGAATTGCAAGCGGTCTTCTATACCGTCCAAACGATCGACCGCGCCGCGGTCAACGCCGGATTTGCGCAGGGCGAAGCGCGCGCGAGGATCGCGCTGGTAGAACAAGGCGCACGGCCGTCCAGCATCGTTTTTCTCCGCGAATACGATGCCCGCTACCGCGGGCAGAGCTTCGAGCTGACGATTGAGTACGACGACGAACCCGATGTCGTCGAGCAACGCTTTCACGCCCTGCACCGCGCCCGGTACGGCTATGACGTGCCCGGCGAAGCCGTTGAGATCGTGAACGCGCGACTGACCGCAACCGGCAGCGCGCGCACGAGCCGTGAGCCCGAGGCCACGACTTCTCGTCCGAAGCGCCCCACCGCCCATCCGGAGCGTTCGGCGACGCGAGCAATCTGGCTCGACGGCGCCTTCGCCGACGTACCGGTCTTTCGACGCGACGAATTGCGCGACGGAAGCGAAATCGACGGGCCGGCGATCGTCGAAGGCTACGACAGCACGACCTTTCTCGCGCCAAGCTGGAGACTTGAGGTCGATCGAGATCTCTTGCAGTTAACTCGAATCGCGAACCAGCCGTGAGCGATCGAATCACCGCACAAGTCATCAAAAGCGCGCTCGTCTATGCCACCGAAGAGATGGGCATTTCGGTGCGCAACGCCGCCTATTCACCCAACATCAAAGAACGGCTCGACCATTCGTGCGCGCTTTTCGATCGGTTCGGCCGGCTGATCGCGCAGGCCGAGCACATTCCGGTCCATCTCGGTTCGCTGCCGTGGGGATTGAAACGAATCCTCGCTGCGATCGAGCGTGACTACGACGGCGTGCGCGACGGCGAGATGTGGGTCGCAAACGATCCCTACATCGCGGGGACGCATTTGAACGACGTCACCTTAGTGCGCCCGATCTTCCACGCAGGCAGGCTCGCCGGCTACGCCGCAAATAAAGCGCACCACGCCGACGTTGGCGGGAGCGTGCCGGGCTCGATGCCGACCGATGCCTCCGATCTCTTCGCCGAGGGCCTAGTCGTCGCGCCGATACGTCTCGTGCGCGACGATGCCGTAGCGCGCGAAGTCGTGGAGATCTTCCGCGCGAACTCGCGGACGCCCGATGCGCGCAGCGGCGACCTGCGGGCGCAAGTAGCCGGCAACTATACCGGCGAGCGCCGATTGCTCGAACTCTGTAACCGGTATGGCCTCGAAACGCTCGATGCGGCGAACGAGAGCGCGCTCGACGATAGCGATGCGCGAATGCGCGCCGCATTGCGCGAACTGGGCGAAGGTACCTTCGATGCGGAGGATTACCTCGAAGACCGCAACGGTGAGCCGTGCATTCGCATAGTGCTGCGACTGCAACTGCGCGACGGTCGCGCCTACCTTGATTATTCAGGGACATCGGAGCAAGTCGGCTTTCCGCTCAACGCCGTCCTCGGGGTCACGCTATCGGGCGTGCACTACGCCGTGCGCGCCGTCACCGATCCGACGATTCCGATGAACGACGGCTGCTTTCGTTCGGTTGAAGTTCACGCGCCCGAAGGATGCCTTCTCAATCCACGCCGGCCCGCGCCGGTCTCCGGCGGCAACGTCGAGACGAGCATGCGCAACGCCGACGTCGTGCTTGCGGCGCTCGCGAAGGCCGCGCCGCATCGGGTGCCGGCTTCCAGCGGCGGAACGATGAGTAACGTGATGCTCGGCGGCACCAGTCGAAACGGCACCGTGTGGGCGTTTTACGAAACGAACGGTTGCGGGATGGGCGCACGGCCGACGACGGACGGCATCGATGCGATCCACGTCCACATGACCAACACCTTGAACACGCCGATCGAAGCGGTCGAGCGCGAGTATCCGCTGCGAATCGCGCGCTACGAGATCGCGCAGGGCACGGGCGGCGCGGGGCGCCACCGTGGAGGCGACGGACTCATTCGCTCGATCGAGCTGGTCGAAGGCCCGGCCCACGCGACATTACTCGCAGATCGCCACACGCGCAAACCGCGCGGCGCCCACGGTGGATGCGACGGCGAATGCGGCCGTCACACGCTGACGAGGCACTGCATAACGACTGCGCTACCATCGAAAACGAGTCTCGAACTCAAACCAGGCGACGTGCTGACCGTTCAAACGCCGGGCGGCGGCGGATATGGATGTCGGATAGAGGACCCTTCCTAAAGCGGCGTGTTCGTGCGCGCGGTTGCGGAACGCTCCAATCCGAAGCGCGCAGCGCAGAGCAGATCGACAACGCGAATGGCGCTGCGCCTCGGCGAGAAGCGGCGCCGCGCGTCGCCCGCCACGAGTTCGCCGTAACGCGCGCGAAGAGCTGGATCGGACGCAAATCGCGCGACAACATCCGCCACGGTCTCGCGATGACAGAGCACGGCGACATCGGGCGCGAAAAGCGCGCAGAGTTCGGCGCGTTCGAGCACGACGGCGGGTACCGCGCCCTGTGCAAGCAACACGTTACCAAACGCGCTCTCGTCGGTCAGGCCGCAATGCACGACGCAGCTAACTTCGGCCGGGCGACGGCGACCGAGGAGTATCTCCGCATCGATGTGCAGCGGAGAGAACCCTCGCCGCGCAAGCTCGGCAGTGCATTGGCCGTCGTCGCCGGCGACACCGACGACGTTGCACGACGCCTCGTGCGAGCGGCGTAGCGCCAAGCGTTCGACGCGCGCAACCGAAGCGCACGGAAGCCATGGTACCTCGAGTGCGCTCGCGCCATGCGTCCGAATTGTCGCGCCGTTGCCGATGGCACCGTCGATCGTCACTCCGCTCCGCGTTTCTCCGTTCCCAAACCACCGCAGCTTGGCCGAGCGCCGGAAGCGACGGTCGAGTTGACGCCAGGGAGCAATCGCGCCACGAACGATCGGATGGCCAAATCCGCGCAGCGCACCGGCAAGATCGTCGAGCGCCGCGTCGAGCAATGGCCGCGCGGCGCCGTCTTCGAGCACGATTGCGCCGACCTCGCCGCGCGCCGTGCGCGGCATCGCCGCCATCTGCGCCGCCCAGCGCCCGTAGAAAAGCCGCTCGTTCTCCGCTTCATGCGCGAAGCGGCCGGCCGATGCGGCCTCGTAGTGAGCGAATCGCGCCTCGGCGACGTAGGCGATGGTGCGAGACTCTTCGCGCGCACGCAGGCAGAGGTCGATGTCTTCGAAACCGTTGACGAACGCGTCGTCAAATCCGCCGTTGGCCAAAAACCATCGCGTCCGTACCGCCATCGCCGCCCCGGAGACGCCCAGCGCATTGCGTGACCGCCGTACGTCGGCGAGCGTGGGCGGCAGATTTCGGCAATAGTAGTGCCAGTGGGCGTTGGGCAGCGCAACGAGTCCGGCGGCCTGGGTCACGCCGTCTTCGAAGAAGAGCGCACCGCCGGCAACCGCAACCTCAGGGTTGCCGAATGCTTCAACGAGCGGCGTTAGTGGGTCGCCCAGCGGATAGGCGTCGTTGTTGAGCAAGAGCGTGAGCGGGGCTCGCGCGGCGCGCGCACCGGCGTTACACGCACCGGCAAAGTTACGATTGCTATCGTGGCGCAGGTAACGCACGTGCGGAAACGTACCGATCGCTTCCGGCGTTTCGTCGGTCGAGGCATTGTCGACGACGATCGTCTCGAACGGCGGAGGTCCGTACCGCCGCAGCGCATCGAGCTCGCGCAGACATCGCGCGGTCAGCCACCAATTATTATAGACGGGAATGACGACACTGAGCTGCGGCTCCGCCACCGGTTACGCCGGGGTCACCCGGATTTGTTCGAGCAGCTCTTGCTTTGTCTCCGGCACCATGGCTCGTACGAAGAGGATCGTCACGATGCAGAGCAGCCCGTAGATCCAAAACGTCACGGGCCGTCCGAGGCGACCGACCATCGTAAGAAAGAACTGCGAAACGAGGAAGTTTCCGATCCAATTCGCCAGGGTTGAGAGCGACATCCCCAGACCGCGCACCGGCAGCGCAAAGATCTCTGAGATCAAGATCCAGACGATCGGGCCTAAGCTGAAGGCAAAGCAGCCGACATAAACCATCATGCTCGCCAGCGCGATCGTACCGAGCGAGCCGGAGAGGTGCGGTCGCGCGAAGGCGAACCCGATTGTCGCGAGTGCGAGAAACATTCCGCCCAGGCCAACGTAGAGTAGCGGCTTGCGGCCCAGACGATCGACGAAAAAGATCGCGATGACCGTCATGCCGCAATTAACCGCTCCAACGAGCGTCTGCGCGAAGATCGAGGCCGATGCCGAGCCGATGCCGGCCATTTGAAAGATCTGCGGGCCATAGTAGATGACCGCATTGATGCCGGTAATCTGCTGCAACACCGCGAGCGAAACGCCGATGAAGAGGGCGAGGCGCATCGCCGGCACTCTGAAACCCGCAAAGCCGGCGTTTTTCGTGCGTAAGCTTTCGAGAATCGACGCTTCCTCGCGCTCGCTCGCCGCCTGATCGTTGTAAATGCGCTGCAAGGCATCGCGAGCCCGATCCGTCGCGCCGATTTTGAAAAGATAACGCGGGCTTTCCAGCATCACGAGCATACCGCCGATGAGCACCAACGATGGAACGACCGCAAGACCGAGCATCCAGCGCCAGTCGCCTTTGGGGGCCAGCGCGTAATCGATTAGATAGGCGGCTAAAATCCCGACCGTAATCGCAAACTGATAGAGCGAGACCAATGCGCCGCGGTTGGAGGCGGGCGCAACCTCAGAAATGTAGAGCGGGGCGACGACCGAGCTGAAACCAATGCCGATGCCAACGACGAAACGGCCCGCAAGCAGAATGGCTTCGGTCGGAGCCAGCGCTGAAATGAGGGCGCCGGCAAAAAAAACTACGCCGGCGCCGAGCAGCGTCCATCGGCGACCAATGCGGTCGGCGACGCTTCCCGCAAGCACTGCGCCAAGCATGCAGCCGAGCAAAACTACGCTAATGGTGAAGGCCTGCAGGCGCGCGTCGAGGCCGAAGTCTTTTGTAACGAATAGAATCGCGCCCGAAATAACTCCCGTGTCGTAACCGAAGAGCAATCCGCCGAGCGCCGCCACCGCGGCAACCAGCAGCACGTGCGCCCGCATGCAGGCGCATTTGCGAGCACCGCCGCAACGCCCTCCAATGCAGCTTTCGCGCGATCTTTCGCCCGCGCTGGAGTACGCCGTCGCCCATGAGTTGCACGCGCTTGTGGTGGCGCGCGGCGGCGAGATCGTGATGGAGCAGTACGGCGGTGATTTCACCGCCGCGACGCCCCACCCGCTCTACAGTGGAACCAAGAGTTTTTGGGGCGTTGCCGCACTGCGTGCCCAAACCGACGGGTTGCTCGCGCTCGACGAATCCGTCGCGGCGACGATCGCGACCTGGCAGGACGACCCATGGAAGCGCCGCGTGACCATTCGCATGTTACTCTCCCTGACGGCGGGATTCGGTTTCGGCGGTTTGGGCGCAAGCGTTCCGACCTACGAACGCGCCCTTGGACTGCCGCTTCGCAACGAACCCGGTACGCGATTTACCTATGGCGGAATCGCACTACAAGTCTTTGGCGCAGTGCTTGCGCGCAAACTCGCGTATCGCTCGATGACGCCGCACGATTACTTGCGCGAACGAGTCTTGGCTCAGGCCGGCATTCGCGTCGCGAAATGGCGCACCTTGAGCGACGGAACGCACCCGTTACCGACCGGCGCGTCTCTCTGCGCGCGCGAGTGGCTCGACTACGGTCGCTTTATTCTGGCCGAGCACCGCGCCTTCGCTCCATGCTTTGAAGGCTCGCCGGCCAATGCCCGCTACGGTCTGGGATGGTGGATCGGCGCGCGCGGTTCGCCGTCAGATCTTGTCTATGCAAGCGGCTCGGCGGGCCAAGCCCTCTACGTCGTCCCATCGCTCGGGGCGGTCATCGTTCACTTTGGAAGGAGCGCGTCATACCGGCACGATGCCTTCCTCAAGCGAGTATTCGCTAGGGAGTGAGCGGAGTGAGTCCTTGCAGTGGGCGCATTCCCGCATGCGCGAGTGCCGATTGCAGCGGTGCCAACGAACCGACGTACCGGTTGTAGCCGTCCATCGCCGCGGCGTACGCCGCATCGAAGCGTTTGGCGTAATCGAGTTGCGCCGCAGTCGGCGGCAGTTGAGGGCCTCCGAAGCCGCTCGTTCGTGGAATCGATTCCCGCAGCGAGCCCGCACGCTGAATTGAATCTTCGTCGTTCTTGTAATCGGCAGTAAATGCGGCAAAGACGGGCTGCCATTGGGTCCGCGCCGCTACGATTTGTTGTTCGAGCGGGGAAGCCTTCGCCGCAGCCGTGGCGTTGTTCAGCGATTTCTGGATCGCGTCGAGATTGTTAAGCGCTTCGTCGATCTTGCCGTAAATCGTGAAATACTTGCGCGCGTACGCGTAGCCGGCCCGATACTGCGCGTCGGTCAAAGCATCGCGCGGATCCCCCTTCACGACGAGACTCTGCTGCAAGGTGGAAGTGCCGAGCGTTAGCCGCACGACGTACGTACCCGGCACGACGACCGGTCCGCTCTTGGGTCCTTGGTAATCTTCCTTGGCTGCGCCGTACCATTTCGTTGGGGCGTCTTCGCTAAAGTCCCAAACGTAACGGTTGATTCCGGCTTTATTCGGCACGTACGGTTCTTCTTTGCCCTTGACTTTGTGCGTGCCCTTGACGGTGCGAATCACCCGGCCGCTGCCGTCGAGCACTTCGAGCGTTGGAGCAACTCTCTGCGGCGCACTCTGGTAGAAATCCAAAATCGCGCCTTTGGGGGGATTCTCGCCGGCAAAACGCGTGTAGATGCCGAGATCGTTGGAGTGGTAATGGTAATCATAGGCGGCGCGCGGCGCGAACAGCATAACCCCGGCGCGCTGAGCATTACCGAGCTGTTGGATCGAACCGGCGTCGTCGAGTATCCAAGCGTCTCTCCCGTGCGTTGCGAGCACGATATCGTCGAACTCTGGCTGAATGCGGATATCGCGTACCGAGACTGCAGGAAGATTGATGCGGAAGTTTTGCCAATGCGCGCCGGCGTCGAAGGAGATCCAAAGCCCCGTTTCGGTTCCCGCATAGAGCAGATACGGGTTGCGAATATCCGGTCGGATGGTACGCACGTATTCATTGCCCGGCAAGCCCTCGACGATCTTCGTCCAACTCGCGCCGTAGTCGCGCGTGACAAAGATGTAGGGGGCGTAATCGCCTACTCGGTGATCGTCGGCGATGGCGTAGGCCGTCCCGGCAACGAGCGGCGACGGCGCCGTTGTTTCGATACGCGCGTTCTCCGGCGTACCCGAAGGCGTTACGTTCGTCCAATGAGCGCCGCCGTCGCGCGTGACTTGCACGTAGCCGTCATCGGTGCCGACCCAAATCTCACCCCGATCGATCGCCGAACCTTCCATGTAAAGAATTGTGTCGGAGTACTCGGCGCCGGAAACGTCCTTCGCCAAAGGGCCGCCCGAAGGCAGCTGATGCGATTTGATATTGCGCGTCAGATCGGGACTGATCGGCGTCCACGTCTCGCCGCGATCGCACGACTGGAAGACGACGTTGCCTCCAAACCAAGCACAACCCCGACCGTTCTGTTGCCACGGAGCAAACGCGATCGGCGAATCCCAATTGAACCGATAAGGTACGGCGCTTAAATCGAATGGCCCGAGAAAGCTGCCGGGAAAGGCGTCGTACGGGCGGATGAAACGGCTCACTTCCGTCGTTCGGTCGAAGAGGGTGAGCGCGCCATCCTCCAAGTCGGCCAAGACGTATCGCGGATCCGTTGGATCGGGCACCGTCCACACGCCATCACCACCGACGACGTCGATCCAATGCCGATCGAGAATGCCTTCGCTGTCGAGCGAATTCTCCGGACCGCAGAAGCCACCGTTGTCTTGGAAGGCAACGCAGACGCGATACGGGTTCTCGTTGGAAAGCCCGACGTGATAGATCTGGCCGATGGTGAGGTTGCGCGAGAACGACCAATGCGAGAGATCTGTTGTCAGCGCGTACCCGCCGTCCTCACCGACAATGATTCGTTTCGAATTCGAAGGATCGATCCAGATGGCGTGATAGTCGACGTGGACTCCTTTGGCGATCTCCACGAACTTTCGTCCGCCATCTTTGCTCTCGGCTAGCATTTCGGAGACGGCGTAGACGTGATTGAAATCATGCGGGTCCACGGCGATGTGCGTAAAGTAGAAGGGCCGCTGATCGACGAGCGTGTCGTTACTGATCATCGTCCAATGACCGCCGGAATCGTCCGAGCGCCAAAGAATCCCGCCTTTTGCTTCGATGAGCGCAAAGACGCGATTTGTCCGGCTTGGGGCAACCGCGAGCCCAATTCTCCCTGTATAGCCGCCGGGAAGCCCGTTGCCCTCAAGCCGGCGCCACGTTCGTCCGCCGTCGCTCGACTTGTAAAGTCCGCCGTCGGGGCCTCCGCTGGTGAACGTCCAAGGCACGCGCCGAAAATGCCACATTCCCGCGTAAACGACGTTGGGATCGCGAGGATCGATCGCCACGTCGCTCGCGCCACTCGCCGGCGAAAGATAGAGCGTCTTGCTCCACGTACGGCCGCCGTCAAAAGTGACGTAGACGCCGCGGTCGGTTGAATCCTTGAACGGATCCCCGAAGGCACCCACGATGACGTGGCGCGGGTTGTGCGGATCCACCGCGATGCGCGAAATGCTCCACACGCCGGCAAGGCCGACTCGGGTCCACGTTTTAGCCCCGTCGGTCGATTTATACAGACCGTCGCCGAAGCTCACGTCATTGCGCGGATTCGCTTCGCCGGTGCCGGCCCAAACAACGCGCTCGTCCGTAGGATCGATCGCCACCGCGCCGACGGCGGCAACGGGCTCCTTCTCAAAAACGGCTTCCCAGGTCGCGCCGCCATTGGTCGATCGCCAGACGCCGCCGCCCGCAGTGCCGAGGTAGTAGAGTTGGTCGTCTTGCGGCGTGCCGGCCACGGCTGCAACCCGACCACCCGAGACAGTCGGTCCGATCGAACGCCACGACAGGTTCGCGTAGGCGGCCGCGGCGAGGAGCACGCCCGAAGCGATAATCATGGCGCGACGGTTTTGACCGAGGAGAGCGCCTTCATACCCGACTGCTTCAACGCGTCGTTGAGGCCCGGAAGCACGCCCGCAACGAAGGCGTTGTAGCGCGCGATCCCCGCGGCATATTGCGTATCAATACGCCGGAGATACTCAACGACCGCCGGAGTGATCAGTCCTTGCGCTACTTGGGACGCGTTCAGCAGGTCTTCGTGCAGCTTGGTCTCGTCCTCGGTCCCTTCACCGCGAACGTTGGTCGCTAAGGTGTCGAACAACGTCTGACGTGCTGCCGACGCGGCGTTGAGCTTGCCGGCCAATGCCGTGTTGTTCGCTTTGTTCGCTGAGGCGAGTGCGGCGTCGATCGATTTCTTGACGTTGTCCAGGTTGTTGAGAACAGTGTCGATTTGCGACAGATGGCTCATTTGTCGCATTGCCTCATCGAACGTGCGCTGATACTCGGCTTGCGTGAAGCGCGAACGCGGGTCGGGACCGACGCGGAAACGCTGCACGTAGGTGTGGCCAGAGATCGTCATTCGTACGGAGTACGTTCCGGGAACCACGCCGGGACCGGTATCGGGACCGTTGAGAAAGTCGAGCGCGGCGCCGGTCCACTTGACCGGTCCGTTGACGTTGAAATCCCAGATGTACCGGTTGAGCCCGGCTTTGTTGGAGATGCGCGGCTGATCTTTGCCGCCGACCTTATGCGTTCCCGAAATGCTACGAACGACACGGCCGCGATCGTCGAGAATGTCGAGTGCGGGGGCGTTCTTCTGCGGTTCCTTCTGATAGAAGGTAATCGCTATGCCGTACGGGGGGTTCGACGCGGCATAGCCGGTGTAGGTTCCCTCGTCGTTTTGATGCAGCGACCACTCGTACCCGATGCGGGGCGCGAAGAGCCAGCTGCCACGCGCGATGGCTGCGGAGAGTTGCTGGAGCGGGGCGACGTCGTCCATGATATAGGCCGAGCGGCCGTGCGTGGCGATGACGAGATCGTCGTACTGCGGCTGCATCCGAATGTCGCGAACGGAGACCGGCGGCAAATCGTTTTGAAATGACTGCCAGTTCGCGCCGCCGTCAAACGATATCCAGATGCCTTGCTCGGTGCCGAGATAGAGTAGCCCTTGCGTGCGAATATCCGGCCGAATCGACCGCACCCATTGATCCTGCGGCAGACCGTTGACGATCTTCGTCCAATGGCTCCCGAAGTCGTGCGTAACGAAGGCATAGGGCGCGTTGTCGCCGAGGTAATGCGCGTCGTTGATCGCGTAGGCCGTTCCGTCGACGAGCTCCGACGGCGCGACCGTTTCGAAGCGTCCTAATTCGGGCGCCCCCGGCGGCGTCACGTTGGTCCAGTGTTTGCCGCCGTCGCGCGTGAGTTGAACGAGACCGTCGTCGGTACCGACCCAGATCTCACCTCGCGCTCGCGTGGATGCCTCGATATCGAGGATCGTATCGTTGTATTCGGCCCCTGAGACGTCGTTGGTGATCGGGCCTCCCGCCGGTTGCTGATGCGACTTGATATTACGGGTGAGATCGGGGCTGATGATGCTCCACGATCGCGCGCGATCGGTCGTCTGGAAGACGACGTTGGCGCCGACCCAGCCAATCACATTACCGCCGGCGCTCCGCCACGGAGCAAACGCAATCGGCGACTCCCAATTGAAACGATAGCGACTCGTGGCGAGCACCCACGATTCACGACCCGTCGGCAAGTACGGCTGGCCCGTATACTGATCTTGGGTGACGCGATTGTAAATTGATAGCGCTCCCCCTTGCGAATTCGACCAAATCCAGTTCGGATCGTCGGGCTCGGGGATTCCCCACTGACCGTCGCCGCCGACCGTCACGATCCAGTACTTGTTCTGAATGCCTTCCGGATCGAGCGAGTTCGACGGTCCGCACCAGCCGTTATTGTCCTGCAATCCGACGCAGACCGTGTAGGGATTGTCCGTGCCAAGGCCGACACGATAGATTTGGGCGATCGGGAGATTCGCCGAAAAGAACCAGTTCGCGCCTCCATCGAGCGTCAGCACGTAACCGCCGTCTTCGCCAAGCATGATGCGCGCGGGATCGTTGGGTGCGATCCAGATCGCATGAAAATCGGAGTGCAGGCTGTCGGTGACCGATTTGAACGTCTTGCCGGCGTTGGTGCTCAGCATGACCTCGAAGGAAATCGCGTAGACGCGGTTGGGGTTCTTGGGATCGACCTCAACGTGTGAAAAATAGAATGGACGCGCGTCGACGAGCGAATCCTTGCTGACCATCTCCCAGTTGTTGCCGCCGTCGTCGGAGCGCCAGAGAACGCCTTCCTTCGATTCGATGACCGCGTAGACTCGGTTGCCGTCGCTCGGTGCGACGGCGAGGCCGATTCGGCCCATCGGCGCCGCCGGCAGCCCGTGTCCTTGCAGCTGCGTCCAGGTTGCTCCGCCATCCGTGGATTTATAGAGGCCATCTTCGGTGCCGCCGCTGACGAACGTCCAAGGGCGGCGCTGAAACTTCCAAATGCCGGCGTAGATGACACTCGGGTTTTGCGGGTCCATTGCAAGATCGCAAGCACCGCTCTCCGGGCCTACGTACAGCGTCTGCTTCCAGCTGCGACCGCCGTCGTCGCTTACGTAGACGCCGCGCTGCGAGCTATCGGCGAATGCATCGCCGAGCGCGCCGACGATCACATGGTTGTGGTCGCGCGGATCCACGAGGATGCGTGAAATGTAGCGGGAGCCTTTTAGCCCGACGTTCGACCAGGTATCGCCGCCGTCGGTACTTTTGTAGACACCGTCGCCGTAGCTCACGTCGTTGCGCGGGTTCGATTCGCCCGTTCCGACCCAAACCGTCTTATTGTCGGTAGGATCGATCGTCACGGCCCCAATCGCCGCAACGTCTTGTTTTTCAAAAACCGGATCCCACGTTTGCGCGCCGTTCGCCGATTTCCACACACCGCCACCGGCACTCCCGACATAATAGAGCTTGGGATCGCTACTCGAACCGGCGACCGATGTGATACGCCCACCCCCGGCCGCGGGACCGATCGCGCGCCATGACATGCTGGCAAAGGGTGGCCCGGGACTAGGCGTGGGCGACGGCGAGGGCGTCGCGACCGCCTTGAGCGGCAGCTGTGACGGCGGCATGGGCGAGGCCGTCGCATTCGCTGCGACGACGGCCGTGAAGAGCAACGCGTGTAGAATCAACTCCAAGAACCTCCTGTCGACGCTCTAAGAGCGAGCGCCGTTCAACTCCTGCGCGACCGCATTCAAAGAAGTATCAAAGCGCAACGTCAGCGAGAATGCGCGCGGGCGTCGCGGGCTTGATAGAGCGGAACGTTGACGTGAATCGCATACCATTGCGACCACGCGATCGCCGCGCAGAGTGCGACCAAAATGACGATCACGATCGCGAGCGCCCGCTTGCGATACCCGGCGGGTTTGGGTGGCCCTTCACCGGAAGGCGCCCCGGAGGTAAGGCTCGAACCCACCGGCCCCATATGCGGAGGTCCATCGCCAGGCTCCTGGCGACAACCGCCTTGCTTTGTGCGTATCTGCTCGGGACGTTTGCGCCCGCGCTTGCTTACCATAACGCGGTTCCGGTCACGCCGGTGGCCATATCGGTCTACGCGACGGTGCTCCGCCATATCAATCCGCAACTTCCCGGATGGCAGAGCCGCGATCTGGCGCGCCGCGTTCTCGTGAATGCCGTGCGCTGGCGCATTGACGCCAATATGCTTGTGGCCATCGTCACGGTGGAATCGCGGTGGCATACACATGCCGTCTCGTCAGCCGGCGCGATTGGGCTGGGGCAACTGATGCCGGGGACGGCCGCCTTGCTGGGCGTCAACCCTCGGGATCCCAAACAGAATCTATCGGGCGCCGCGAGATACTTGCGGGGCCTCGTGCAACGTTTCGGCGCCAATCACTACAATCTGGTCTTCGCAGCGTATAACGCGGGCCCGAAGGCGGTCAGCGAGTACGGCGGGATTCCCCCGTATGACGAAACGCAAGATTACGTGATTCGCGTGCTCGATACGTGGGCGCATTTGACCCGCAGCGTCCATCTTCCGCGAAGTGCGTATGCCGTGTTACCGGCCCACGGCGCGGACATCGACTACTGGCTCGACGCGAATCTGCCCCAGTAAGGCGCTGCTTAGCCGACGAGCCCGAGGATAGCGTCGACGGCTGTTCCCAACTCGTGAGGTCCGGCGATTTTGAGTGGAATCGCGCCGGCGTTGCGCGCCGCCTGAACGTCACTCTCGCGATCGCCGACCACAACGCAGCAGGCGACGTCGACCCCAAGCGCATGCGCGGCATCCAGAATCAACTTCGGTTTCGGCTTGCGGCATTCGCACCCATCGTCAATCGCATGCGGACAGACGAAGAACCCGGCGAAGGGTCCGAGTAGCTCGTCAACCCGGCGATTGACCGCGTCGACGGCTTCGGGAGTGATGAAGCCGCGGCCGATTCCGCTCTGATTGCTCACGACGGCGAGCGGCAATCCGGCTGCGCGTAAACGGTCGAGCAGCGCCCGGCCGTTCGGCGCCGGATCGACGCGCGCGGGATCGCCGTTGTACGGCACGTCGACGACGATCGTTTCGTCGCGATCGAAGAAGACCGCACAAGGCCTCACGTGCGTCCGCTCAGGGTGAGACGGGGACGTAGACTTCCGCGCCCTGCTCGACGAACTCGCGCGATTTTTCGGCCATACCGCGTTCGGCGTACTCGCGTACCTCCTGCGTGATTTTCATCGAGCAGAAATGCGGCCCGCACATCGAGCAGAAGTGAGCGACCTTTGCCCCCGGCGCCGGAAGCGTCTCGTCATGGAATTCGCGCGCGGTTTGCGGATCCAGCGACAGATTGAACTGATCCTCCCACCGGAACTCAAAGCGGGCTTTCGAGAGTACGTCATCCCAGTGCGCCGCACCGCGATGCCCTTTGGCGAGATCCGCGGCGTGCGCGGCGATCTTATACGCAATGACGCCGTCTTTCACGTCCTTCTTGTTCGGCAAGCCGAGATGTTCTTTCGGCGTTACGTAACAGAGCATCGCCGTCCCGTGCCAACCGATCATCGCCGCGCCGATGGCGCTGGTGATATGATCGTATCCGGGCGCGACGTCCGTGACGAGCGGGCCCAACGTGTAGAACGGCGCTTCCTTGCAGACCTCCAACTGCTTGCGGACGTTCTCTTCGATCATATGCATCGGTACGTGACCCGGGCCTTCGATCATCACTTGAACGTCGTGCTTCCAGGCCACGTCGGTCAGCTCGCCCAGCGTTTCGAGCTCGCCGAACTGCGCCGCGTCGTTGGCATCCGCGGTGCAGCCTGGGCGAAGCCCGTCGCCCAGCGAGAAGGCCACGTCGTAGGCCTTCATGATCTCGCAGATCTCCTCGAAGTGCTCGTAGAGAAAGTTCTCGCGGTGATGCGCGAGACACCACTTCGCTAAAATGGAGCCGCCGCGCGAAACGATTCCGGTGATCCGGCTCGCGGTAAGGGGAACGTAACGCAACAGAACGCCGGCATGAATCGTAAAGTAGTCCACGCCCTGTTCGGCTTGTTCGACGAGCGTGTCGCGGAAGAGTTCCCACGTCAAATCTTCCGCTTTCCCGCCGACTTTCTCGAGGGCTTGATAGATGGGGACCGTGCCGATCGGCACGGGCGAGTTCCGCAGAATCCACTCTCGCGTCTCGTGAATGTTCTTGCCGGTCGAGAGATCCATCACCGTGTCGGCGCCCCATTGCGTCGCCCACGTCATCTTTTCGACCTCTTCGTCGATCGACGAGCTCACCGCGGAGTTCCCGATATTCGCGTTGATCTTCACGAGAAAGCTTCGGCCGATGATCATCGGCTCGCTTTCGGGATGATTGACGTTCGACGGAAGAATCGCGCGGCCGCGTGCGATCTCGCTGCGCACGAGTTCGGGCTCGACCCCTTCGCGCACGCCGACAAACTCCATCTCGGGCGTGATCTGGCCTCGGCGCGCGTAATGCATTTGCGTGACGTTCGCACCCGGCTTCGCCCGCCGAGGCCTGCGAGGTGCTGGGAAACGCACGCCGTCCAGCTCGCTCATCGCGTCGCGCCCGCGCCGGTATATCGACGAGGGTGCTTCGAGCTCCGCGGTATCGCCGCGCGCAACGATCCAGGGCTCGCGCAACGGCAACAACCCTCGCGCGATATCGACGACGCATTGCGGATCGCCGTGGGGCCCGCTCGTGTCGTAGAGGGTATGGACCGTTCCGTCGCTCAGCGCAATTGCGCGGCGCGGGACGCGAATCGAGGCGTCGGAGCCTCCGATGTAAACCTTCATGAACGTCTCCCTCCGCGGGCATTACCCCGATCAGGTTCTGCGGTCGGCAAATCGCATGGCGCGATCGTCCCTCTCAGCCTGTAGCTCCCGCTGCTACCTGAATTACACGCCGCGGTGCCGAGTTCCCATTGAGCGGCGCCCGGCAATGGAACCAACCATCCGTCGGATTGGATGGGGCCATTTGGAAGAAACGTACCCCGCCGACTCAAATGATGCGCGATACATGACGGTTTTTGCTCCCGATCCCGATCCGCAAGAAACGCGCGAGTGGGTTGACGCGATGCGCAGCGTGCTCGAGGTGGAAGGGCACGAACGCGCGCGTCAAATTATTGCGCACCTCGTCGACGAAGCCCAAACGCGCGGCGCACTAATTTCGCTCGGACTCACGACGCCCTACGTCAACACGATTTCTGCCGATCGTCAGCCGCAGATGCCGGGCGATCGCGAGTTGGAAGCCCGGTTGCGGCATTACGTTCGCTGGAACGCGCTCGCGATGGTCGTGCGCGCCAACAGAATCAGTTCGGAGCTCGGCGGCCACGTCGCAAGCTTCGCGTCGGCCGCCACGCTGTACGACGTGGGGTTCAACCATTTTTTCCGCGCAGCGAGCGAAACGTTCGGTGGCGACCTGGTTTTTTTTCAGGGACACTCCTCACCGGGCGTGTATGCCCGCGCCTTTCTCGAAGGGCGAATCAGCGAGGACCAACTCGAACGTTTTCGTCAGGAGGTTGACGGCAAAGGGCTCTCATCGTATCCGCATCCCTGGCTCATGCCGGGCTTGTGGCAGTTTCCCACCGTCTCGATGGGGCTCGGACCGATTACGTCGATCTATCAAGCGCGCTTCATGCGCTATCTGCACGATCGCGGCCTCGCCGACACGAGCGGGCGCAAAGTGTGGGCCTTCGTCGGTGACGGCGAAATGGACGAGCCCGAGTCGCTCGGCGCAATCTCTCTTGCAGGACGGGAAAAGCTCGACGATCTCATCTGGGTCATCAACTGCAATCTCCAGCGTCTCGATGGGCCGGTGAGAGGCAACGGTAAGATCGTCCAAGAGCTCGAGGGCGTCTTCAAAGGCGCCGGCTGGAACGTCATCAAGGTGATCTGGGGGAGCCGCTGGGATCCTTTGCTTGCCGCCGACACGAGCGGCCGCCTCGCGCAGCTGATGAACGAATGCGTCGACGGCGACTACCAAACGTTCAAGTCGCGCGACGGCAAGTACGTGCGCGATGAATTTTTCGGCCGCTATCCCGAGACCAAGTCGCTCGTCGAGGATTGGAGCGACGACGAAATTTGGGCGTTGCAGCGCGGTGGTCACGATTCGACCAAGGTGTACGCGGCGTACAAGGCCGCCAGCGGGCATCGCGGTCAGCCGACCGTCGTGCTCGCAAAGACGATCAAAGGCTACGGCATGGGCGGGGCCGGAGAGGCTCAGAACATCGCTCACCAGGCCAAGAAAATGGAGCTGGAGGCGCTGCGGCTTTTCCGCGATCGCTTCAATCTCCCGATCTCAAACGACGCGATTTCGGGCGACAGCGTTCCCTTCTACAAGCCGGCCGACGACGCTGCGGAGATGCAGTATCTTCGCGAGCGTTTAGCGGTCCTTGGCAGCGTCCCGCAACGCCGAAAGAAATCGGCGTCGCTGACGGTGCCGGAGCTTTCGACCTTTGAAGGACAGCTGCAAAGCAGCGGCGATCGCCACATCTCCACGACGATGGCGTTCGTACGGATTCTCAATGCAATCGCGCGCGACCGCGAAATCGGCCCGCGCGTCGTCCCGATCGTCGCCGACGAATCGCGCACCTTCGGCATGGAAGGCATGTTTCGTCAACTCGGCATTTACTCGTCGGTCGGACAACTCTATCATCCGCAAGATGCCGAGCAGCTCATGTGGTATCGCGAAGACAAGCTGGGGCAGATTCTTCAAGAGGGCATTAACGAAGCCGGCGCCATCTCTTCTTGGATTGCGGCGGGGACGTCGTACTCGAACCACAATCTGCCGATGATCCCCTTTTACATCTTCTACTCGATGTTCGGCTTTCAACGCGTCGGCGATCTCGCGTGGGCGGCAGGCGACAGTCGAACTCGCGGTTTTCTCCTCGGCGCGACCTCAGGCCGCACGACCCTCAACGGCGAAGGCCTGCAGCACGAGGACGGTAGCAGCCAAGTCGCAGCGTCCTTCATTCCCAACTGCCGCAGCTACGACCCTACTTTTGCCTACGAGCTGGCCGTCATCATTCAAGATGGCTTGCGGCGCATGCTCGCCGAACAGGAAGACGTCTATTACTACATCACGCTGATGAACGAAAACTATCAGCATCCGGCGATGCCGGAGGGCGCCCGCGATGGAATTTTGCGTGGCATGTATCTCTTCCGTTCTTCCGAAAGCTCATCGACGGCGGCCAAGGCGCCGCGCGTGCAGCTCTTCGGTTCTGGTGCCATACTTCGCGAGGTGATTGCCGGCGCGGATCTTCTCGCAAGCGATTGGAAGGTGGGCGCCGACATCTGGAGCGTGACCAGCTTCAACGAAGTGCAGCGCGACGGCGTCGCAACCCAACGCTGGAACATGCTCCATCCGCAAGAAAAACCTCGCAGCTCGTGGGTCGAGCAATGCTTAGCGGACAAGCCGGGTCCCGGCATCGCCGCAACGGATTACATCCGTACGTTCGCCGAGCAGATCCATCCGTTCGTGGGGCGACGTTACGTCGCGCTCGGAACCGACGGCTATGGGCGCAGCGATTTCCGCCGCAAGCTGCGCGAGTTTTTTGAAGTGGACCGGCATTTCGTCGCGGTCGCGGCTTTAAAGGCGCTCGCCGATGAAGGCACAATCCCTTCAGAGACCGTGCAGAAGGCGCTCAAAAAGTATGGCATCGATCCGGACAAGCCGAATCCCATCAACGCATAGCCAAAGGTAGAATCAGATGAGTCAAACGATTGAGGTTCGGGTCCCCGACATCGGCGATTTCAAAGACGTTCCGGTTATCGAGGTTTTGGTGAAGTCGGGCGATCGCGTCAAGAAGAACGAATCGCTGATCACCCTCGAAAGCGAGAAGGCCTCGATGGAGGTTCCCGCCGAGACCGACGGCGTCGTCGAAGACGTCAGAGTCAAAGTCGGCGATCGTGTCTCGCAAGGGGCGACGATTCTAACCTTGAGTTCGCAAGCGGCGCCGCCCGCCGCGCCGCAACAAGCAGCACCCCCTGCCGCGCCGCAACAAGCAGCACCCTCTCCCGCGCCGCAACAAGCGAGCGCGCCGGCGGCCGCCACGCCGGAACCGCCGCGCCCGCAAGCCGCCGGCGACGGCGTCGTGCACGCCAGTCCGGGCATTCGGCGCTTTGCGCGCGAGCTCGGCGTCGAGTTGCGCGACGTGAAGGGCAGCGGTCCGAACGGGCGCGTCACTCGCGAGGACGTGGAGAGTTTCGTCAAGGAAGCGCTCAAGCGAAAGGATGGCGCAGCGACGCCTTTCGCGTTACCGCCGTGGCCGAAGGTCGATTTTTCACAATACGGCGAGACCGAGCGCCGCTCGCTTTCGCGAATCAAGCGACTCTCCGGTCCAAATCTGCATCGTAACTGGCTGCAGATTCCACACATCACCAACCAAGACGAAGCCGACGTGACGGCGCTCGAAGAGTTCCGAAATCAAGTCAACGCCGAAGGAGGCTCGGCATCGAAGTTGACCTTGCTGGCGTTCCTGGTCAAGGCCTCGGTCGCGGCGCTGAAGCGCTTTCCCGAATTCAATGCGTCGCTCGACGGCGAAGAGATCGTCTATAAGCGGTACTACAATATTGGATTTGCCGCCGATACTCCCGACGGCCTCGTCGTTCCCGTGATCAAGAACGCCGACGCCAAAGGATTGCGCGAAATCGCCGGCGTGGCCGCAGAACTCGCTGGAAAGGCGCGCGACGGAAAGTTGAGCCTCGGCGACATGCAGGGCGGCACATTCACCGTATCGTCGATCGGCGGGATCGGTGGAACGGCGTTCACACAAATCGTCAACGCACCCGAAGTCGCCATCCTCGGAGCGACTCGAACGGCGATGCGCCCAATCTGGAATGGCGAGCAGTTCGAACCACGCCTCATGCTACCGATTAGCGTCAGCTACGATCACCGGGTTGTGGATGGCGCCGCAGCGGCACGGTTCTTGAGCTACGTTGCAAGTCTGCTGAAAGATTTCAAGCGGGTGAGTCTCTAACACTCGGAGGTAATCATGATCGAGCGAATCCGTGTCGCGGTAACGCTTTGCTTCTTTGTGGTGGTAAGTTCCGCTTGTCGCAGCGGCGTCGGTACGATGCCGACTCTCCAAACCTCAGCATCAATGGGCACCGGGCCATCGAAAGAACATGCGAGGATCGCCATCTTCTCCGACCTGCCGCGAAGCCGGTATTATTTTCCGACGGCACTTGCCGCGGGTCCGGATTCGGCTATTTGGGTCGCCGACGACATCGATCAAGATGCCGGCGCGAGTGCCATCGTGCGCGTCACACTCTCCGGGAAGCGCAGTCGAACCTTCTACTATCAAAACTCGGCCAGCCCGGCCTTCACCGACATCGTCACCGGTCCCGACGGTGCTCTCTGGCTCGCCGATTCCGGCGACTACCAAATCGTTCGGGTGACGACGGCCGGCGCGATACACGTCTTTTCAACCGGCTACCAGAACAGTCTCTCTGCAATCACGAGCGGGCCCGACAAGGCGTTGTGGTTTACGGACGGCGATTCAATCGGACGCATCACAACCCAAGGGCGCATCACGACCTACAGTAACGGGATTTCGCCGGGAGTTTATATTCAAGATATTACAGCCGGCCCCGACGGCGCGCTGTGGTTTACCGAATCGGCCGGCGACCGCATTGGACGCATTACGGTCCGCGGAAAGGTCACTGAGTACTCAAAAGGCCTATCGCCAAGTGCCAAACCGTATTCCATTGCACCCGGCCCCGATGGCGCGCTGTGGTTCACCGAACAAGCCGGACGCATTGGCCGCATCACAACGGGCGGAAAGATCAGCGAATATTCCCGTGGCATTACGCCAACCGAGGCGCCGGTTGATCTCGCCGCTGGACCCGACAACGCGATGTGGTTTACCGAGTACGAAACGTACGATTCCTATGAAGTGCGCTACTCGAAAATCGGTAGGATCACCATGGATGGCCGCATCACCGAGCACTCAAACCTCGCCTCGCGGGCGGCGCCGACGGGAATCGTGCAAGGCGCCGACGGCAACATGTGGTTCGTCGAAACCAATGCGAACAAGCTGGGTCGCGTTAACCTGTAATAGCGCGCAAGCTCCGCAGGACGTACTGCAAAATGCCGCCGTGACGATAGTACTCCGCTTCGTTGGGCGTGTCGATGCGCAGGCGCACGTGGAAGTCGATAGCCCGTCCGCTGGACGGATCGGTGGCAGTCACGCGCAGGCGCATCCGCGGTTCGAATCCCGAAGTCAAACCGCTGATGTCGTAGATCTCCTCACCTTCGAGTCCGTAGGTCGAGCGGTCCGCGCCATCGAGGTATTCCAGCGGCAGCACACCCATTCCGATCAAGTTGCTGCGATGAATTCGTTCGAACGATTCCGCGAGCACGGCCTTGATGCCGAGCAGGTAGGGTCCCTTCGCGGCCCAATCGCGCGACGAACCTGAACCGTATTCCTTGCCGGCAAGCACGATGAGCGGCGTGCCATCCGCCGCATACTTCCGCGACGCGTCGAAAATCGAGAGCTGCTCGTTGGTTGGAAGATAGCGCGTCACTCCGCCCTCGATTTCAGGAACGAGCGCGTTGCGCAGTCGCACATTGGCGAACGTGCCCCGAACCATGACCTCGTGATTGCCTCGGCGCGCGCCGTATGAGTTGAAATCGCGCGGCTCGATGCCACGCTCCATCAGGTATTTCCCGGCGGGGCTGTTGCGCGCAATGCTGCCGGCGGGAGAAATATGATCGGTGGTGACCGAATCGCCGAGCACGGCGATGGCGCGTGCGCCGCGAATATCGTGCAATGCCGTCGGCAGGTCGGGCATTCCGTCGAAGTAGGGCGGCTGCTTCACGTACTCGGACGCAACGTCCCACGAATAGCGCTCACTTGCCGCCACCCGTAACTCCCGCCAGTTCTCGTCGCCTTCGAAGACGTCGGCGTATTGACGTTCGAACATCTCTCCACTGATGCAGCCTGCCATCGTCGTCGCGATCGCGTCGTTGCTCGGCCACAGGTCGCGAAGAAAAACCGGTTTGCCCGCGCGATCGGAGCCGAGCGGCTCAGTGGTAAGATCGATGTCGATACGTCCGGCAAGCGCATAGGCGACGACCAACGGCGGCGAGGCGAGGTAGTTCGCGCGAACCTGCGGGTGGATGCGCCCTTCGAAGTTTCGATTTCCCGAAAGCACGGCCGCGACGTTCAAATCACCGTCGGCGACCGCTTCGGCCACGTCGCTTGGGAGCGGGCCCGAGTTTCCGATGCACGTCGTGCAGCCATAGCCCACGAGGTTGAACCCAAGCCGATCGAGGTACTCTTGCAGTCCAGCCCTCGCGAGATAATCCGTCACGACTTTGGAGCCGGGTGCGAGCGAGGTTTTAACCCACGATTTGGTCTGCAGACCGCGCTCGACGGCGTTGCGCGCAAGCAGTCCCGCGCCGATCAGGACCGATGGATTCGAAGTATTCGTGCAGCTGGTAATGGCCGCGATCACCACCGAGCCGTCATCCACCTGGTCGAGCGTTTGCGCGATCGTCGCCGTTCCGCCACCGCCCTCGTCTTCGAACCGCGAAACGGCAGCGTTCTTGCGATCGCGCGCGGCACTCCACCCGTGCTGCGCGTTTTCGAACGATTGCTTCACTTCGCCCAACGGTACGCGATCCTGCGGCCGCCGCGGTCCCGCTAGGCTGGGAACGACGGTCGACAAATCGAGGGTCAACGAATCGGCGAACTCCGGTTCGGGGCTCGCATCGGTGCGAAAGAGTCCCTGCGCCTTGGTATAAGCTTCGACCAACGCGATGTGTTCGGCGGAACGGCCCGTCAGCCGCAGATACTCCAAGGTTCGGTCATCGATCGGAAAGATTGCAACGGTCGATCCGAACTCGGGCGACATGTTGCTGATCGTGGTGCGATCCACGACCGGGAGCGCCGAGAGACCCTCGCCGTAAAACTCAACGAATTTTCCGACGACGCCTTTACGTCGCAACATCTCCGCTACCGTCAGCACCAGATCGGTTGCCGTAACGCCTTCGCCGAGCGCGCCATGCAAACAAAATCCAACGACCTCGGGAATGAGCATCGTCACGGGCTGGCCAAGCATCGCCGCCTCGGCTTCAATGCCGCCGACTCCCCACGCCAGCACGCCCAGCCCATTGACCATCGTCGTATGCGAATCGGTTCCGACGACCGTATCCGGATATGCAAGCGGAGTGCCGGCTGCGTCACCAGGAGCTTGTGGTAAGGCAAAGACCACGCGTGCAAGGTGTTCGATATTCACCTGATGCACGATGCCGGTCCCGGGCGGCACGACTCGAAGTCCCGAAAGTGCCGATTGTCCCCATTTGAGAAACGCGTAACGTTCCCGATTGCGCTCGAACTCGAGATCGGTATTCTTGGCAAGCGCATCGCTCGAGCCGAAATAATCGGCCTGAACCGAATGGTCGATAACGAGTTCGACTGGTTGCAGCGGGTTGATGGCCGCGGGGTCGCCGCCCATTGCCGCCATCGCGTCGCGCATCGCCGCCAAATCGACGACGGCCGGGACGCCGGTAAAATCTTGGAGCAAGACGCGTGCCGGCGTGAATGCGATTTCGCGTTCGGAACGCGCGCGAGAGGAACGAGCGAGCGCTTCGATATCGTCGGCCTTGACGCTGCGTCCATCCTCAAAACGCAAGAGATTTTCAAGCAAGATTTTGAGCGAAAACGGCAGCCGTTGCAACGAAGCGGTTCCGGATTCTTCGAGAACGCCGAGGCGAAAATAGCGGTACGTACGGTCGCCAACGCGTAGCGTATCGAGCGCTTCGAAGCTATTGGGATGTGAATTCATGGGATACACGTACTTTCGGATTGCCTTGCGCGTAGCCTTCGATCTTGAGCTGAGCTTCGCCGGTGAGAAGCCTCCAAAGCGGGTCGCCGACGAGTGCGAGCCGCCACGGCTGCAGCGCGAGGGTCCGATCGAACGTCGCGCGATCGGGCGGAATTTCGCGTGCGATGCGCTCGAGTGCGGCACGCGGTACCAAGAGACTCGAGGGCAGGTCGGCGTCGCGCGCGATCTCCGCGATGGCGGCGTTCAACAGCGAAACGAGCGCGTCGCGGGCGGGTGCCGCCGGGCGGTTCGGCCGTTGCGGTAGCGCGGATTCGTCGAGCGATAGACCGCGCGCCACCGCCGCGAGAATCTCCTCGCCGAGCTGGCGTTTCATGGCGCCGTCCAGCCGGCGAAGCTGCGCCAGGTCGTGCAACTGCGCCGGCTTCAATACGGCAAGCCCCGCAACCACGTCATCCGGAAGAACGAACCGTACCGGAAGATCGCGCTCGCGCGCGACGCCATCGCGCAATCGCACCAGTTCGTTGAGAATCCCCAGCTCGCGGCGGCTCATTCGCATCGCACCGGGTATGCGCAAATAGGCGCGCCGTTCGTCGATGCGGTATCGCTCGATATCGCCCAGCTCGGCGCACTCCTCGTAAACCCATTCGTAGCGTCCCCGCCGTTCGAGACGGGGACGCAAGGCGTCGAAGAGTGGAAGCAAATAGGCGACGTCGCCGACGAGATAGTCGATCTGGCGCTCGGAGAGCGGCCGGGACGACCAATCGCTGACGGTCTGCGATTTCGCGAGCCGCACGTCGCAGATGTTGCGCACCAAGTCGGCAAGCGACACTTGCATTCCGTAGCCCAGAAATGCGGCCGCGACTTGCGTATCAAAGACGCGAGGCGGCACAATTTCGAAGCGGTCGGCGAAAATCTTCAAGTCGGCGGAGAGCGCGTGACCGACCACCGTCGTATGCGTAAGCGCGAGGGCTAGCCGGCGCAGGTCGCGCAGCGCCAGCGCGTCGACAATCGCCGCGCCGTCGTCAAAGGCGAGTTGTACCACCATAAGGCGCGGCGTATACGTGCGCTCGGCGTGGAACTCCGTATCGAGCCCAACGCGATCGGCGATCGCAACCCGAGCGCAGAGCTGCGCGAAAGCATCGTGGTCCGCAACGATCTGCGGTGACGTCACGGCGACGGTGAAACCGTTTGCGTTCGGCGGAAATGAAAATGCGGACAGCGATGGGTGAGGCAGTAATGGCGCGCGTAGCGGCTGGCGCGCGATTCGTAGCCATGCAGCGCTACGGTGACGCGATCGCCAAAAATCGTAAGCAGCGCGCAGATCGGCACGGCGATCACGCACATCGTCCAAACGTGCACCCACACCGGGACGCGAAAGGCTGCTGCGCTGGCCGTGGCAACGGTTCCACCGAAGCCCGGGATGATCCGGACTGCGAGCAAGAAGGCCGGCGAGCCGACCGGGAAGCGCTTGACCCACGCGGGCAATCGGTGCAGATACTCCTCCAGGCGCCAGAGCCGCGTGGCATGCCGATTGAGCCAATAACCTAGCAGCGCAGCACCGATGAGTCCAAAGACGTCGACCAGGGTACCCTTCAAAGGTCCAAAGATGGCGCCGTTCATGATCGCCAACGCATCGGTTACCGAAAACGGCGCCGAGGCGACCAGGATAAAGACCGCGACGGCAAGCGGATAGGCGAACGGCCCAATCGATCGGATCTCGTGCTCGACTCGCGGCTGATGGCGAATCACCAAGTACGCCAACACAAAAGAAGCGACGAGCAGCGCGAGCGCAGCGCTCTTACGAAGGAGAGAATTCAAGCGGTGATTATTCGGGCGGTCGTCACGTTGCTCTGCGGTGTTGCGCTCTACGCCTCCCTTTTCATGCTGAACAAGACGCGCCGCGCGGCACGCGGCGAGGTCAAGGGCCCGAGCGTCGTTAAGACCCCGAGGGCGCACCTCTTCGGCGTTCCTAACTCGCTGCTTGGTGTACTTTACTATCCGGCCGTTGCGATCGCCGTCTGGTTTCTGCACGGCAGGATTGGCGCGATCGCCCTACTCGTGGCGGTGGCCGGCGCCGCGGCGACCTCGGCCTACCTGGCCTACTCGCTCATCTATATCACCCGTCGGGAATGTCCCTATTGCTGGACATCCCACGTGGTGAATTGGTGCCTGCTGCTGCTCTGCTGCTGGTTATTTCTTCCCAACGTATTGAATCGGGCTATCTGATTTTGTTAGAATCGGCCTCTCGGGTCAGGACGGCACATACTGTCGCCGAAGCCGCCGTGAGAGAGGGCCGGACGCGAAGCGTTAGTTCTACGCTCCGGTGAACGGCAGATTGATAGGGGGCCGCGCGAGTGCGCGGCCCCTCTGCTCATTCGAGTTGGGCGATCATCGCGCGATAGGTTGGATCGCGTGTCGGGACGCCGGCGAACCATGCCTCGAGCATCTCCTCGGCCACCGGAATCGAGGTCGCCCGCAGGCTGATGCAGAGCACGTTTGCATCGTTCCACTCGCGCGCGCCGGCCGCGGTCGTCGCGTCCGCGCAGAGCGCCGCCCGAGCGCCGGCGACCTTATTGGCCGCAATGCTCACGCCGGTGCCGGTCCAGCAGCACAGAACGCCATACTCCGCGTCGCGACGCGCGACGCTTTGGGCGACCTCGCGCCCAACGGAGGGCCACGCATCGTTCTCACCCGGCGCCAGCGCGCCGAAGCGAGCGACGTCGTGACCGTGCGCGCGCAACCACGCGTCGATCGCCTCCGGGAGTTCGCCGGCCATGTCGCTTCCGAGAGCTATCCGCATCGAGGAGGTTTCGGCGCGACTCGGCGGGAGACTAGCCCTCGGTGAGCGAGCCGCGTTTGGCCGCGACGGTGATCCTCGCGCGGCCGCCCTTCGAAGTCTATTTAGCGCGCCGAAGTGCAAACGCGGCCTTCGCGCCCGATGCCTTCGTCTTTCCAGGCGGAACGATCGAGGCGCAGGACGGAGCCGAAGCGACGCGCGCGCGGACCCTCGGCCTCGACCGGCAACGGGTGCAGCGCGAATTCCGCGCCGCCGTTCCGGCGAACCTTCCCTGCGACCTAGCCGCGGTCGAGCTCGACGATGCGGCGGCGCTCTTCATAACCGCGTTGCGCGAGCTCTTCGAAGAAGCCGGCGTGCTCTTCGTTCGCACCGCCGAAGGCTTGCCGATCGACCCTGCGCGCACGGATTGGACAAGCCTGGAACGCGAACGCATCGCGGTCCGCAATGGAGCGCTCTCATTCGCCGACTTCTTGAGCGCGCACGATTGGTACGCGGACGCGGCGGCGCTCACGCTCTTCTCGCACTGGATCACGCCGGCGAGCGAGTCGCGCCGGTACAATACGCACTTCTTCTTCGCCGTCGCACCCGTCGATCAGGCGGCCCTTGCGGACGCCTTTGAAACGCACGACGGGTTCTGGATCTCGCCGGCGACGGCGCTGCAACGCATGCGCGAAGGCTCGTTGCATTTGGTCTATCCAACCATCAAACATCTCGAGCGCCTTGCTACGTTCGACTCGGTGAACGCGGCACTCGAGTATGCGCGCAGCAAACCGGTGTTGACCATCCTGCCGAGAGCAACATCGGACGACTTCGAGATGCCCCCGGAGCTCGAGAGCGCATGGTAATCCTCGTCCGCGCTCCCAATGCATCGGCCATGACCCTGCAGGGGACAAACTCGTACATCCTCGTTTGCGGAAACGGCGAAGGTCTCGTGATCGACCCCGGCCCGGCGATCGAGAGCCATGCGCGCGCACTCCTCGACGCTGCGCGGGCGAACGGATTGACGCTGCGCACGATCGTGCTTACGCACGGTCACCCCGACCATGCGGCTGGTGCGCAACGGCTCGTCGCACTGACGGGAGCGACGCTCCACGCACACCCGGCAAGCCGCGTTCCGCACGATCTCGATCTCCCGCTGGAAGAGAAGCTGCGCGCGGGAGAAATCGAACTGCACACGATCGATGCGCCCGGCCACACCTTTGACCACGCAATTTTTTATCTTCCGCACGAGCGCGCGCTTTTCACCGGCGACACGATCCTGGGCGAGGGCACGACGGTAATCGCGCCGCCAGGAGGTGCGATGCGCCCGTACCAACGGACGCTGCAACGGCTCGCCGATGAGTTCGGCGACGCACGCATCATTTACGGCGGTCACGGCCCGGTCCTCAACGATCCGCGCGCCACGATCGCCGAGTACATCGCCCACCGGCAGATGCGCGAGCAACAGATCCTCGATGCGTTGCGCGACGAACCGTTGACGATACCCGATCTCGTGCAGCGCATCTACTCCCGGCAACGGCAAGTGCTATGGCCGGCGATGGCCCGGCAAATTCTCGCTCATCTCAACGCACTCGAAAGCGAGGGGCGCGTTCGGTCCCAACCGCTCGCACGCGCGATGTCGGCGCAAGAGATGGCGATCCTCAATCCACGCATCGAAGAAGTCGTCGGGCCCGAGGACGCAGCGGTCATCGTTGCCGAGTTGGGAACGGAGTTGCGGCTGGAAACGCTGAACGTCTACTCACTATGAAAACCCGCCTGGGTGCACTCGCAGCATTGCTCTTGCTCGCAGCCTGCATGCAATCGAGCGGGCCGGCGCTGCCACCCGCGAGCAATGCGGCGGCGAGTTCGAGCTCGTGTTACGTCGCCAAGCAAAATCCAACCAATGCCGTCGCAACGATCACGTTCTACGGCTGGCCGGACAATTCGCCGCCCGGAAATCAGATCGCGCATCCGGTGATCCACAAGCACGCCGGCGGCCAAGGCACGTATTGCGATCCGACGACCTTTGCGACCGAACGCGCCAACGACCAACAAATTCCGTACGGCATCAAGATCTACGTGCCGTTTATCAAGCAGTATTTTATTCGCGAGGATCTCTGCGCTTCGTCGGGTCCGAAACGAGGCAGCGGTAGCAACGGCTGCCACAAACTCTGGTTCGATTTATGGATCGGCGGAACGGGCGCGTCAAAACCCGATGCGGTGATCGACTGCGAGCTGAAGCTCACGCCCGGAAAGAAGGTGCCGGTGATCCTATGGCCGCGAAACGGCTTGCCGGTGGCGCATCGGGGCCCGATTTACGGTAACTCGCCACCGCCGAACGGCAGCTGCGACGGAAAATCCTCAACGTAGCGCACCTTACGGTGCGCTAAGAACGACCTTGCCGAATTGACGCGCGCTTTGTAAGCGCTCAAAGGCCGCCACGGCATCGGTCAGCGGGAAAACGCGGTCGACAACCGGTTTCAACCCGCCGTCGAAGAGCTGGAGCATCGCGGCGAAATCGCGTGGGCTTCCCATTGACGTCCCCAAGATCGTCACGTGCTTCCAGAAGAGCGGAAACATTTTGATCGTTGCGTCGCCCTGGGTTCCACCGTAGATGACGATGCGGCCGCCCGGGCGAACGACGTCGAGCGCTTTGCGCAGTGTGTCGCCGCCCGACGAATCCACGACGAGGTCGATCGGACCGTTCGACCGGAGCTGCTTGGGCCAATCCGGGTTGCGTAGGTAGTTGATCGCGAGATCCGCGCCGAGGGAGCGCGCTCGCTCGAGTTTCTCGTCATCGCTCGACGTTACGATTGCGCGCGCCCCGGCCTGTTTTGCAAAGAGCAGCACGAAGGTCTGCACGCCTCCGCCAACCCCGGTGATCAAGACCGTCTCGCCGCGCTGCAATGCGCCGCGCGTCAACAACGCGCGATACGCGGTCAAACCGGCGAGCGGAACTGCGGCAGCTTCTTCCATCGACAGGACGGCTGGTTTTCGATAGAGATTGCCGAGCGGCACGACAACGTATTGCGCGAACGTTCCGTCGCGCGGCATTCCCAGGATGCTCGCGTGTTCCGGATCCCAAACGCGCAGGTCATCGCCCCACCCCAGCATCGGATCGATGACAACCTCGTCGCCAACCGCGAGGTCCGAAACCATGGCTCCCAGCGACGCGATCTCGCCTGCTCCATCGGCGCCGAGGGTGATGGGCAGTCGGATATTGGGATAGAGACCTTGCGTAATGAACAAATCTCGATGATTGAGCGCGGCGGCGCGCACGCGCACGAGCGCTTGGTCCTCTCGAACCGGCGGGATCGCGAGCTCATCAATGCAAAGATTCTGCGGTCCGCCCACCTCATGCAAGCGAACCGCCCGCATGTGCGCCATCATTCCGGCCATCGGCCAAGCGGGGTTCGCGGACATATCCGCCCCAGGCCTTCCGTTATGGTGCGACGTACCAACCGGCGATGAACAACCGAGGCCAGAGTCTGCGCGCTTTCTTTCGCGGGGTCGCGCGCCTGCAGCGAACGTTCACGCTCGAGATAGGCCCGCTGAAGGCACGCGGCGTCCCCGCCGTTCTCATCGGCGTTACCGGGATCGTGCTTGCGAGCGGTGTCACCGCGGCGCTGGCAAAGAGTGCGATGCGACTGCCCGAAGCTCTCGGCGAGGCGCGCGGAATCGCGGAGGCGCTCAATTCCGGCTCGCCGCGACTGCGATCGTGATCGATGACGAGTCGCTGCGCGCACTCATTCGTGGCGAGCTGCCCGACGCGCAGGTCAGCATCGTCGACCGTACGGGCACGATGGATCACTTCAACGTTACCGTCCGCTCGAAAGCGTTCGCAGGGAAGACGCTCATCGACCAACACAAACTCATTTACGCCGCGCTGCGCGCGGCGCTCAACGACGGCCGCATTCACGCGGTCGAACTCACGACCATCGTCGCGGAAGGCTAAGGTGCTCAGTGGATTACAAAGAAGAGATCGAACGAGAGATCGCCGAGAATACCATCCTGGTCTATGGAAAAGGAACCAAGACGGCGCCACGCTGCGGTTTCACCCTCGAAACGATTGAATTCTTCGATCGCTTCGGCTATCCATTCGAAGTGATCGACGTCCTGGAGAACGTGCCTAAACGCGAGGCATTGGCGACGATGACCGACTGGCCGACCTTGCCAAAGGTTTTCATCAAGGGCAAGTTTTATGGAGATACCGACATTCTCGGCCCGATGGCCGCGAATGGCGAGCTGCAGACGACACTGCAGGATGCCTTTGCCGGCGCGCCGCCGGCGGCGAAGCAAACCATCGACATTCGACGGTGAGCTTCACCACGATCATTTCCTCGCAAGCGTTGCGCGAGCGGCTCGGCGATCCACACCTCGCAATTTTCGATTGCCGCCATGCCCTCGCCGATTTTTCGCTCGGACGGCGCCTCTACGACGAATCGCATATTCCGGGCGCGTTCTTCGCCGGCGTCGAGGAGGATCTCGCGGGAGCGAAGAGTGGAACGAACGGCCGTCATCCACTTCCGGAGCCGGATACGTTCGCACGCTTCTTGCGCGCTTGCGGCGTGAACGACTCGACGCAGCTCGTCGCCTACGACGCCGGCGGCGATATGTTTGCGCCACGGTTCTGGTTCCTCTCGCGCTGGATCGGCCACGACGCCGTGGCCGTTCTCGACGGCGGTTTTGCCGCCTGGACCGCAGCCGGCTACCCGGTCAACGCGGATCCCGTGCCAGCTGCGTGCGAGGGAAATCTGACGGTTCGACTTGCGCCCGATCTGCTCGTTGATGCGCAGTTCGTGCTCGAACATCTCGGCGCGGACGATATGCATTTGCTCGATGCGCGCGCCGCCGAGCGCTACAGCGGCGAAACCGAGCCGATCGATCCCGTTGCCGGCCACATTCCCGGGGCAAAAAACCGCTGGTTTAAAGAGAACTTTCGCGCCGACGGAACCCTGAAATCACCCGAAGAGCTGCGTGCCGAATACGCGCGCGCCGGCGTTGATCCCAAGCGCACGGTGCATCAATGCGGCTCCGGAGTC
This sequence comes from Candidatus Eremiobacterota bacterium, assembly GCA_019240525.1. Lineage (GTDB taxonomy): Bacteria > Vulcanimicrobiota > Vulcanimicrobiia > Vulcanimicrobiales > Vulcanimicrobiaceae > Cybelea. Next base: position 1,167,913 of record JAFAYE010000001.1, read on the forward strand.
TCCGCGGCGGTTGCCCACTTCTCGATGCATCACGCGGGACTGCTAGGGTCGCGTATTTACAACGGCAGCTGGAGCGAGTGGGTTGCCGATCCAAAGCGTCCGGTCGAAACCGGATCGTAGCTACCGCTTCGACGGCGGCGGGACGGCAAATGGCTTCGCCACCGCGCCCGCGGGCGATGCTTCGAGCCGAGCGAGTTCGCCGGCGGTCGGCGCTTGCGAAAAGTCGCGGCACGTGTCTACGAAGCAATAGAAGCCAAACGGCTCGTCGCCGCGATTGACGAACTGGTGCAACTCGAGCGGTGCGACGTAGACGACATCGTCGGGGCCGATCTCGGTTGCGTCGTCGCCGAGCACCGCGTATCCGAGACCGCGTCGTACGATGACGTAATGCTCGTGTTCGTGCTTCTCTAGTCGCGATGCGGCGCCGGGCTGAACTTCGAAGTAGCGAAGTTCCATTCGCGGGCCCGGCGCACTTGGATCGCTCTTTCTCGTACCGACCAGCGTATGGCGCGCGACGCCGGTTCCGGGAACATCGGGCGCATATCCCGCCCGCTCGACGTTTTCCCATCCACCGTTGCTGGCGTGAATAATGCGATTGCGCATGCCGCATCACGATAGCACATCACGACAATGCATGCCAGGCCGCATCGCAGGCCGCTTCGAAAGACGCCGCATGACCGAGCGCGGACGGCAGTGAGCCGGTACTGGCTGCTCAAGACCGAGCCGAGCGGCTATTCCTTCGAACGATTACGCGCCGAGGGTACGACGCCGTGGACCGGTGTTCGCAACTTCCAAGCGCGCAACAACATGATGGAGATGCGCCTGGGCGATCTGGCGCTCTTCTATCACTCGAGCGTCGCCAAGCCGGCCGCGGTGGGGATCTGCAGAGTCGTCAGAGAGGCGCACGCGGACTTTACGCAGTTCGATCGCGAGAGCGAATATTTCGACGGGCGCGCGAAACCGTCCAAGCCGATTTGGTTCATGGTGGACGTCGCGTACGTCGAGGCGCTCGCCAATCCGGTGACCCTCGCGCAGATGCGCGCCGAGCCGCGGCTGCTGGGAATGGCGCTGCTGCGGCGCGGTCAACGCCTCTCGGTGCAGCCCGTGATGCCGCACGAATGGAAGATCGTGCTCGAGTTGTCGCGCCTTACGCCTGCGCCTGCGTGAGAAAGACGCGCTGCGCGTCGATCGGCATGGTCCCTACGCCCGCCGAGAGGCGGCGGTAGCTTCCATCTTCGTGAAGCTCCCGACTCTTCACATTGTCGGCGAGCAACACGCTGAGGATCTGCGATGCGAGCGTTTCGGCCATAACCGGATCGAGGACCGGCACCGCCAGCTCCACACGACGGTCGAGATTGCGGCCCATCCAATCGGCGCTCGCGATGTGTGTCTCGGGATCGCCGCCATTCTCGAAGACGTACATGCGTGAGTGCTCGAGGAAGCGACCGACGATGCTGCGTACGCGAATGTTCTCGCTCACGCCGGGAACGCCCGGGCGCAGCACGCACATGCCGCGGACGAGCAGATCGATGGGAACGCCGGCCTGCGAGGCCCGATAGAGCGCGCGCACCACTTCGATCTCCGTCAACGCGTTGATCTTCGCGCGAATTCCTGCGGGCCGTCCGGCGCGCGCGTGCTCGGTCTCTCGCTCGATGCTCGAAAGCAATTCGCGATGAAACGTGACGGGCGCGACCCAGAGATCTTCGTAATCGGTCACCTTTGAGAAGCCGGTGAGCGCGTTGAAGAGTTGCGCGTCGTCGTTTCCAAGCTCCGCGCGACATGTGAACAGACTCAAGTCAGTGTAGAGCAACGCCGTCTTCTCGTTATAGTTGCCCGTGCCGAAATGCATGTAGCGGCGTAATCCGTCTTCGTCTTCTCGGACGACGAGCAATGTCTTCGCGTGAACTTTCTGGTTGGCAAAGCCGTAGACCACGTGCGCGCCGGCGCGCTCGAGCCGTTTCGCCCACTCGATATTGTTCTCTTCGTCGAAGCGTGCCTTGAGCTCGATGACGACGGCGACTTGCTTCTCGTTCTCGGCCGCCGTTAGCAGCGCGCGAACGATCGGCGAGTTTTTTCCCGACGTTCGATAGAGGGTGGCTTTGATCGCGAGCACCTTCGGGTCTTCGGCTGCCTGCCGCAAGAAGTGGACGACCGGATCGAACGAATCGTATGGATGATGGAGCATGATGTCGCCGTCGCGAACCTGAGCAAAAATGTCGGCGGCGCCGATGAGCCGCTTTGGAATCGCCGGCATGAACGGCTTATCGCGCAGCTGTTCGTATCCGCGCAAGTTCACGATCTGCCACAAGTCGCTCAGGGCCATCAATCCTTCAATCTCGTAGCAATCCACCGGCCGTAGCTCGAGCGAACTGCAGAGAAAGTCGCGCATGTACTCGGGCATCCCGCGCTCGAGCTCGAGACGGACCGGCTCACCGAAGCGACGCTTGCGCAGCTCGGACTCAATCGCGCGCAAGAGGTCGTCGGCTTCGTCTTCCTGCAAATCGAGATCGGCGTCGCGGGTAACCCGAAACAGGTATGAATCGCGTACGTGCATGCCGGGGAAGAGCCCCTCGAGATGGTGCGCGATCAAATCTTCGAGCAGGACGAAACGCCGCTCGTTGATTTTTCCATCGTCGACCGGTACGAAACGCGAAAGTGTCGGCGGGATTTTTACCCGTGCGAAGTGCAGCTCGACCCCCTCGCGCGTGGTCTCCTCGAGCTCTACGGCGAGGGAGAGTGATAGGTTCGAGATGTACGGAAAGGGGTGGCCGCTGTCGACGGCGAGCGGCGTCAGTACCGGAAAAACGCTCTCGTCGAACGTCCTTTCGAGCGCGGCTTGGGTGCTTTCCTCAAGCTCCTCGACGCGCATCACGCGGATGCCTTCCCGCTCGAGCGCCGGGAGCAGCTCGTCGTTGAGGACGCGCATCTGCTTGGGCAACGACGAACGCAGCCGCGCCGAGATCGCTTCAAGGTGTTCGGTCGGCGTTCGACCGTCCTCGGAGCGGCGTACGACCTGCGCCTCGATTTGCTGTTTGATCGCCGCGACGCGGATCATGAAGAACTCGTCAAGATTCGTCCCGTAGATCGCGACGAATTTCAAGCGCTCCATCAACGGGTTTCGCTCGTCGAGCGCCTCTTCGAGAACCCGGTCATTGAACTCGAGCCACGACAGCTCGCGGCTGATGTACAGCGAGGGATCGTCAAGCGTTACAACGGGAATCGTTGCCGGCGTCGAATGCGCCTCAATAACCACATGGCAGATTTCACCGCGCACGTCGTCGAGCACCTCGTCCTTTCGCTCTCAGCGCTCATGCTGGCGCTCGCCGTCGGCCTACCCCTGGGGATTCTCGCCGCAGAGGCGCCGCGACTTCGCGGCGCGGTCGTCGCATTGGCGGGGGTTGGGCGCACGCTACCCAGCCTGGCCGTCTTGATGCTCCTCCTGCCGTGGCTGGGCGTCGGCGCGACACCGGCAATCGTGGCACTCGCACTGCTGGCGATTCCTCCGCTCGTCATCAGCGTCGATATCGGGATCCGCAGCGTACCGCTTGCGACACTCGATGCGGCCGCCGGAATGGGCATGACCTCGGTGCAGCGCTTTTCGCGCGTTGTGATTCCGTTTGCGCTGCCCGTTTCGTTCGCCGGCTTGCGCACGGCCGCGACCGAAACGATCGCCAGTGCAACCCTAGCGACGTTCATCGGCGCGGGGGGTCTCGGTGATGAGATCGTGCGCGGTCTCCAAACCGACGATCCGCCGCTGCTCTTCGCCGCCGCGGCAACGGTTGCCGGGCTCGCATTGGCCGCGGATCTCGTGTTGGGAGCGGCGCAGCGCCTTACCGCCGTACGCGAATGATCGAGAAGGCTCTCTCTCGCCGGCGCGCACTGGCGCTACTCGGCGTCGCGCCGTTGCTGGCGCGCTGCGCGTTCGACCCCTCGGCGATTCACGTGGGATCGAAGAACTTCACCGAATCCTTTGTGATCGCCGAAATCTACGCGCAGTCGCTCGAAGCCGCGGGATTCCACGTCGAGCGGCTCTTCAATTTGGGCTCGACCCAAATCGCGATAGCGGCGATGGAGCGCGGCAATATCGATCTTTATCCCGAATACACCGGCACCGCGCTGCTCGACGTGCTGCATCTGCCGCCGATCGCAAACTCTCGAGCGGCGTACGAGGTCGTGCGACGTTCCTTCGCGCGCCGATACTCACTCGTTTGGCTGCCACCATCGCCGATGAACGATTCTCAGGCGCTGGCAACGACGCGCGCAATCGCGCGGCAATATCGTCTGGCGAACCTTTCCGACGTCGCGCGCGCCGCGCCCAACCTTCGCTTCGCGACCATTCAAGAGTTCCTGGCGCGGCCCGACGGATTGCCGGGGTTGCAGCATTTCTACGGCGGCTTTCGCTTTCGAGAGATCCGCACGTACGACATCGCCCTCAAATACCGCGCGCTGCTCGAAAACCGGGCCGACGTCGCCAGCGCGTTTTCGACCGATGGCGCGATCGCGACCGACGATTTGGTCGTCCTGCGCGACGATCGCCATTTTTGGTCGGCGTACAACGTTGCCCCGCTCGTTCGAGCGGCGACCCTCGCGGCGCACCCGCGGGTCGCTACGGCGCTCAACGCGGTCTCACCGGGTATCACCGACCGCACCGCGCAGAGCATGAATGCCGCCGTCGAAAGCGCCCAAGCCGACCCCGCCGACGTCGCCGCCAGTTTTCTGCGAAACGCCGGCGTTCGGAGGTTACAGCACTGAGCGGCGCCGAGCAGGGCAACATCGACGCAAAGGCAGCGATTCGCTTCGATCGAGTCACGGTTCGCTATACGGACGCGGCACGGAACGCGGTCGACGGCGTCACCCTCAGTGTTGGCAGCGGCGAACTCGTCGTCGTGCTTGGTCCGTCGGGTTGCGGAAAGTCAACCTTGTTGCGCACGGTCAATCGGCTCGTTACGCCGGACTCAGGACGAGTTCTCGTGGACGAGACCGACGTTACTCAGCTCGACGCGGTGCAGTTGCGACGAAGCATCGGATACGTCATCCAGGCCGTCGGTCTGTTCGCGAACATGACGGTTGCGCAAAACGTCGGCGTCGTTCCGTCGCTGCTGGGTTGGAACCGCCGCGACGTCGACGCGCGGGTCGACGAGCTCTTACAACTCGTCGGCCTCGATCCCACAACCTATCGCGCGCGGCGCCCCAGTGCGCTCTCCGGCGGCGAAGCGCAGCGCATCGGGGTTGCCCGCGCCATCGCCGCGCGGCCCCGCGCGCTGCTCATGGACGAGCCGTTCGGCGCGGTCGACGTGGTTGTGCGCAGCGCCCTGCAGCGAGAACTCGTGCGCATCGTCGGAGAACTGCACACGACGACCATGTTCGTCACCCACGATGTTGACGAAGCTTTTCGGCTAGCCGACCGAATCGTCGTGATGCGCCAAGGACAAGTCGAGCAATCGGGCACGCCGTTCGAACTCTTCGACTCGCCCGCCACGCCGTACGTTCGCGACCTCGTCCACGCCGGCGATAACGTCTTCCGCCGATACTTCTTGCGCGGTCGCGAGCTGTTGCGAACGCCGTGAAGTATCTCGTCACCCACCCTTGGCGCGTTGCAGCCCTGACCGCAAGTCACGTGGAGCTCGTCGCCGCCGCATTGGCGGTCGCGTTGCTCGTTGCCGTTCCGCTAGGAGTCGTCGCGGCGCGTAATCCCCGGATCGCGCCGTGGCTCTTGGGGGCCCTTGGCGCGATCTACACGATCCCGAGCCTGGCGCTGTTGGCAATGCTCGTGCAGGCCTTCGGCTTGGGCTTTACGCCGATCTTTGTCGCGCTCGTCGTCTACGCGCAGTTCATGCTGGCGCGCAACGTTGCCGCCGGTATCGCCGAGGTCGACCCCGCGCAAGTCGATGCAGCGCGCGGTCTCGGTATGTCGCCGGCGCAGATCTTAGCACGAATCGAGTTTCCTCAAGCGCTCCCCGTGGTGATCGGCGGCGTGCGTATCGCCGCGATTGCGATGATCGCAATCGCTACGCTCGGCGGCTATGTCGGCGGAGTTGGTTTAGGCGTCCTCATCTTCAACGGCTTGACGCTGCATCAGCTGCCGATGATTCTCGCCGGCAGCATCGCCGCGTCGGCGCTCGCAATTGCCGTCGATGCGGCGTTGCGTCTCGCGGAGCGGCAAGCTCGCGGCTAAGAGCCGTGGATTTACTTTCGAACTAATAAGTGCAAGCTAAATCGATTTGACCGGTCGTGCCACGCCGATACTGCTTCGAAACCGGCGGCGCGGCCGAGGTTCGCGATCTGTTCGTCGCTGAACTTATAGGACGACTCGGTGTGAATACGTTCGCCGGCCGCGACCGTAACGCGAATGCCGGCTCGCCGAATGGTAACGGTCGCCGCGTCGCGCGCCTGCAAGAACGAATCGACCGAGCCGCGCGCATCGTCGTAACGCGCAACGTGGTCGAAGTTGCGTGGATCGAAGTCGGCGTCAAGTTCCCGGTTGATCCGCGAGAGGAGGTTGCGATCGAAAGCCGCGGTAACCCCCGCGGGATCGTCGTAAGCGAGCTCCAACGTCGCGCGGTCTTTTTTGAGATCGGCGCCCAATAACAGGCCGTCGCCCGGATGAAGGGCGTTACCGAGCAGGCGCAACAACTCCAAACCGTCCTCGGGCTCGTAATTGCCGATGTTCGAACCCATCAGCATCGCTAACATCTTGCGCTCGAAGCGCACAGCGTGGGACTCGAGCACGTCGAAATAATCGCCGGCGTAGGCGCGCACGCGTAAGCCCGGATACGCTTCGACAAGGGCGAGCGACGACGCGTGCAGCGCTTCGGTCGAAATATCAATCGGGCTGTAACAGAGCGTCGTTTGAACGCGCAGCGCTTCGCCGATCAGCAGCCGTGTTTTGACCGCACTGCCGCTGCCGAGTTCGAGAAAGTCGACCGGCGCGTCGAGCAGGCGCACGATCTGCCATCCCCAATCCGCCAGGATTTCGGTTTCGGCTGCGGTCAGATAGTACTCGGGCACGCGCGTAATTGCATCGAAGAGCGCCGAGCCGACGTCGTCGTAGAAATACTTGCAGGGAATACGTTTGGGCTGCGAACCGAGTCCGCGCGCGACCTCATCGGCAAACGAAGGCACCCCTCGCAATCGCGGCACCGTGATGAGTTCGAAGCGGTCCGAGACCGCGGTGTGAAGAGCCACCAGGCTGCCTCTCTGCCCTAGGTCCGGGCGAAACCCCTCCTACGTGCGAAGGCGCGAGTTTCGAAAGCCGTAGAATGCATACACCAGGATACCCACGAGGAACCATATCCCATAGCGAACCCACGTTGCGACCTGCAAGCCCGTGATCAAGTAGAGGCACGATGCTGCCCCCGCGATGGAAAAGAGTGGTAAGAGTGGCGCGCGGAACGGGCGGCTGGCGTCGGGGTTCACGATCCGCAAAACGAGCACACCCGCGCAGACGATCGCAAAAGCCGCGAGCGTGCCGATGTTGACCAACGTGAGCAGTTCGGTCAAGGGCAACGCCGCCGCGAACACCGCGACGATCGCGCCGGTAATCATGGTCATTCGCGCCGGGGTTCGAAAGACGTGATGAATCTGTGCTACGGCGGGCGGAAGCATGCGATCGCGGGCCATGACGTAAAAGATTCGCACCTGGCCGAGCAACGACGTGAGCATCACGGTCGCGTTGCCGGCAAGGCCGCCGAGCGCGACGATCCAATAGAGCGTATGACTTTTGGTCACCGCACCAAGCGCATCGAGCATCGCAGCGCCGTCGGACAAGCGATCGAACCGCAAAACGCCGACCGTGCAGAGCGTAAGTCCGACGTAGAGAACGCCGCCGAGCGCGAGCGCGACGATGATGCCGATCGGTACCTCGCGCTCGGGATGCTGAGCTTCCTCCGACGCGACGGTAACCGTATCGAAGCCGATGTATGCGAAAAATACCAGAGCCGTGCTGGCGAGGACGCCGTGGTATCCGAATGGCGCGAGCGGCTGGAGATTCCCGGGACGAATCGCGTGAGCGACGGCAACGATGAAGACGATCATCGAAAGAACCTGCACCACGACGAGGGCGCTGTTGACGCCGGCCGATTCCCGGATTCCGATTGCAACGAGAACGGCGATTGCCAAGGTGACGATCGCAGCAAAGAGGTCGACTTGGGGATGCGTGCCACCCAAATGAGCGGTTTGCGCCCAGGCCGGAAAGATGATTCCCACGTTCGCAAGCATGTGCTGAAAATAGTCGGAGAGCGACGATGCCGTCGGTGCCAGCGAAAGCCCGTATTCCAGTATCAAATCCCAGCCGATCACCCAGGCGACCAACTCACCGAGCGTGGCATAGGCATACGTGTAGGCGCTTCCGGCGACGGGCACCATCGACGCAAACTCCGCGTAGCACAGGGCGACGCAGAGACTCACTAGGCCCGAAAGCACGTAGGCGAGGATGACCGCGGGGCCGGCCGCGTGCGCGCCCGCGCCGATCGTTGGAAAGATGCCGCCGAGCATCGTTCCCAAGCCGATCGCGGTTAACGCCGGCCATCGCAAGATGCGCCGAAGTTTCGGGCCCTCCGCTTCATCGGCGGTCCATCCCAGCGGCTGACGCGCAATCAGCTGCTTGAGGGGACTTAGGGCTTCGCGCAAAGTTCTCGAAGCGCGGCGCGAGCCACCTCGTTGGTTCGTGACGTCAGCGGGCGAACGTACATCGCAAAATACGTCGTACCGCCAACGTTGGTGGAAACGATCTCCACGCGATCGTCTTCTCCGCGTTTGGATCGTCCCACCGCTTCGATATACTCGGCGGGTTGACGGTCGCAGATTTCAATCGCCTCGCGCCGCTCGATCGTCGCATCTTGCAACGTGGAGTCAAGCCTCGCCTTACTGAAGACGTCGTCCGAGTGCAGTTGTTGCGGTGATTTGAAAAGGAACAGAACTTCGCGATCGTCGGTCGGCGAACGCCAAAACTGCATGAATCCCATGATCCCGGGCGAGGAGCGCCAGCCCGGCGGCGGCTGGAAGACCAGGCCCGCCGTGGGGCTCGCGTGAAACGCGCAGCCGGCTCCGATCATTGCAACGAGCATCGCGACCATCGGGCGAGAAGGCTTCATTCGAGCGTGTTCTTCCGGTTTCGAACGACCTCATGCTGATAAGCGACGATGCGAGCCCAACGAACGAAGATGAGGTCGACGTACTCGCGCGTCTCCGGATATGGCGGCACGCCGCGATACTCTGCCACCGCTACTGGGCCGGCGTTATAAGCCGCCAGTGCCGCGGCGTACGGATCGGCGTAGCGAGGTTCGTACGCTGCAACGTAATCGCCTAAGAGCGCCGCGGCGCCGCGGATCGAATCGAGCGGATCGTACGGATCCACGCCGGCGCCGGCCGCGGTCTCGGGCATGAACTGGGCGATCCCAATAGCGCCTGCCGACGAAAACGCACGGGGATCGTATGCCGATTCTTGCAACAAGGTCGCGGCCAGAAACTCGGGCGAGAGCGCGTGCAGGCGCGCGGCGTCGGCCGTGGCACCCGCAAAGAGGAGCGCGGCACTGGCCGAGACCTGCGGATTCGTGCGAAGTATCGCGCGGGCAATCGCCAGCTCGGCTTGGGGCAGCGGCGGTCCATCGCGAATCAGAACCGCGCCCTTGAGGGCATCGAGGGCGCCGGGCATCGGCCAGCTCAATGCGACGTTGAGGGCCCTCGCGAGACGGGCAGAAGGGCTAAGATGAGCGTTCTCGTGGTATATGGTATGCGTCGTGCAGCCACACAGCGAGATCACCGTCACAATTTTCTTCGCTATCGCTCTCATCGTTACGCTCGTCGCCGGAGACTTTGCGTCGACGTTTTTCTATCACGTCCCGCAACATCTTTGGTTTACGCTGCATCTGCGCACGCACCACGATCGCCGGCGCTCCTATTTCGATCATGCGGTACTATCGACGAGCCCCGCGGTTTTGCTCGACGGCTTTCTGGGCGCGGTACCGTATCTTGTGGTCGCGGCGCTCTGCTGGCGGATTTCCTGGCCGGGAACGGTCGCTGGTCTCACGCTCGGCCAGCTTCACGTCTGGTGGCGCCACACCGCGCAGCTCGGATGGCGAACGCCGCGGTGGGCGCGCACGATTCTGCGACCCCTGGCAATCGTGCTTCCCGAGGACCACGATGGCCACCACCGAAATCCGGATATCGAGTTCGGCGATATTTTTCGTTTTTACGATGCGCCGGCTCGAGCGCTTTTGACGGCACTAGCCCACACAGGCCGCAGAGCGCGTAACGCCGGGAGGCGCGCCACGAGGAGGGTGCCTGCCAGGGCCTAATCGGGAGATTTCATGACCAAACGGGCGCTACTGCTTATTTCCGACACCGGCGGAGGCCATCGCAGCGCGGCCAATGCCATCGCCGCCGCCCTGGAAGAGGCGAGATCGCCCCATGCCTATGAGACCCGGATCGAGGACGTCGCCGCACATTGCGCCTTCCCGCTCACCCAACTCGGCTTGGGCTACAGCATGGCGCTTCGGTACGCTCCCCCCATCTACGGCGCCCTGTACCATGCCACCAATGGACGACGCCGATATCGCGCGCTCGTGCGTTTCTGCGAACCGCTCTATCGTGAGCGCCTGCGCGACCTCTTCATCAGCTATCGGCCCGACGTCATTGTTTCGGTCCATCCGTTGCTCAATCACGCGGCGTTGCGCGCACGCGACGATGCGCAGATGCGTCACGTTCCGGTGGTCACCGTTGTCACCGACCTCGGTAAAGTTCACGAATCGTGGCTCGTGCCCGAAGCCGACGCCGTCGTCGTACCGGCGCGCGAAGTCTATACCCGTGCGCTCTCGCGCGGCGTTCCGCCATCGAGGCTGCGGCTTCTGGGTCATCCCATCCATCCCAAGTTCGATGATGTTACCGGAACCAAAGCGGATCTTCGCGCGCAACTGAACCTCTCGCCGAGTCGGCCGGTCGTCATGCTAATGGCCGGCGGCGAAGGTGGGGGCAAACTTCTTTCGACGACGCTCGCTCTTGCGCGCGCGCGTCTGCCGATCGAGCTGGTCGTTGTCTGCGGCCGGAACGAGCCGCTCGAGCAGCGACTCCGCGAGCTCGCAGCGACGCTCTCAACCCCCATGCACGTACTCGGCTTCACCGATAAGATTCCCGAGTATTTTCGGGCCGTCGACCTTCTCGTCACCAAAGCGGGACCCGGCACGCTCGCCGAAGCGAACGCCGCTCAGCTGCCTGTCGTGGTCTACGATTTCGTCCCAGGGCAAGAGCGCGGGAACGTCGATTTCGTGCGCAGCAACGGTTTGGGCATGATCGCTTTGCACGGCGCGTCCGAAGTCGTTTCGGCGGTGCGCGCCCTCATCAGCGCGCCCGAGCGATTAGCCGAAATTCGCCACAATCAGGAGATGGTCGCACCGCGGCGCAGCTCCCGCCGTATCGCCGCTCTCATCACGTCGATTACCGAAACCGGAAGGATCCCGCTCTCCGACGATGCGCCGGTGCTCATCACCGCTGCCGCCGTCTAATGGCCGTTCCAATATATCGCGCCCGGTAGAATCTCGGGCGCGCGCGGCTTCTGCGTGAAGTCGAAATCCCGGCGAAGATCGCCGAGAATCGCGACGTTTTCCCGTACTGTCGGGCGGTGGTCCGGGCGCCCGTCGGTGCGCGGATCGATGCGCGCGCCGTCGAGAAAATCGTCCTCGATAAATTTCACATATGCGTCGTGACTGAGCGTTTGGTGATCGATAAAGCCGCGTCGAGCGTACGGACCGATCACGATACCGGGGACGCGCAGGCCGTAACCGTTCTCATCCACGCGCGGCGGCGCCACGTGATCGTAAAAGCCGCCCCAGTCGTCCCACGTCAAGAAGATTGCGGTGCTTTTCCAGTCGGGCCCGCGCATGATGGCATCGATCAAACCGGTGACGTAGGCCTGCCCACGACTGACCAGCGCGGGTGGATGCTCGCTGTACGGGCCTGCCGGACAGAGCCAAACGACCGATGGCAGCGTACCCGCCGCGGCGGCGGAGTAAAAGTCGCGAAGGTCGCGGATATTTCCAAGCTCGCCGTCGCGTTTGACCGTATCGAAGTACGGCAGCGGATTCCAAATGCCCGGGGTCCTGGCTTTTTGCATCACCGGTTCGCAATTTTGTTCGTCGTTCGCGCAATCGGGCTGCGCGCCGGCCATGACGTAGTAGGCCCAACTCACGTGGTGCGCGTGCAGCAGATAGGTGAGATCGGTCCAAGCGTAGTCGGGGCGTCCAGCCGGCGGCGGTTGGAAGCGCGGATTGCGCGATCGGAAATCCGGAGGATAATCCGGCTCCTGCAACTCGTTGATACAGCTTCCCGGATCGCCAATGTGCTTGCACCACGCCGACCATTCCGATACCAAGAACAAGTGCTGCGGCAAGCTCCACGATGCGTTGGGTTCGAAGAGCCGATCCTGCAGCACGAAATCGCGCGCATAGCGCCAATAATTCGGCAGTTCGCGGCCATCATGGAAACCCATGACGTCGGCAGCACCGACACAGTTTGGCGAGTTTTCGTCGCGGCACTGACGCCGTCCGCGATGCGCGGCTTCGATGAAGCCGTCCATTCGGCCGCCGTCGATCGCCGTTTTTGCCGCCTTGACATTATGGGGGCCGCCGCGATTGCGATCGTTGGGGTCGTGGTATGGGCGCACGCACGTGTTTCCATTGAGGTTTGGAAGGCAGACGGCGAAAACGCCGTCGCGTACCGGAATTCCGTCGGCGCCGGGAAACGTCCCAAAGTAAGAATCGAACGAGCGATTCTCTTGCATGATGATGACGACGTGACGAATTCGGTGGATTGGATCGTCGCCGGCCGAACGCACCGGCAGCGCGGCCAGCGCGACCAAAACCGCGGCGAAGAAAACGTTATACCGCAATCGGCGCACCGGTCAGGCCTCCGCGAAACGCCATCGTCGCCGCGCCGACTTGCCCAGCGTTGTTGCCCAGTGCGGCGACGACGATCTGCGTCGTTCCCTTCGGGACCATTGTCGTCAGCGCGTCGACCTTCGGTCGCAACGCATCGAGCATGAAATCGCCGGCGGTCGAGACGCCGCCGCCCAGCGCGATCATCTCGGGATTGACGAAGGCGATGATATTGGCTAGGCCAATCGCCAAGTCGCCGATGAAGTTTCTCCACGCCGCCAGCGCGTGATTATCACCGGCTTGCGCGGCCTTGCGAATTTTTTTCGAACTAAGCTTGTCGCGCGTAACATCGAGTAGGGTGCTTCGCGGAAACGACGGCGCGACCGCAAAGGCATGTCGGATCAATCCGGTGCCGGAGGCCTGCGCCTCGAAGCAACCAATCTTCGAACAGGCGCAGACAAAGCCGTCATTCGGGCGAATTTGATGATGGCCGACCTCGCCCGCGCCCCAACGATTGCCGAGAAGAAGTTCCCCGCGCCCGACGATGCCGCCGCCAATCCCGGTACCGAGCGTCAGCAGCGCAAAGTCCTTCGTCTTTTTGCCGATTCCGAACGTGTACTCGCCGAGCGTCGCGCAGCGCGCGTCATTGGCGACGAAGACCGGAACTCCGAACTTCTTGCGAAGCGTCTCCCCAAGCGGGACGTCGTGCCAGCCGAAGTTTGGACTGTAGAGGACCGCGCCGGTCGCCGCGTCGATATTTCCCGGCGACCCGATCCCGATCCCGATCACCTGTCCGGCATCCTTGAGCGCCATGCCGATCGTCGCGTCGAGCGCGGCGATGACGGCCTCGAACCGTAAGTCCTCGAGGTCCTCCTCGTGGGAACGCCGGATCGTTCCGTCTTCGCTGACGACTGCGGCGGTGACATGAGAACCGCCAAGATCGACGCCGATGGCCGTTTGCATGGGCGCTATCTTTTGCTCCCAGCGAAGGCCGTACCCGCAAGGGCGGGAAACGATGCTTCGTTATGGAGACGATCGACCTCATCAATTTAAAAAACTACACGCGACGCACCGGACAGCCAACGCATCCGGAGCTGCTCGACGCGCGCGCGCTCGAGCACGTCAACCGAATCGAGATCGACGAAGAGCACATCACGATCGAGTTCGACGAACAGACTTCGCGCTATTACAATGCCAACGAAATTACCCGCCGCGAATGGGTCTATAAGTATAACGACGATCCGGCATTCGTCGGTGCCATTGGGCGCGTGATCGATCTCGCGCGCGCGCACCTGACGGATCTTCCGGAGAACGTCGCCTGCCCGCCCGGTTGCGCGAGCTGCTGCAGCGGCTACGAGCCGTTCGTGAGCAAAGCGGACGTGCAGCGCATCGCCGACCACCTGGGCATCAGCTACGAGCAGACGCTGCGCGAATACGTGGTGCAGCGGACTTCCGCCGACGGATATCACCTTGGCTACCTGCGCAAAGTAACCGACGACGTGGCCGATCAATGCGTCTTCCTCATGGGATCGCGCAGCGGTCACTATTACTGCGGGATCTATCCGGCGCGGCCCAACGACTGTCGAGACTTTACCCCGATCGGCTGCGACGACGTCGACACCTCGCTTCCGCGTAAGAGCTCGTTCAAAGTGGGCGCGCCTTTTGCGCCCAAGCGCCGCGGCTCGCCGCGCAACGGAAGCCGCCGTTGAAGCGCGTCCTCGTCGCGATTGCCGTCGTCGTTTTGGCCGGCGCGGCGCCGGAGGCAGGCGCGCAGCAGCCGAGCATCTCGCCGTCGCTCTATCAAGCGATGCACTGGCGATTCGTTGGTCCATTGCGCGGCGGGCGGACGGTCGCGCTCGACGGCGTAGCGGTGCAGCCGAATCTTTTTTATATGGCGGCCGTCAACGGTGGCATTTGGAAAACGCAAGACGCCGGCCGGACGTGGATGCCGATCTTCGACGGCCTCGAGATCGGCTCGGTTGGCGCCCTCGCCGTCGCCCCGAGCAATCCTCAAATCGTCTATGCTGGCAGCGGCGAAGGTTTACAGCGTCCGGATCTCTCCGTGGGTGACGGCGTTTATAAATCCGCAGACGGCGGGTCGACGTGGACGCATCTGGGGCTGCGCGACGGCCAGCAAATCGGTTCGATGGCCGTCGATCCGGCGAATCCGGACCGGCTCTTCGTTGCGGTGCTCGGCCATCCGTATGGACCCAACACCGAACGCGGCATCTATCGTTCGCTCGACGGCGGCGCGAGCTTTGCGCGCGTGCTCTACCAAAACGAGAACGTCGGCGGTTTCGACGTCGAGCTCGATCCCAACAATCCGCAAGTCGTCTATGCCACGCTATGGGCGGCGCGGCAGGCGCCATGGGAAATCGGGGCCTCGTTCGAGATTCCGGGCAGCGGCATTTTCAAATCGAGCGATGGCGGCACGACTTGGAGCCGTTTGGCGAACGGCCTGCCGGAGCGAGTCGGCCGGTGTGAAGTCGCGGTTGCCCCGAGTAACTCCAACGTCGTCTACGCGTACGCCGACGTCGAAGCGAACGGCGACGATCAAGGCGCGGTCTACCGAAGCGATGACGCCGGCGCGCACTTTGCGCGCGTCAACGATGCGGACGAAATCGCGGAGCGCGGCGACGATCTCGTATCGCTAGGGGTCGACCCCCGCGATCCGCAGACCCTCTACTTGACCAATACGTCGACCTACCGTTCTACCGACGGCGGTCGAACGTTCGTCGCGATCAAGGGGGCTCCGGGCGGCGACGACTATCACAATGTATGGATCAATCCGCGCGATCCAAAAATCATCGCGCTGGCCAGCGATCAAGGCGCCACGATTTCGGTTGACGCCGGCAGAACGTGGAGCTCGTGGTACAACCAGCCCACCGCGCAGATGTTTCACGTCAACGCGGACGATCGTTTTCCATATTGGATCTGCGGAGGACAACAGGAGAGCGGTTCGGCCTGCGTGCGAAGCCGCGGCGATTGGGGCCAGACGACCGAACGCGATTGGCATCCCGTCGGCGCGCAAGAGTATGGCTACGTGGTTTCCGATCCATTGCACCCGGGCGTCTTTTTCGGGGGCAAGGTTGCGAAGTTCGACGAGCGGACCGGACAAACGCAAGAGGTTTCGCCGATTGCGCTGCCATCGAAACGATATCGCATGGTTCGAACCGAGCCATTGGCGTTCGATCCGCTCGACCGGCGGCGGCTCTATTTCGGCAGCAACGTCGTCTTTGAGACGGTCGATGGCGGCCAGAACTGGCGCGCCGTCAGTCCCGATCTCACACGTACGCATCCCGGCGTGCCGCCGGTCCTCGGTCCCTTCGCAAGCGACGATCCACAGCACGGCGCGCATCGGGGCGTGGTATACGCACTTGCGCCGTCATTGACGCATCGCGGGACGCTCTGGGCCGGAACGGACGACGGTTTTCTTTGGCTGACGCGTGACGCCGCGATGGGCTCCGCGCCGGCTCATTGGAAAAACATCACGCCCCCCGGATTAACGCCGTGGAGCAAGGTCGCGCAGATCGATGCGTCGCGCTTCGACGACAACACCGCCTTCGTGGCGGTGAACCGCTTTCGGCTCGACGATTTGCGCCCATACGTTTACGTGACCCACGATGCCGGCGCGACCTGGCAGCTTGCCGTGAACGGATTGCCGAACTGGCCGGTGAACGCCGTGCGTCAGGACCCGGTCGAGCGGCGGCTGCTCTACGCCGCGACCGAGAACGGCGTTGCCGTCTCCTTCGACGGCGGCGCACGTTGGCAATCGCTCCAGCTGAACTTGCCGCACACATCGGTTCGCGATGTTATCGTTCACCGCAACGACCTCGTCGTTGCGACGCATGGACGCGGCTTCTGGATACTCGACGATGTGGAACCGCTGCGCGAGCTGGCGAGAGGTGCGGTCCTTCGACAAGCTCACCTCTTTGCGCCGGCGCTGACATATCGCGTGCGCCGCAGCACGAACACCGACACGCCATTGCCTCCGGAAGAACCGAACGGCGAGAATCCGCCCGACGGTGCGATCATCGACTACGCGCTCGCTGCCTCCGCGCAACGCGTTGCAATCACGATCGAGGATGCCGCGGGCCGCGTCGTGCGCCGTTACTCGAGCGACGATGTTGCGCCCCCGCCAATCCCGCACCTCGACAAACCCGCTTATTGGGAGCGCGCGTTTTCGCGGCCTTCGGCAAGCGCGGGCATGCATCGGTTCGTCTGGGACTTGCGGTCGGCTCCGCCGCGCGCGTTTACGCAGGACTTGCCGATATCAGCCGTCGCTCACGATACCCCGCGCGTGCCTGAGGGTCCGCTGGTGGTTCCCGGAAACTACGCGGTCGTGCTCTCGGTTGACGCGGCAACCTATCGCGAACCGCTGCGCGTGGTCATGGACCCGCGAGTCACGATCTCACGAGGTGCGCTGGAGGCCCAGTACGCAGCGGCAACTCGACTCGTCGCGATGATGAATAGCAGTTTCGCCCGCGGCCAGCACGCTCGCAACGACGCGGCCGCATCATTGCTGGATACACTTGAAAGCGCCGACGCGCCGCCGACGAGCCAAGCGCTTCGGGCGGTGCAAGTCCTCGAGGACTCGAATGGGTCCCAGCCCTAGAACTTCATCTTTTGAAAGGAGCACGAGTTGAAAAACCTTACTATGCTACTCGCATCCTCAGCCTTCGTTTTACTCTCCCAGCTTTCGGCCGCCGCGGCGACGTCTTCTCTTACGGTTCTCCTCCAGGCACAAAACGGATCCGGCGAAAACGGCTTGGCAACCCTGACGCAGATGGGCGCCGACGTGAAGGTGGCGATCGCGATCAAGGGCGCGCCCGCGACCACGCCCCAACCCGCGCACATTCACAACGGGACCTGTGCCAATCTCAAAGGCGTCGCCTATCCGCTCACGAGCATCGTCGACGGCAAGTCGACGACGTTGGTGAAAGGCGTCACCATCGATACGCTGCTCGGCGCCTCGTACGCCATCAACGTGCACGAAAGCACGGCAAACTTAGGAAAGTACGTCGCCTGCGGTAACGTCGCGAAGTAACTCGCCGTAACGAGCGGGGTCGATGTTGCCGCCGCTGATTATTGCGCCAACGCGTTTGCCCGCAAGGCTGGGAATGCGTTGCTGCAGGAGGGCGGCGAGTGCCGCGGCCCCGCTCGGTTCGACGACGAGCTTCATCCGTTCGAAGGCAAATCGCATTGCCTCGCGCAGCTCCGCGTCGCTTACGGTAACGATGCCGCTGACGTGCCCTCGCGCAATTTCAAAGGTCAGCACGCCCGGCGCGGTCGTCTGTAAACCGTCGGCGATGGTCTGGGGAACGTCGATGGTGATGCGTTCGCCGCGCGCCAGCGAACGCGCGAAATCGTCGCCCGTTTGCGGCTCCACGCCATAGATTGAAATAGCGGCGTTGCGAGCGTGCGCGGCAATTGCGGTGCCGCTCAGCAATCCGCCCCCTCCCAGGGGAACGACGATGGCATCGAATGGCCCGGCATCGTCGAGCAGTTCGAGCGCCGCAGTTCCGGCGCCGGCGACGATGCGCGGGTCGTCGAACGGCGGCACGACCGTCGCGCCTTTCTCGGCGGCGATCTGGGCCGCAATCTCTTCCCGATGCGAGCGCTTCCGCTCGTAGAGCACGATCTCGGCCCCGTACGCTCGCGTTGCGGCGAGCTTCACGGACGGCGCGTCGGCCGGCATAACGATCGTTGCCGGCGTCCCGAAGAGGCGCGCGGCAAGGGCCACGCCTTGCGCGTGATTGCCGCTGGAGAAGGCCACGACCCCGCGCTGCCGCGCTTGCGGTGAAAGAGAGGCTAATAAATTGTACGCCCCTCGAAACTTGAACGCGCCCATCCGCTGAAAACTCTCGCACTTGAGAACGATCTGCATGCCGCTGAGGGCGTCAAGCGTCTGCGACGTAAGAACGGGCGTGCGGTGCGCGACGCCCGCCAGTCGCGACGCGGCGGTGCGAACGTCGTCGAAGCTTACGAGCCGGTCGATTGGGGCGCCATGTGGAAGCTCCAGTTCACGACCTTTCCGTTCTCGTCGAATCGCATGAGCTCGACGTATTCCCGCTTCTGAAATTTCAGGTCAAAGCAGTGCCAACCCGGCGTGCAATTTGCGGGCGTCTCCTTGAGCGAAAGCAGCTTACCCTGCGCGTTGAGCTCGTCGGACCACTGCGCCACCTGAACGCGTGTGATCGTTATTCCGCTGCCGATGTCATTTTGGACTGGTCGAAAGTCGTTGGCAATGACGGCGTTCGTAATACGCTCGGCTTCGCGTTCGTTTCTGTTTTGAAACGAACAACCGGTAAGAACCGACAACGCGACGAAGCTTGCCGCGCACCTCTGCCACCACCGCATTACGCGACGGCCTCCTCATCGAGGCGGGCCGAAAACGGCACGAACTTCAGTTGCGGATTCCACTCCATAGCGAGCCGCACGCTCCATTCGCTTTCAAAGAGCACGATCGGGCGGCCATGCCAGTCTTCCACGAGTCTTGCGTTCGATGGCAAATGCGCACCCGCGATATTCGCATGCTCGCCCTCGACGGCGAGTGCGAGCGAGTATGCCAACGAGTCGAAGCGCGTTTCCACGTTGTACTCCGACTCGAGGCGATACTTGGCGACTTCGAATTGGAGCTCGCCGACGGCCCCCAGAATAGGCTCCGTTCGCGGCGTGCCCCACGGATAGAAGACTTGCACGGCGCCCTCCTCACGCAACTGGGCGATCCCCTTTCCAAACGACTTGTAACCCGAGACGTCGATACTTCGTACCGACGCAAAATGTTCCGGAGCGAACGACGGGATCGGAGGAAAGCGCACCGGTTTGCCTTCGTAGAGCGTATCTCCAATGGCAAATGCGCCCGGATTAGCCAAACCGACGACATCGCCCGCATACGCCGTCTCCAGCGACTCGCGGTCGTCGGCGAAAAGCCGCATCGCCCGCGAAAGCCGCAGAGCCGCGCCGCTGCGTCCGTTGCGCACCGTCATGTCGCGCGAAAATTCGCCCGAGCAGACGCGCACAAAAGCAACACGGTCCCGATGACGCGGATCCATGTTTGCTTGGATCTTGAAAACAAAACCCGTAAACGCCTCGTCGGCCGGTTCGACGCCCGAGCGCGGTGACGGCGACGGCGCAATCTGCACGAATTCGTCCAAAAAGAGCTGCACGCCGAAGTTCGTGACCGCGCTTCCAAAGAAGACCGGCGTCGTGTCGCCTCGCAGCATCGCGGCCCGGTCGAATTGCTCGCCCGCGCCATCGAGCAGTTCGATTTCGTCGCGAAACCGCGCGTACACCGAGTCGCCGGCGAGCGCTCGCAGCTGCGAATCGCCGATATCGGTTACCGAGACGGCCGCGCGCGTCGCTCCGTGCGCGGCGCGCTCGAAACAATGCACCGCGTGCGATCGGCGGTCGTAGACGCCTTTGAAATCTTCGCCGTTTCCGAGCGGCCAATTCATCGGAAAAGCGCCGATGCCCAGCACGCTTTCCAGCTCGTCGAGCAATTCGAGCGGATCGCGACTCGGCCGGTCGAGCTTGTTCATGAACGTGAAGAGCGGAATGCCGCGGTCGCGGCAAATCGCAAACAGCTTTTTCGTTTGCGGCTCGACGCCCTTCGCGGCGTCGATAAGCATGACCGCGCTGTCGGCGGCGAGCAGCGTGCGATACGTATCTTCGCCGAAATCCTGGTGCCCGGGCGTGTCGAGCAGATTCATCGTATGACCGGCGTATGGAAACTGCAGCACCGTCGAGGTAATTGAAATACCGCGTTCGCGCTCGAGCGCCATCCAGTCGCTCGTCGCCTGTCGTTGCCGCTTGCGAGCCGAGACCTGTCCGGCGACGTGAATCGCGCCACCGTAGAGCAGTAACTTCTCGGTCAAGGTCGTCTTGCCGGCGTCCGGATGCGAAATGATCGCGAACGTCCGCCGCTTACGAACTTCTTCTCGTATGCTCACTCGAAAAAATTATACCCCATCATTGCTTCGCCGGCTGATAGATTCGTAACTCGTCGCCCTCCGGCGACACGCGAATCAAGGCAAGCGACGCAGCCGCTCGGTAGAACCGCGCGCGCGGCGGTATCCGCAGGCGGTCGGCACCTCGCCGCACGTAAGCTTCATCGCCCGCGATCGAAATGCTGCAATCGCCATAGACCAACGTCGCAGGCGGCAGAATCGGGACCGCGCCCGCCGGCAAGTGGCCGCGCAGATATGCCAACGGGCCGTGGGATTCCGACGTTTGCAACAAACACTCGGGCAACGCCGAGAGCGCCCAGGGCGCGTCGCCCCGCAAAGGTGCCGCGACCTTGCGTATCGGTTCCCCTCCGTCGCCGGTTTTTGCGGGCACCCGCGCATAGACCGACGCAAGTTTTACGCGGATCAGATCGCGATTCGTCCACCCCGCGACTACCACGGCAACTCCGAGGACGATGAGCGTCGATAGCAGCAAGTACTTGATCATCCGCGCGAATGATGTCTGATCGGGTCCCTATACCCCACAGCGAGGCCTCCAACTTTTCCGCAAAAGACAGGAGGTCGTACTTCTGTTGGTGTTGCGGAAAAGTGGCGGAGCAGGAGCGCGCATGGATGCGCGCGACGAGCGTCCGAGTCGTGGGGCATAGGGACCCGTTCAGACATCAACGCGCAGACGCGCGGCACCGATGGAATAGTCGCCCATGCCGTAGTAGACATCGTACGTGCGCTCGCCCAAGTCGGGACGCGGGTCGATGCCGCTTGGGAAAACGACGTTGTCGACGATGCCGCGCCGCTCGCGCCGCGATTCGGGCGCCAAAATCGGTTCGGGCGAGCGATAGAGAATGTTGTCGGGCCGTTCCAGATCGTGTATCACGATGCCGGCGCTGTACCGCAACGCTGGTTTGCGCGGGCGCCCCGGAAGCAAGTCGACGCCGTGAAAGACGGAGAGCCACGCGTCCATGCCGGCAAGCGAGACCTGCACTGGCGGAGTGCCGGCGCCGATTTTAATCGATCCCCAGCGCGCGTCGGGGGAAAGGACTTGCACGCTCTCGGCGACGTTGCAGAGGTTGCTGCGATTCTTGAGCACGGGGTTGAGCGGCACGTACGCGATGCGAATCGATTCGCGATCTTCAAAGGGCATTCGCTCGATCATTGGAATCGAGGCGCGTCCGTCGACACTCGAGAGATGCAGCATTGGGCGATGATAAAAGGCTAAGCTTCGCCGCCCTTTGGGCGAAAGCACGGGTTCGGGAAAGAACGCGGCGTCCTTGTCGTCGCCGTCGACATTCGCAGTACCGGCGAAATGAACCAAGCCGAGTCGCTCCCAATGGAACGCGTCTTCCGAGATTGCAAGGGCGATGCGCGGCCCGGAGGGCCCGAATGCCGTATACGCCATCACGTACGCTTTGAGGACCGCAAGATACGTTACGCGAGGGTCTTCGCAGCCGTATCCTGCAGTGGGGCGCAGTTCGTACGGAGCTTCGGGTTGCAGTGCGAAGCCCAGACGCTCGAGTGACATTCGCCGCTCGGTGCACGATGCGCGGATAGTGCCCACACGCGAGATGTTTTCGGGCTCGACGCAGCGGGGATAGAGCACGAGCTCGCCTCCGGGAGCGCGTGTCGCGGCAGGATTCAAGATGCCGCCGGCTTCGGTGATATCGCCGTTGGGTTCGAGTACCAATCCAAGTCGCTCGACGCGCGCTTCGAGCTGCTCGATGCGCTCGAACGTGCGGGGGATTTTGCGCGGAGATATCACGGCGTCTCTATGGCAGATACGTCGACGCGATCGGTTCGTTGCTCGGCGTCACGACTTCGACGCGAACGCCTCGCCGATAGACGCTATTGGGAACGATCCATAACGTGTAGGTGCGATATTGGGGTGAAGGTTCGCCGCCGTCGGCCGGTTCCTGTTCGAAGGCCACGACGCGAACGCGCTGATCGTTGGCGCGGATGGACTCGACGATCTGCTTGTAGCCGGTACGCCCGTGCGGCCCCATAAGCAGGACGGCGCCGAATTCGCCCTTATAATGCACGGGTGCGTGAATACCCAGCTTGCTCAGGGCCGCCGCGTCGCGTACGATGGTGATTTGGTTGCCCCCAAGAACGGTGGTTGTGCCCGCTGCAAGCGTCTGGACGCGAATCTCGCGACATCCGATCAGCAGGACGAGCCCCAGGGCTAGACCCGCCAGGGCCGACCAGCGCTTCACGGCCGACCGCTTCGCCCGCACCTACGGGCGGCCTCCAAGGCATAACAAATTTTTATCTCCCAAATGTCATTGCCGGCGCGGTTGGAGCGACGTTACGCTGATACTCGCATGAAACTGCTCCTGCGGCTCGCGCTTGCCGCGAACGCCGCTGCCCTAATCACCTTGATGCTGGGAAGCTGGACGAGGATCAACGGCGCTGGGCTCACCTGCCCGGACTGGCCGCTCTGCCGAGGCCGCCTCATCCCCGCACTGGGCGACGGCACGATCTGGGAATGGTCGCATCGCTTGTTGGCGTTTCCCGTAGCGGCGCTCGTCCTCGCAGTAATCTTGGTTGCTTGGCAGCAACGGCGCCGCTCCCCCTTCATCGCTCCGGCGACGGCGGTCGTTGCCGCGCTCTTCGTGACTCAAGTCTTTCTCGGAGCGCAGACGGTTCGGCTTGCCAATATGCCGCTCTCCGTCGCGTTGCACTGGGCCACGGCAATGGCGCTCATTGCGTCGCTCAGCGCGCTCGCCGTCTTTGCCGCCGCATTCGAAGAAGATGCGCGGCCAAACCGGCGCCGCACTCCTGGGGGCGGCTCGTACGTCGTGCCCATTGCGCTCGGCGCAACCGCCGCGCTTGCGTTTGCCACGATGTTCGTCGGTGCGTACGTGAGCTCGAGCGGCGCGGGCCTCGCTTGCCTAACGATTCCAGGCTGTGCCGGGAACGTCGTAGTTTATACGTCTGGGCAAACCGTGCAGATGCTGCATCGCTTCGCCGCCGGCACGACGCTCGTCGTCGCCGCAGCATCGCTCGCGCTCGTTTGGACGTACGCGACATCAGCCCGGGTTCGCTTCACCGTGCTGCTCGGTGCCGCGCTGGTCGCGATGCAAATCGTGCTCGGACTGCTCAACGTTGCATTGCGGTTGCCGACCGGTCTTCGTGAAGCGCACGCGGTCAATGCGGCGCTCGTCTTCCTCGCCTTCTTCGTCGCGACGGCGTTTGCCATTTTTGAGGCGGCCCCCCATAGCCGCTCGTTGCCAGTCGCCGATGATAGCGCGCAACGATGACGCCTTTCGCGCGAATTCGGAGTTTTTACGAACTGTCGAAGCCGCGAATTATCGTCTTGCTCTTGATCACGACCGCCGCTTCGATGATCATGGCCGCGCGCGGCGTTCCGCCATGGCCGCTGCTCGGGTGGACGTTGCTCGGGGGCGCCCTTGCCGCCGCTTCCGCAGGCGCGTTGAACTGCGTCTGGGATGCCGACATCGATCGCTTGATGAAACGAACGCAATCGCGGCCCATTCCCACCGGCCGGATCACGCCGCGTGACGCCACGATCTTTGCGGCCATCTGCGCGGCGATCTCGTTTGCAATTTTCTATCTCTTGGTCGATCCGCTTGCGGCCTGGCTATCGCTGGCGGGAAATTGCTATTACGTCGTCGTTTACACGATGTGGCTCAAGCGCGTGACGCCACTGAACATCGTCGTCGGCGGTGCGGCAGGGTCGGTGCCGCCGCTGGTCGGCTGGGCTGCTGTCACGCACACGATCGGCGCACCGGCGCTCGGGCTCTTTGCCCTCATCTTCCTCTGGACTCCGCCGCATTTTTGGTCGCTGGCACTGATGACCGAAACCGAGTACGGTAAAGCGAAGATTCCGATGTTTCCCAACGTTTACGGTAAGGATCGCACCAAGCGCGAGATCGTATACTACAGCATCTTGCTCGTCGCCGCGTCGCTGCTTCTCTACCCGATGCACGTTATGGGAGCGTTCTATTTTGCGGCCGCGGCGGTGCTGGGCGGTCTTTTCGTGCTCGATGCGCTGCGAACGCTTTGGGAAAAAACCGGCACACTGCAGGCGCGCAAACTCTTTCGCTACTCGCTTCTCTACCTCGCGCTGATGTGCGCGGTGATGGTGATCGACCGAATCGTCTCGTGAACCGGCTGCTCGTAACGCTTTCGCTTGGCGTTTTTGCCGGTGCGCTCGACCTTGGCGTGCTCTCGCCGGCATTGCCGGCTCTCGGCCGCGACTTCAACGTTCAGGTCGGCGATCTGGCGTGGGTTTTTACGATCTATCTGCTCGTCACGGTGCTGTCGATCGCGCTGGCAAGCACGCTGGCGGACCGGTACGGGCGGAGATACGTCTATCTTGCCTGCCTCGCACTTTTTGCGGCAGGGAGCGTCCTCGCGATCGTCGCGCCGAACTATAGCGTCTTCTTGACGGCGCGGGCGATTCAGGCGCTCGGCGCCGGCGGAATTTTTCCCGTAGCTACCGCCGCCATCGCCGATGCCGTTCCCCCCGGGCGGCGTGGCGCCGCGCTCGGCATCGTCGCCGCAACGTGGGGTCTGGCCGCCGTCGTCGGTCCGAGCATAGGCGGTCTCATCACTAACTTCATCTCATGGCGCTGGATCTTCGCTGCGAACGTGCCGCTGGCGGCCGTCGTCTTCGCGCTGGCCCTGCGCGACATTCCGCTTCGCGCGCCGCGCCAGCGCGATTCGCTCGACGTGCTGGGGCTCGCGCTTCTCTGCGTGGGGCTGCTCGGGCTTACCGACGGGTTGATCGCGATGCGTCCGATCGTTGGAGTGATCGGGGCTTTCGTTCTCGCGGCCTTCGCGCTATGGGAAGGCATGATTGACGCGCCCATCGTGCCGCTCGAGCTCTTGCGCACACCGCAGCTCATCAAAACGTATTCACTGGAGATCCTCATCGGCGTCTTGGAGGGCTCGCTCTTTTTTGTGCCGACGGTGTTGATCGGCGCGCAGGGGCTTTCGTATGCCGCTGCCGGCTTCATCGCTGCGCTCGGCGCGCTGACCTTCGTCGCGATCATTCCGGGCTCCGGACGCGCGCTCGATCGCATCGGCAGTCGCAACGTGCTGCTTGCCGGCGCGATCCTCACCGAGATCGGGCTTGCGATTTTCGCGCTCGCCTTTGCATCGTTGCCGCTCGCCGTCATTGCCGTCGTCGTCGCGGGCGCGGGTTTTGGCGCCTTGCTTGGCGCACCGACGCGCTACATCGTCACGAATGAAACGCCGGCGAACGTTCGTGCGACGGCGGTCGGCCTGTTGAGTCAGGCGCTTATCGTCGGCCAGATCGTGGGAAGCTCGCTGGCGGGCGCGCTTTTTGCACTCGCGCACAGCGAAACGATTGGCTACCGCAACGCCTACCTCGCCTTCTCCGGCGTCGCATTTCTCGCGCTCGTTCTCGCCGCGACGCTCAAACCCGCGGGAGAAGAACGCCGCCGCCCATTCGACGACGCGCCGGCTCGAGCAGCAGCCGGAGCGCGGTAGGGCGAAATAACGGCTCGGGTAACATTCACAACGATGAGCAGCAACGGGGCCGGCATCCATTGGCGCGCCTTAGCGCGGCGTCAATGGACGCCGAAGGAACGCTCGATCGTTTGGCGCGGATTGACCGGGCGTTTCGCCCTTGCAATCGAGCCGCTGATTGGAATGGTCTTTATGGGCCTGCTGACGTGGGGCATCGTCTATCGCGCGCAGCACGTACCCTCCGATGCCACGCTTGTGAAGATCGCCTGGATCTTCGCGGTGGGCGCCATTGCCTTCGCCGGCTACTTTATCGCGGTGCTCGTCGCGCCGTTCGTCGCCTACCTCCAAACGTTTCGCCCCATCTACGTTCTCGACGGCTACGTTCGCTATCGGGAGCCCGACGCGCACTCGCGTGTCGATGGATGCGGCTACGCCGCCGCGCTCTTTGCCGATCGCACGCTCGCGTATGAGTGGGAGTGGGTCGGGCAAAAGCCTTTGCCCAACGCAACGATACCCGCGCTCCTCGAGTTCTCGACGTACGCCGGAATCCACAAGATCGACGGCAATCCGACGGGGTTGCTGCCCGAGGGCGAGCTACCCTTGCTCGCCATCGGCATCGCCACCCGGCACGGCCGCCGCGCCGATTTATAGGCTTACTGCCAGGATTCTCTGTTTACGGCGCGGCGTTGTTGAGCGGGACGCGAAGGGTGGTGGTCGCGGGCCAATGGTGGCCATAACCCGAGAGCAGACAAACGGCTCCGCCGATCGCGAAGATGATCAGCAGTCCGACGATCGCAAACCAATGCAGCGCGGCCGGAATGCCCCGGCTCTCGGGAATCCGGCTGTAATCGAGATATTCGTCGTCGCGAACGATCATGAATCACGCTCCCTTCGCCGGCGGGGCAAAGCCGATGACGTTGAGACCAGCGAGCAGCGCCAGAATTGCGCCCAGACCGAGCAAGAAGAGCATCAACTTGAAAACGTTGTTCTCGATGCCCGTCGTCTTCCAATCTTTATAGAGCGAGTAGAATGAAACGACGGCAACGACGATGCCGGCGACCACGGCTCCCAACCGTTCGACGATAGCCGCGTTCACAAACGTGCGCTCCTCACAGTAGATAGAAGATCGAAAACAAGACGACCCAAATCACGTCGACGAAGTGCCAGTACAACGTCCCCGCGGTGATCCCGAAGAATCTTCCGCGCGTGTAGACGCCCGCGGCCGACTGCAACAGCAAGGTGGTCAGATAGCAGACGCCGACGAAGACGTGGAATCCGTGCATGCCCGTCAAGGTGAAGAACGAGGCGCCGAAGATGCCGCTGCCCGCCCAGGTGACGTGCTCGCCGAAGATGAGATGCGTGTATTCATAGCCTTGGCCGCCGAGGAATGCGGCGCCCAAAACGATCGTCGCCAGCAGAAACCACATGTACCGCATCCAGTGGCCGTGCTTGAAGTTCTCGAGCGCGTAATGCATCGTGGCCCCGGATCCGAAGAGCACGACCGAGTTCCAGGCGGCGAAGGCAACGTCGAGGTGCTGAATTCCCGGCGGCGGCCAGCCCTGGCCGCTATTGCGCATGTAGAGATAGGCAAAAATGAACGATGCGAAGAGCACGCAGTCGCTGATGAGGAAGAGCAGGAAGCCTTGCAGGCGCAGCTCACGGGTCTCGATGTAGAGCTGGTCGACTTCCCCGTGCGCGTCGCGCGCCAGCGATGCGACCGACATCAGTGCGTTCCGGCCGGCACCGGCGGCGAGTCGGTGAGCTCGTCGTCGAGCCCTTGATACGGAAGCGGCTGCGAGAAGTCGTATGGCAGGCCGTAGACCGTCGGAATGTGCTTGAAGTTGTAGTAATTCGGCGGCGATGGAATCTGCCATTCCAGCGTGCGCGCGCCCCACGGATTGGGACCCGAGCGCTTCCCGTTACGGATGCTCCAGAGCAGGTTAACGAAGAAGAGCAGGATCGAAAACGCCATCAAATAGGACGCAATCGATTCGAAGCGGTTCCAAAACTCGAACTGCGGATCGTAGGTCGCGACCTCACGGGGCATACCGAGCATTCCCAGCCAATGCATTGGGATGAACGTACCGTTGAAGCCGATGAAAAAGAGCCAGAAATGCCAGTGCCCGAGCTTCTCGTTCAGCAAGCGCCCCGACATCTTTGGGAACCAATAGTACATACCCGCGAACACGGCCATCATGCTGCCGCCCACCAGGACGTAGTGGAGATGCCCGACGATAAAGTACGTGCCGTGGACGTGCAGATCGAAGGGTATTGCGGCCAAGAAGATGCCGGTGATGCCGCCGATCGTAAAGAGTGCGATGAACCCGAGCGCAAAGAGCATCGACGACGTGTAGTGGATCTTTCCACCGAAGAGCGTTGCCGTCCAGGAGAAGATCTTGATTCCGGTCGGCACGCCGATGACGAACGTCAAAAGCATAAACGGCAGCTGCAAGAACGGCGCGAGACCCGACGTGAACATATGGTGCGCCCAGACCATAAAGCCCAAGAGCGCGATCGCCATCGACGAAAATGCAATCAGCTTATAGCCGAAGATCGGCTTGCGCGAAAACGTGGGCAGCACTTCGGAGATAATGCCGAAGGCCGGTAAGACCATAATGTAGACGGCCGGATGCGAGTAGAACCAGAACATGTGCTGCCACATGACCGGGCTACCGCCTTTGGTCGGATCGTAGAACGGCACGCCGAACTGACGCTCGATAAAGAGGGCGGCGAGTGCGGCCGCGAGCGCCGTCGTCGCGATCATCAGCAGCGGCGCGGTCGCAAACTGCCCCCAGCAAAAGAGCGGCATGCGTGTAAAGGTCATTCCCGGCGCGCGCATCTTGAGGATCGTCACGACGAAGTTAATGCCGGTCATGGTCGAGCTCACGCCCACCAGAAAGATCGCGGCGCACCACATCGACGTCCCCGCGGCGCCTTGTAACGAGACCGGCGGATACTCCATCCAGCCGGCGGTCGGCGCACCCATCAAGAAGGACGAAAAGAGCATCAGGCCCGAGACCGGAAAGATCCAGAAGCTCAGCATGTTCAGCCAGGGAAAGGCAACGTCGCGCGCGCCGATCTGCAGCGGAAAGACGAGATTACCGAAACCGCCGGTTAACAACGGAATGATGACGAGCCATACCATGGCGCTCCCGTGCACGCTATAGACTTCATTGTAGGTATCCGGTGCAATGAAGCCGCCGTTTGCATTGAGGAGCTGCGTCCGTATCGCCTCGGCCAGTAACCCGGAGAGCATGAAGAAGACGAACGCCGTAATGATGTACTGAATCCCGATAATCTTGTGATCGAGCGAAAAGACGTACCGTTTGACGAAGCCTTGAGGCTCCGGATGGATATGGCCGGCGATGCCGCCCTGATGTACCGTTGCTACTGCCATGATGCTTTCGATTGTCTCACTTTAGCGTTTCCAAATAAGCCACTAAGTTCGCAATGTCGCCGGGCGAAAGCCCGTTCGCCGTCGCACTGGGCATCGTACCCATGCTGCCGGTGTAGCCATTCTGCAGAATTGAGGCAACGTTCTGCGGCGTTGCGGGATTGCCGTTCACGAGGTTGGGATGTGCCGGGTCGTGCAGGACGCCTGCCAAGCCGGGCCCCACGAGCACTTGGCTGAACGGAGCGATTTTGTGGCAGGCCGTGCATTTCTGGGCGAAAAGCGCCTTACCGGCCGTAGCATTGCCGTTCGCGAGGGAGATCTCAACGCCGCCGGCGGCGGGGAGTGCATTGCTGACGTGCGCGTTCTTCTGCTGCCACGTCTTATACCACTTGTCGAAGGCGGCTTTTGGCTCGATCACAAGGGCTTGCTTGTCCATCTCGCTGTGCAGCACGCCGCAGAACTGCGTGCAAATGATCGGGTACCGGCCGGGCAAGCGAGGAGTGAACTTGATCGTCGTCACCAGGCCGGGAACGGTGTCGTTCTTGAGTCGCATTGCCGGTACCCAGAAGCCGTGAAGGACGTCGGCAGAGGTCAGATTGAGCGTGACGGGCTCGTTCAACGGAAGGTGCATCTCGTCGGTGACTTCGCCGTTGATCTGCGGGTAGCGGAACGAAAAGTAGAACTGATGACCGATCGCCTCGACGACCAAGCCGTTCTGCGGTTCTAGCATGATTTCGTACCAGATGCGGACGCTAACGACCGACAACAGGATGACGAAGAGAAACGGAATGACCGTCCACCAGAACTCGAGCCGGTGATTGTCGTGTATCTGCAGGCCGATGGCGTCGGGCGGGTCGGTCGCCCGCGCTCGAAAGGCGATCGCGAAATAGAGCAGATAGCCTGCGACAAATATCCAAAGCGCGCTGCCGCTCGCGGCCATGAAGCGGAAGAGATGATCGACCTGCCGGGCCGTCACGATTGCGGCCGGTAGATAGGTTTCCAACGGGAAGACCGACCAGAAGACGATTGCCGCGATGGAGAGTAGCGTTAAGATGGCCGTAACCGCCCAGAAGCCGCGGCCGAGCTCGACGCGTTGCGCTATCACGAGCCGCTCTTAAGAAATTCTATCGGCGGCCCCTGCAAACTCACGCACGAGCCAGTCAACGTTGGTGATTGCGCTGCCCACGCAGACCGCGTCGGCCCCGGCATCGAGCGCGGCGCGCAGATCCGCCGGAGAACGAACGCCGCCCTCACACACCGTAAAATGTCGCAGCGCGGCGAACTCGGCGACGAGCTCGAGTGCGGGAAGGGTTCGCCCTGCGGTTTCCCGCGTATATCCGCAGAGCGTCGTCGCCAGGATCTCCGCCCCGGCGTGAGCCGCGCGAACTGCATCGGTCGCGGTCGCACAATCGGCGAGCGCGAGACGTCCGTGCGAGTGAATTTCGGTGACGATATCGCGCATCGAGGTTTCGTGCGGCCGCGACCGCGGGGTTGCGTCGAACGCGACGATCTCCGCGCCCGCATCGATAACGGCACGCACCTCATCGAGAGTCGGCGTGATGTATGGTTCGAAGCCGCGGTACTCGCGCTTGATGAGGCCGACGATGGGAAGCGCCACTCGGGGTCGCACCGCTCGCAAATGATCCTCGCCCGCGATGCGAACGGCAACGGCGCCGCTCTCCTCGGCGGCGCGCGCCATCGCTGCAATTACGCCGGGATCGTTTAGTGCCGAGCCCGGCCACGCCTGAACGGAGACAATCAAGCCGCCGCGCAGCGAATCGAGGAGCGTCACTGCTGCAGCTCGGTGACCGCGCTGCCACCCTCGCGATACGCGAGCAGCAACGCGCCGTATGCTGGTTCGTAACGCGCGTCGACGATCTGCGCCCCGTTGCGCTCACGCCGAATACCGGCAGCTACGCGCTCGCGGAAGTACGCATTGGAAAAAACGCCACCGACCAACGCGACGCGCGCCGCGGCGACGCGCGCAATCGCGACACACGCGAGCGCGGCGAGCCGATCGGCGCCCGCGTCGGCGATCGGGCGAAAGACCTCGAGCCCAAGCGCTGTGGACGCAAACGACGCGAGCCGGTCGCGCGTGATTCCTCCTTTATAAAAGGCGTGCGCGAGCACGCGAAGCGAGCTTGCGCCAAAGAACCCGCACGCTTCGCGCGCAGGAAGGTCGAGCGATGAATCGCCCTCGTCTCGCGCGCGCATCAGCATCGCCAATGCATCACGCACAATCGCGAAGGCGCTTCCCTCGTCGCCAAAGAGAAATCCCCAGCCCCCGAGCGTGCAGCTGTGCCCAGAATCGTCGCGCCCGTAAACCACCGAACCCGTGCCGGCGATCACGACGACGCCCGCAGCTCCGCCGAGTGCGCCGGCATGGGCGATCGGTGTGTCGTGAAGCAGCAGCATGCGGGCCGAGGGCAGGTCGGGTGCGCGCCCGTAGACGCGCCCGTCGTAACCGCTGATTCCCGCGACGATCGCCTCAAAGCGACGTACCGGCGCGAGGTTCGCGCTGCGGCCTGCGCGTTCGAGCGAATCGTGGAGCGCATCAGCCAAGCGCGTCGATTCGCGACCGGCACCGATTTCATCGGCGGCGCCGGCCACGCCGCGTCCGAGCACGCGGCCGTTTTCGTCGCCGATCACGGCAACCGTCGAGCTTTGACCGCCGTCGATTCCGGCGAAGAGTTTCACGCCCGGCCATCCAGCAGCTCGCGCGCGAATGCCCCCGCCGCGGCTTCACGCTCGCGCCGATTGGTAAGAACGGCAACTTCGCCGATTCGTTCGCGATGATGGTAGAGTTCGTGCCCGACCGCAAGCGCAATGAATTCGCCAAGGTCCGCCACGGATAGTGCCTCGGCTACGCGCGTGTTGATTCGGATCTGCGGAATCGCCGGATCGTACTCGGCGCGCAGTTGCGCGCCTCCCCAATCGCCGAGATCGGCGAAGCAGACCCTGACTCCGTACCGGCGCGCCTGCGCAAGCGCGCTCACAGGAAAACTCCGTCGCCGGCGAGCTGCGCTCGAAGCTCGCTCACGTCGATATCGGCGGGAGCAATGCCGCGCGCGCACGCCAGCGCCGCCGCCGTCCCGGCGCCCTGGCCGAGTGTCATGACCGTGGGCGTGAGACGCGTCGAAGCCAGCGCCTCGTGGGTCGTCGAAATGCAGCGTCCGGCCACGAGCAACTGTTCGCGATTGACCGGCACCAGGCAGCGATAAGGAATCTCATAGCTTTCGCCGGGCGGCAGACGTTCGGTTTTCGTTCCGCTGCCGGCGGGATTGTGCAAGTCGATCGGATAGGCGCTGCGTGCGATCGCGTCGTCGAACTTACGCCCCGCCAGCACATCGTCACGCGTGAGCGTATACCGGCCGACGATTCGCCGCGACTCGCGTATGCCCACTTGCGTGCCGGTCGCCGCGATTCGAGCCGACTCGAATCCCGGCACGCGCCGGCGAAAGAACTCGAAGAGCTGCATTGCTTGCAGGCGTGATTCCACTTCGGCGCGAGTCAAATCGTCGGGATCGAGCGGATCGATCTCGATGACGCGCGTCATATTGACCGTCACTTCGTCGGGATACGGCGAAATAAAGAACGAAACGACTTCGCGCGGCACATCGACGAGCCCGTCGTCACGCGCCGCTTGCCAGAGCGAATAGAGTCCGGCGACCGCGGTGAGCGTCTCGGGCGAGCGCTCTTCGACGGGCAACGACGTGCGTATCTCGCCGGGATGCTCACGCACGTAACGCGCGAGCTTGGAAAGATCAACATGACTCAATCGAAAGAGCAAGGTCGCCGGTTGAACGCGGCCGCGTTCGTCGCCTTGCTGCGTCGGCACACCCGCCGATGCGGCGACGAGCGCATCTGCGGTTGCGTCCACAACGATCGCTGCGCGATACGTGCGCGTCCCGCCGATCGTTGCAAACGTGGCGCCGACGACGGCCGCGCTCTCGACCATGGCGTCCAAGAAATATGCATGTAGCAGCAAGGTGACGCCGGCTTCGCGAGTCATCTCGAAGAGCAGCGCTTTGTGAACCTCCGGATCGAACGGCGTGATCGTCGCGACGTAGTCGGAAGAATCGCGAATATGACCCGGCGAGGCGCCCAGGTGGATCAACCGCTCGACGATCTCCTGTGCGATCCCGCCGACGATGCGCTCGTTACCGGAATGAAACGTCATCCAGGGACCGACCATCGCGGCGGTTGCCGTACCGCCGAGAAAGCCGTAGCGCTCCACCAGCAGCGTGCGCGCGCCGTGCCGCGCCGCCGCGATCGCGGCGGCACATCCGGCATTACCGCCGCCGACGACCACTACGTCGAAGTCGCTCATGCAGGCCATTTCCGCGTCTTCCAAAATAAACCGCCATGCAAGTTCAACTCTCTGCTCAGGAACGAAATTGGGCAATGGCAGCGCATTTGAGCGCGCTCGTTGCTGTCGCAGGGTTGCCCTTCGGTCACGTGCTCGGTCCGCTCGTCGTCTATTTGGTCAAAGGCCATGAATCGGAGTTCGTCGGCGAGCATGCGCGGGCGTCGCTGAACTATCAGATTACGATCTCCATTTTCGCCATCGTCGCCGCGATCGTGGGCGTCGCCGCGACGCTCAGCTTCGCCATTCCGTTAAGCTCGTCGTCCGATTCGACGTTTACCGGATTCAACGTTGCGGCGTTGTGGATTGCTTTCGGCGTCGGCGTCTTGCTCGTGCTCTTGGCATCGATCGTATTCATTATTCTCGGAACGCTCGCCGCAAGCGAAGGACGTCCGTACCACTACCCGTTCGCCATTCGCTTCTTGCGCTAAGGAGCCGCAACGATGATGCAACGCGTTAAACCTCTCTCGCGCATCCTGGCCGAGGGTAGCGACGAGAAGCGCGGTCTGAAACGATCGCTCGGTCCGTGGGCGCTGACGGCCATGGGAATCGGAGCAATTATCGGCACCGGCATTTTCGTGCTCACGGGGGTTGGCTCGGCGACGCGAGCCGGCCCGGCGCTGACCATCTCGTTCGTTATTGCCGGCATCGTGAGCGGACTTGCGGCGCTCTGTTATGCGGAAGTTTCGAGCAAGGTTCCGATTTCGGGAAGCGCCTACACCTACACATACGCGACGCTCGGCGAGTTCTTCGCATGGATCGTCGGCTGGGCGCTGGTGCTCGAGTACGCACTCGGCGCGTCGACGGTCAGCGTCGGCTGGTCAGGCTACTTCACCTACATTCTGCACACGCTCCATATCTGGGATATACCGCAAGCGTGGCAGCATAGCCACTGGGATCCCACGCCGGGTATTGCCAACCTTCCGGCCGCGGCAATCATCTTGGCCGTTACGGCATTGCTGGTCAAAGGCACGCGTGAATCCGGGAATGTCAACGCGATCATCGTGGCGGTCAAGGTCACGATCGTACTCTTCTTCATCGCCATCGGCGTCGGTCACATCGATCCGGCGAACTATCATTTGCCAGCCGGCCCGGCTACCGGCGCCGGTGGTTTCTTTCCGTTCGGCTGGGGAGGCGTACTTGGCGGGGCCGCCTTCATGTTCTTTGCCTACATCGGTTTCGACGCCGTCTCGACGACCGCTGAAGAGGCGAAGAATCCCGGCAAAGACTTGCCCTTCGGCATTCTCATGAGTTTGGCGGTCTGCACGGTCCTCTACATCATCGTCGTGATCATTCTCAATGGAATGGTGCCGTTCAATCACCTCAACGTCGCCTATCCAGTTGCCTTTGCGGTGGATAGCGTGGGTCTCGCGTGGGCCGGCATCGTCATCTCCTTTGGCGCGATCGCCGGGCTGACGACGGTACTGCTGGTCATGATGTTCGGTCAGACGCGGATCTTCTATGCAATGTCGCGCGATGGACTGATTCCGCCGCTCTTCGTTCGGCTTCATCCGGTTTGGCGGACGCCATGGGTCTCGCAGATCATCTTCGGCCTCTTGATCGCCGCCGCCGGCGCGCTCTTCCCCATTGGCGTTCTTGGATCGTTGACCAACATGGGAACGTTCGTCGCTTTCGTTCTCGTTGCGTGCTCGGTGCCGCTCCTGCGAAACCGTCACCCCGAACTCAAAGGCTCGTTTAAGATTCCCTTCGGTCCATACGTCATTCCAACGTTAGCGGCGCTCAGTGCGCTTGGAATGATGTACTATCTCAAGTTCGGTAACCCCGTTGTCTGGGGCTTCCCGATTGCATGGTTGGGCTTCCTCATCTGGCTGACCGTCGGCTTACTCTTCTATTTCGCATACGGCCGCCACAAGAGCACGGTTGCGCTCGAGCAGGTCGAGCATTTGGCCATTCG
This sequence comes from Candidatus Eremiobacterota bacterium, assembly GCA_019240525.1. Lineage (GTDB taxonomy): Bacteria > Vulcanimicrobiota > Vulcanimicrobiia > Vulcanimicrobiales > Vulcanimicrobiaceae > Cybelea. The sequence goes on from JAFAYE010000001.1 coordinate 1,203,872, forward strand.
GCAACCGCCCGTGAATTAGGCGTCGCGCGGGACGACCAACAGCGCGACGCTCTGCTCGGCCGCAGCGCCGTCGCACTCTTCTACCGCGAGCGCCGCGCCTTGCTCGGCGCTCGTTAAACCTTCGAAGGCCGCAATGCGCGCACCGCGCAGCACGTAGAGGGCCGGCACCGCGCGGCCAACGTCGCCGAACGTCGTAGCGCCTTCGACGATGTCGCGTACACAGCGAGCAAGATCGGCAACCCGAGTTACACTTACCTTGGCATCGCGCAGCGCGAGCCGCACGACGCCGCGTTCGTCGACAATGCGCAGGCGGCGATCGCGGCGATAGCCTCGCAGGAGCGGCGTGAGTTCAATGGCCTCGAGATCGCTCGGTTCGCAGCGCATCGAATCGGCGGCGACCGCGCGCCGCTCGGCCTCGTCGCAGAGCGAGAGCACCGCCGATTCAACCAGCGCGGTTGCACCCGATGCGGTCGCCCGAACGCGGTTGCGCTGCGGATCGATTTCAATTTCCACTTCGACACGATCGGGTGCCGCGCCGGCTGCGATCGCACGGTCGGCGGCCTCGCGGCGAATCCGAGCGATGTCATGCGGAGTCGGCGCGACGATCGTTCGTTCCAGCGAGTCGCGTACGAGTGCGAGCGCGACGCCGATCGGCGCGATAACTTCGGCGTCGCGGGCGACGCGATAAGGAAGGCGCATCAGCTCCGCCAGTGACGGAATTAGCGCGCCCGCGCCTCCGCCGCCGCCGACGAGCGTCAGAGTTTGCCGATCGAGCGAATACTCGGCGATCAGCCGATCGACCGTATCGCGAAGTTTCTCCGCGGCGAGCGAGAGCACCGCGCGCGCCAGCGACCGCGCATCCGCACCGAGCGCGTGCGCGAGAGTTTCAAATGCGCAACGTGCGGCCTCGGCATTTCCATTGGCGAAAGCTCCGGATGGAATCGTTCCAAGATAGTTCGCGGCGCAGGTGACCGTCGGCGCGATCCGCGTTCCATCGGGCGCGATCAAAACGGCATATTCGGCGCGATCGCGCGGCGTGGGCGCGACTCGCTCGAATCGCGCTGCCCTCAGCGAGTCGGGGGGTGAGAAACACGCGTAGGCGCATCCCGCAATGTGCGCGCTGCGCGGACCAACGTCGACGACGGCGCGATCGTCGACGCGCAGCATGCTTCCGCCGCCGATGCCGAGCGTCCGGACGTCGAGCGTGCGCAGCATCGTTCGATAGCCGCCGATGCGCGCGGCCTGCATCTGCGGGCGCCCTGCGCGAATCGCCGAACAATCGGAGCTCGTGCCGCCGACTTCGATGAAAATCCCCTCGCTCAATCGCTCGTAGAACAATGCGCCCGCGATGCCGGCGGCGGGCCCCGAGAGCAAGGTTAAAATCGGACGCCGTTCGATCTCGCCGACGCCCATGACACCGCCGTCGCTGCGCATAACCATCAGCGGCGCGGCAATGGCGGCGCCGGCAACTGCCGCTGCGGTGACGCGCGCCGTGCGCACCATCTTCGGCAAAATCGCGGCATTCAGCGCGGCCGTCCGCGTGCGCGCGCGCAGGCCGTACGCCGTGCTGACGTCGTGGCCGCTGGTCGCATCGACTCCGCGAGCCCGAGCGAACTCAACCGCGTTCGTTTCGGCCTCCGGCCGGTCGACGCCGAAGCTGCGGCTCACGGCGATTGCCTCGGCCCCGCGGCCGATGAGCGCATCGGTACCGGCCCGAACCAACGATTCATCGTTCGCGGGCGCAAATGCGAAGTCGGGCGCAAACGTGTAGCCGCCCGGCAATGGAACGCCGGCGAAGCGCATTTGCCGCTTCGAAAGCCAGCCCATGCCATCGAGAAGGCCGAGCACGCCGACGCGCGCGAGATCGCCTTCGAGCAAAGCATTTGTCGCCTGCGTCGTCGAGTGCGCGATGAACGCCACCTGCGCGGCAGTGATTGCCGGATCGTCGAGCAATCGCGCGATGCCGGCAACGATGCCCCCGGCGACGCCCTCGATCGCATCGTGCGTGGTCGGCACTTTGACGAAGGCGATTGGCCGGCGCGTCGCCGCATCAACAGCGACGACATCGGTGAACGTGCCGCCGACGTCGATGCCGACGCGAATCCCGCGCGACTCCATGGTTACCAGTCGGCAACGAGTGCGAAGGTGACCATGGCAAGCTCCACGACACCGTCCCGCTCGTATCGTTCGAAGAGCGCTTCGAGATCGGCGCGCAATCGTTGCGCCGGCGGCCCCACTGCGGGAAGATACGATGCCGAGGCGGCGCGACCGAGTAGACCCGGCCGATCGAGCCGCTGGGCCACGGGATGATCGGTGCGCCGCACGCGCGCGCCGGGAAATGCGGCGAACACCGCGAGTGCCTCTTGCCGAATCGCTTCGGTATCGTCGGTCGCATAAGAGCGCACGAGCTCGCCGTATGCCGCCGTAAACGGATCGCGCTCGTCGCGTTCGTATTGTAAGAGCGCTGCGCGCTTTCGTGCAATGCGACGAAACTCTGCCATCGTCTCCATTGTGGCAAACCAATGAAACGCCTCACACGCCAACGCCACGTCGACGCTCTGCGAGGCCAAGCCTGTCCGCTCGGCAGTACCGTGATGCCAAGTTACGGACGCATGCCCTTCTGCGGCGGCGCGCATCCGCGCGTTCGGTTCGATCGCGATGACTCGCGCGCCACGCTGGGCGATGAGGCGTGCCGATATGCCGGTTCCCGCGCCGACATCGGCGACGATCAATGCATCCGGCTCACCCAACCCGGCGAGCACGGCATCGATCGCCGATGGTGGATACGAAGGCCGAAAGGCGGCGTACGCCTTCGCGCGCGGACCAAAACGCGACGTCGATCTCATGCAAGAAATGGAGCGCCGAGGTCGATGACCAATGCATGGCCGGCGCGCATTACTTCGAACCGATGCGGTTTCCCATCGTAGGCTCGCCGCTCGGAAGCATACGTACCGTACCGCCACCATTCCAGCCCGTCGATCGTTTCGATTACGTCACCCGAGCGCAAACCGGCGGCATAGGCCGGACCGCCCGCGCGGGCGTAGGCTCGCAAATTGCCATCGGCAGTACGAAAGAATGCGTAGAAGTACGTTGGTTGGTCGCCGTGGCGCAGCGCGACGCCGTTCGCAAAAAGATTGGCGCTTCGAACGGGCTCGGACAGAGTCCACGCACGCAGTCGCTCCACGCCCTCCAACGCCAGCTCGCGTGCCTGCGCGGCGCCCGCCGGCGGCTTGGAGATCGCATGATCGTGCCACTCGGCGACGATCCAACCACCGCAATCCTGCAAGCGTAATCCGACATCGAGATCGTCGCCTTCGGTGAGCGCGAAAGTCGAAACCGAGACAAACAGATATGCAGCGTACTGCTTGTGCGAGCAGTCGGCGGCGTTGGGGTCGTCGTGCAGACGCATCGTCCGCCACGCGCCGCCGCCCAAAGCGCTCGAAACGGCCGCCGCCGCAGCGCCCGCGAGCGGCGTTCCGTCGTCGTCAATCGCAACGCGACCGCTCGAGCTTGCCGGCGCGTAGAATCCCGGCAGCAACTCGTCGGCACGCGCGACGTGCAGCGGCGATGCGAATGGTCGCGCCGCGAAGAGCGCCGGCGCAGCGACGACAACGGCAAGCGTCGCCAAAATTGCGACGCCGGTCTGGTACGCGAGCGTCCGGCGCGTGATGGTGGCGATCGGAACGCCGGTGAAATTTGCGATCCAGACGTTCGCGGTGTTGGTGGGATCGCAAACGTTTTGCACTTGCACGACCGCCATGATCGCCGCCACGAGAATGACCGGCGGTAGAACGTGGGCCGCCAACAGCGCGGTAAAAATGGCAATGCCGACGCCAAAGGGATTGAGCGGGCCGCGGTAGAGCACGAGCGGGCTGGCAACGCCAAAGAGAAGCACGTACGCGATGGGATTGCGCAACCAGCCGCCGCCAACGAGCGGTTGGAGCGCGGCCGCGAACTGAGGCTGCTGCGTGGCAGCCAGCAGCATGCCGATGCCGATAAAAAGAACGATCGCGGGCGCAACGTCTTCGACGCCGCGGATCGCCGCGGCGACGAGCCGCTGCACGGCCTGGCTCGGGCGCGTGGTGACGACGCCGAAGAGCGCGGCGGTCAGAAATGCCGGTGCCGCCTCCATTCGTAACGCGTAGTAGAGCAAGAGCGGCAGCACCGGCGTGAGCAATGCAACCGCCGGCACGCGATGGTTTGCGGGCGTTTCGGCCTGCGTCGCCCAGGTTGCATAGCCCCGCTCGCGACGAAACGAAATTGCCGCATAGAGCAGCAACGCCACGGCATCTATTGCCGCCAGCACGATCGCGTAGCGGATCAGCTCGTGCGCCGTCACGCCAAAGTATTTCGTGTAGAACGTCCAGTTCGCGATGTTGAAGATATAGCCGAGGGCGAAGCCCATTAAGAAGAGCGTCGCCGCAATCGTTCGCGGCACGCCGGCGGTCATCATGATCGGCAGCACGATCGAGCCGACCATGATGATCCCGCCCAGACCCGAGATCGACGTGAAGAGCACTGCGACGATCGCGCAAAAACTCAGCGATACTGCGAGCGGCCGTTCGCCGCCGTATTCGGCGGCCAGATCGACGATCGTCCGCGCGATCCCGGTCTCAATCGTCACTCGCCCCAAGAGCGCGCCGAAGATTACCGCGACGTAAACGGGCGCCAGCTGGACGGCGCCACCGGTAATGATACCGCCAATCCGAGCGGAGGGCACGCCCGCAACGAGCGACATCACCAGCGCCATCGCGGGAACCGCGACGAGCGCCGGAATCCAGCGGCGATACATCAGCACCGCGAAGAACGCGAAGACGATAAGGATGGCGAGCGCGCTCATCAACTCAGGGGAGCGCAAGGACGTTGTCCAACGTCGGCAGCGTTCCGCCGCTCAGATAGTTCTGCGTAACGCGAGAGAAGGCGTCGGCACGCCGGATCGCCGTTTGAGCCGCCAGGTGGTATCGTTCGAGGTTGCTTGCCAGATGACCGTCGCGGCTCTCGTAGCGCCAGGCACGCGCGTAGAGCGGGGCGAGTTCTTCGAATGCATCGCGCAGCTCCCACATCCAATACCGGCACCAGCGCAGGTCGCGCTCGGCGCGGTTGCGATCCGAGGCGTGCGTGCGCGCGTCGTCATACATAGAGCGGACTTCGGCCGCGATTTGGAACTTGCGCGCCAGCGCGTCGTAGCGTCGCGCAGCCAAGAACATCACGAAGGCCGCGTTGGCATGGAGCGGCGGCTGCTTGAAGTAGAGATGCTCTTCGACGTCTTCGAGTTCCAACCGTATTTGTCGAAGATCGGCGTTTGCGACTTGAGCTGCCGCCGCCTCGTCGAACGGATCGGCCCAAAAAAGCGCGTTGGTTTGCCCGTACGTGAAACCAGTTGGCTCGAGCCGGCGCAGCGCCGCACCAAGTGCGATCGCGTCGCCGCTGTAGCGAGCATCGTCGCTGCCGAAGAACGCGCTGGCAAAGCTGTTCGCGAACTGGGTCTGCGGTAGATCGGCGGATTGCCATGCCTGGGCGGCCGCGTACACGAGCGGATACCAGGTCGACTCGTAGAGCGTCTCCCCATCATCGTGCCAAACGGTTTGAAAGAGTCCGAGCACGCGCGCCGAGCGCCCTTCGCCAATGAACCGCTGCTCGTTGGCGAGCGCTATAGTTAGGTTGGGAAAGATCTCGTTCCAGTTACTCGCGCCCGGTGCCACCATCTGCTCGAAGCCGCCGCGTGCGATCGTTTGGATGTAGGGTTCGAAGCTTGGCTCGTCGCCGTAGTGCCAGTTGACGACGACGGCGGAACGTGGAATCAATCTCATGATGTTCGGATCGTTTTCAATCCCGTCGTCCCACAGCATCAACCGCGCTCCCGACGGCTCGATCAGGCTATTCATCGCAACGATGTGGTCGGCATAGACTTGCGAGCGCCCGCGCTGCGTCACGTATGCTTGGGTCTGTCCAAGACCGAGAGTCGCCGTTTCATCCGAGCCGATATGGAAGAAAGGCGGACGTCCGACGGCGGCTAGTTCTTGTGAAACGATGCGAGAAAGGTATGCCGCCGAGAGCGGCACGTTGGGCGAAAGCAAAAAACCATGTGGGAACTCTGCCGCGCCGGCATACCGCTCCACACGCAACGTGCCGTGCATGTGCGCGAACGTTTGCTGCTCGGGAATTAGAGCGACGTGGAAGCGCGCCGCGTACGCCGCTAGCGCTCGAAGTTCATTCGGCGTGATGCCATCGAGCGGCGCCGGTAGCGGACCGGTTGGACTGAGGAACACGTGCTCCATATAGGGCGAGTAACCGTTCATTTTGAATGCCGCGATCGTTCGAATGCGTTCTTGGAAGTAACGCATCGTCGGCAGCGGTCCGCGCGACACGTCGTCGGAGAGAATCCGCCATCGAAGCGCGGGACGATCCTCGATGCGAACGCAGGGCATCGTCCACGCTCCGTTGACGCGCACCGGAAGCTGCGCCAGGGTCATCGCCGCATAGAAGGCGCCGTTTGCGTCGGCGCTTTCGATCGTCGCGCGTTTTGGATTAACCGTCAGGCGGTAGGCTTGCGATTCCAAACTTGCATCGCGTCGCACGACGATCGCCGCGGATCGCGCGGATGCCCTCTGCAGCGAGCCGATCCTAAGCGCCCGCCAGCGCTCGTCGATTTCCGCACGCGCCCCCGCGTCGAAATTCGCCGCGACGCTGCGGGGCACGCTCAAAGGATACGCCGGGCATCTCATGTCGTCGATTCGCGCGGGAACGGGCAGCAGATGCAGCGAGCTCGCCGCGATCGCAACGAGGAGAAGCAACTACGTCATCTTGAGTGACGCTGCGCGGATCGCAGTTTCGCGCTCATCGAGCACCGCGACGACCTCGTCGAGATAGGATGCCGCGGCGACGGAATCGAGCGATGCAGCACGGTCGGCAAGCTCGACGGTTGCCACGTCGGAAACTGCGACCGCACCGCCGTCGTTTGAAGCCGCTCCGGCGATGACGTGATGCACGGCAAAGGCTCGCGGATCGGCAAAACCGACGCGCACGAGCAAATCGTCGACCCGCGCTTGCTGCGCGTCGCTGAGTACGCCGCGCGACGCTAGCTCCGCCAACGCCTCGCCGAGATACGAACGGACGTACTCGTCGGAGCGGCGCCGTTCGAAATCGCCGTCGTAACCGGGAAAATTCGCGATCTTTGCCTGCAATCGTTCTAACGGCTCCATGCGGGTGTGCTACGACAGACGCCGGCCGGAGGCCTCGAAGCTTCAAAGGGCATGCAGACCGGCGTGGGAAGATAGAAATATGAAGCGCGCAACGGCGTGGCCCGCATATATGGTCGCAGCGGCTTGCTTCGTCATTGCGATTATCTCATCGATTGCCAACATCTCGCTCATGGGGCAAATCAAGCAAGTGCAGCGTGAAAACGCAACATTGTCGGAGCGATCGACGGCGCTGGCGCGTACGCTCGTGAGCGAGCGTACGGTGCTCTTCGACATGCTCGATAGCCGTGCGAGGCACTATCAGATCGGCGATGGCGAAGTCATCACGCATGGAGACCGCATTTATCTCGCCTTGCACGCACTCTCGGAGCCGCCGCGCGGAAAAGTCTATCAAGCATGGACGCTCGCGAAGGGAGCGTCACGGCCGGCGGCGTCGCCGACCTTCATTCCCGACGCGCGCGGCGTTGCGCTCATCGTGTTGACGGCCGACGCGCGCACCACTTCCGACGTCTCGGTTACGGTCGAACCCGAAGGGGGCAGCCGCGAGCCGACCGCTAAACCGTTGATCGACGTTCCATTCGACACTCAGTGATCGAGCCGGTTTCGCGCGCGACGCAAGCGCCGGCGCTTCGCTATCTCTCCCGCTCACCGTATCTCAACGTTTTCTTGACACACGTGCTGCAGCACGACCCCGGACGTCCGTCGCGAAAAAATATCACGGTTGCATTGAACCGCGGCGACGTTGTGGGCGTCGGCTACTACGGCCGGCAGATTGTCGTGGCTTGCGAGCCTCCGGCCATTCCGGCATTCGCCGAATACGTCAAACAGCGGCGCGGTGAGCGCATGATCGTCGGGATGCGCGACACGGTTCGCGCCTTGTGGGAGGAGATGCGCGCGTGGCACGATGCTCCGCGCCTGGTGCGCGATCGCCAGCTCGTCCTCATGGTCGATCGTCAACGGTTACGGGCTTACGAGCCGCGCGTCGCCGTGCGCAACGCGCGGCCTTCGGAATGGAACGCCGTCGCCGATAGTTCCGCCGAAATGGTCCGCCAAGAACTCGGGTACGATCCGCGACGCGGATCGCGCGAGTACGCTGACGGTGTCCGAGAGATGATCGAACGGCAGCTCTGGTGGGTCGGCGAAGCCGGGGGGCGCCTCTGCTTTTTCTGCAACATCGGTCCGTGGTGCGATCGGACGATCCAGCTTCAAGGAATTTGGACGCCGCCGCCTCTGCGCGGCCAAGGTTTCGCGACGGCGTCGCTCGCAGCGATCTGCGATCGGCTGCTCGAAGTGTCGCCGACGGTTTCGCTCTACGTGAATGACTTCAACGACGCCGCAATCGCGCTCTATCGCCGAGTCGGCTTCGAACACGTCGGCGATTTTCAAACCCTCCTCTTTTAGTCGGCGCCTGAGAACTCATTAGATCGTTCGCGTCACGACGAAGAGCACTTGCGCGCCCTGAAGGACGTAGGCGTCGGTTGGAATCACCGGCGCGCCGGGGATGCCACCGTAAACGAGGCCGCCTCCGACGATCGTGAACGGAGTGGCGTACACATTGGTGAGATTCGTTCCGTAGAGCCCGTACTCGTAGCCGGCGCGGCGATACGCGACGTGCGCGTCGAGCGTAGCGTAGGGCGAGCGGTTCAGCTCGTTATACCAACCCTCGTAATCGAGTTCGGCACCGTAACGCAGCCCCAGCGGCGGTTCTTGTTCGAGCGCGAGGTAGGCCTTGTGCAACGGCTGCCCGAGCGATTGCTGGCCGGCGGCGAGCGTCCCATCTTGAACCAACACTGGAATTTCCGTGAGGAAGGAGCTGTCGACATCCCAACCGGCACGTAAATGCAGGTCGCGGACTATTTGCTGATCGCCGTGGATATCGAACCCGCGATAGACGCCGTTGCCCGCGTTCACCGGCATCGCGATCGGGCACGGCACCGGCTTGCGCTTCGTCTGACAGCCCGGGATCGCTATCGGATTGGTCTCGCTCGACGGTGCGCGCAGATTCGTTTGATAGAAATCCATTGACAAATGAAACGGATGCCGGGAGAAGTTGAGTATTTGTTCCATCCCCAGGTCGTAGTCGGTCGCGTGATCGGGCCGCAAGTTCGGGTTTCCGATGTAGATCACACCGCCGACCGGAACGCGATCCGCAGGCGGAGGTACGACCAGCTCCGAGAGCTGGGGCGTTTGAAATGTCGTACCGACTGAAGCACGCACGGCCGTATTACCGGTCGGCGTCCAGACGAAGCCGGCACGCGGATCGAAACTGTGCCCGAAGGTGCTGAAATCGCTATCGTAGGCAGCCAACGAATAGTGAATGTGACTCGTCGGATCGCCGTTGTAGCGAAGCACGGCCGAACGCTCCGTTTGCGCCAGCGGAAAGGTCTGTACCGGGGGGATCCCGTCAGGATTGAAAACGCCGTTCGAAATCTGATCGGCAGGCATTGGAGTGTTGTTCGCACCAAACGGATTGCCGATTCGCCGAGCCTGCGCTGTGACCTGACTCTGAACGTAGTTTGTCGTGAGGTTCTCGGTCTCGACGTCGTACTTGAACGACAGCATTCCGCTCGTAAAGTGATGGTCGAGTTCGAGCCAATCGTCGCCGAGCAGGTCGCGTTGATTGTAGAGATATGGCTGCGTTTCGGCCCCCGCGCCGGAGACCGACTGCGATGCGACGGTCGTCAAGTGACTGAATTGAAAGAGCGTCGCGGGCGCGCCGTTGACCAGTTCGCCGCCCAACGGCAACTGCGTGTCGAGCCCGAGGTTGGACTGATGCGAGCCCAGCAGCGTGCCTGCGAAACTTTGATAACCGCCGCTCGGATTCTGATCGAGCGGCGAGAGCGCGCCTCCCAGATGCACCGCGTCGTCTCCGCCACCGCCGGCGAAACCGGGCGGAGTGTAGTTGGTCAGCAACGAGGATTCGTCTTTGCTCACGGCCTGATTGCGAAAATCGAGCTGGACGTAACCGTATCCATCCGGACCGCCGAGCTGATAACGCAACTTGCCGAGAATCGACGAACCGTACGAACCGCTGCCGACGTTTTGCGGCGTCTCGTCGTTGGCCGGCGGAGCAACGCCTGGCGGCGGTGCGAGGATCGTCTGGTTCACCGATCCGGCCGAGCTGGTGGCGTGAAGCGAGAACGCATAGCCGATTCGATCGTCGGTGCCCGTTGTTTGAATGGTCTCGCCGTACGTTCCATACGAACCCCCGAAGATGCGCAGCAACGATTGGGGCGCGATCGTCGGCTGCAGTGTCAAGATGTTAATGCCGCCGCCGATCGTGTTCGGACCGATGAGCGACGACGGAGCGATGCCGTAAAGCACCTGCACTTCTTGCAACGCGGCCGGGTCGAGCAGTGACAAATCGAAGTCACCGGTGTTTCCGTTGTTCATCTGATGACCATCGATGTCGACCAACGTCTCGGTGGGGTCGGGGCCGCGCACGGCAAAGGCCACCGTCGCATTACTGCCACCTCCCAGCGGGAGAACCGGCGTTACCGAAAGCTGTGGCCAAACCATCGAAGCGACACTCGTGGTTCCGGCCGCCGCGGCGCTCTGCGCGCTCAGTGTCGTGCTCGGCGCCGATGCGGTCGAAACGGTTTCACCGGCCGACGCGCGCACTTGGCCGATGACCGTCAGCGAGTTCGTCGTCGCCGGCGAGAGGCTGATCGTCAAAATCGAATTGTTCTGATCGACGGTCACCGTGCGCTGGGAGATCGCTTGATAGCCTGGGGCTGCGGCGTGCAGCGCGTAGGTACCGGCGCGAACCGACTGAATGATGAAGCGTCCGCGAGCGTCAGTGCGCGCGCTTTTCGACGCGCCGCCGGAGGAAAGCACCACCGAAGCTCCGGCGATCGGCGTGCCATCGTTGGCCGTGACGCTGCCGGTGACGTCGGGGGCGGTGTTCTGCGCGGTCGCAATTACCGTCGGCGGGATCGAGAACGCGAGTAGGAGCGCGAACGATACGCACGCGCGCACGCATGCGATACGATAGACCATGGAGAGCCTCCTGAAGACGAGCTAGGGTTACGAGAAGCTAACCGAAGCTGTAAACAGGAGGTCCGCGTTTGGCGAGGCGCAGCGCGTTGGGCGTGCAACGACTGCGCAGAGTAAAGGTCTGCCGAAGATCGTGGTAGCGGCTCGCGCAAACCGCACTGCGCAAAGGACGCAGCAACGTCTCGACGATCGTTACGATCGAGTCGCGATAGGAAATGAGCCATCGGGCTACGACGCAGACGGCGAGTGCTACGAGCGCGGCACAGATCAGCGTGATCGCCAGCCCAAGAACGATCGAACCACCGAAAGCGTCGCCGAGTCGCCGTACGGGCTCACCATCCAGGCGACCGTCGAAGAACTCCATCGCCGGAACGATGGCCGAACTGGTGAGCATTGCCGCGGCGATCGTGCCGACGGTTTCGCGCAACCGCAGAACCGGCCGCATCAGGCGAGTTCGATTCGCCGCCGCGATTTCGCAGCAGATTCGCAAGCCCCGCGCGGCCAAAAAGGCCGCCGCTATGAAGGCGAGCGCCGCCAACGCTTCGCGTGACCCGTGACGAAGATGATCGTAGCTGTCGCGCGGGAGCGCGTAATCGCCAACGACGTCAATCGCGCAATGCGCGAGCGCCGCACCGGCGGTCGCCGCACAAACAACGAGTGAAATCAGCGTTCGAAAACCGACGCGCACGCCCGGCGAGTTCGACGGGTCGGGAGGCCCTCCTGGAAAAGCAAAGGACCGATCGTTCGATCGGTCCTTGGTTGTGCTGCTTTTGCGGTTAGTGGCTCGACGGAGCCATCCACATCGTTCCGCCGGCCCACTTCACTTCGACCGGGGCGCACATTGTGGTCTGCGCTCCGGCATAGGTGACGTCGTTATAGAGCGTCAGTTTGTGACTGATGGTCGCTCCGGGCGAGAACGTTCCCACGTCGGTAACGCGACGAAGATAGTGGCTCGATGCATTGCGATAGCCGACGGCAAAGGTAATGCTCGCGGCCGTGCGGCGTCCGAGGACCACGTAAACGATGTTCGTGCCGCCGGCCATGTGGCTCATCGGCTTGGGCTTGGCGATGGTGCAGCTCTTGATAAGAATCGGCGCGGCGGCGCGGGCCGGTCCCATCGATGCCAGTGCCGCGGAAATACCGATAACGGCAACGGCAATCAGGCGGATAGCTTTCATGCGGTTCTTTCTCCTGGAGTTTACGAAGTAAGCAGGAGGCAGCTTTCCTTTCGAAAGAAACGCTTCCCTGCCGGCCGGGGCCCGTACGTTCGTGGGTATAGTACCGACAAATGCACGGAATTTCATCAAGCCTCGGCGATCGGCCGCTACCCGAAGACGAAGAAAGCATCGCTCCCGATATAGCACCACGTCGCGATTTGCCGCTCGAGCCGGCTGATGCCATCGTTGCCGATCGCGACCGCTATGGCGATGACAGCGCGAATCCCAACCGCGAGGACCAAGAAGACGTTCATCGCGGCACGGCCGACGACATCGTCTAGGAAACAATTCCCGGAGAGCCGATTTTCGCTCTTCCGAAACGTTAAACCGCTCGCAACCATCCTCGTCGAAGGGGCCGACGCGAAGCATGGGCTGAAGCGTTCGCTTGGGCGATGGTCGCTCACCGCGATGGGGATCGGTTGCATCATCGGCACCGGCATCTTCGTGCTAACCGGCGTTGCGTCGGCCACTCGCGCCGGGCCTGCGCTGACCGTTTCGTTTGTGATTGCCGGCTTCGTAAGTATCCTCGCCGCGTTTTGCTATGCGGAAGTTTCGAGCAAGATTCCCATCGCCGGCAGCGCGTACACGTATACGTATGCGACCGTCGGCGAGCTATTGGCGTGGATCGTCGGCTGGGGATTGGTCTTCGAATACGCGCTCGGCGCCGCAACGGTCAGCGTCGGCTGGTCGGGATATTTCACGTTCATCCTTCACGCGCTCTTCAATATTGACATTCCTCAAGCATGGCAGCACAGCCATTGGGACATGACTCCCGGCATCGCCAACGTTCCGGCGGCAGCCATCATTCTTTTGATTACGGCGCTCCTCGTGCGCGGCACCAAAGAGTCGGGAACCGTTAACGCCGTCATCGTCACGATCAAGATTGCCATCGTTCTCTTTTTCATCGCGATCGGCGCGAGCCACGTCAACTATGCGAACTTTCACCTTCCCGCGGGCCCGCAAACGGCGGGCGGCGGCTATTTCCCCTTCGGCTGGGCTGGAGTCATCGGCGGAGCGGCGTTTATGTTCTTCGCCTACATCGGCTTCGACGCCATTTCTACCGCCGCGGAGGAAGCACGCAATCCGAGCAAAGATTTGCCGTTCGCCATCATGGTCAGCCTCACGATCTGCACGGCACTGTACATCATCGTTGCGGCGATTCTCGATGGAATCGTGCCGTTCTATAAGCTTAACGTCGCATTTCCCGTGGCCTTTGCGATGAACTATGTCGGCATGGCGTGGGCAGGCATCATCGTTTCCTTCGGGGCAATCGCCGGGCTCACGACGGTCATGCTCGTCCAGATGTTCGGGCAGACGCGAGTCTTCTATGCGATGTCGCGCGACGGGTTGATTCCCTCGAGTTTTGTTCGGCTGCACCCACGGTGGCGCACACCCTTCTTTTCGCAGATCTTCTTCGGGATTCTCATCGCCATTGCCGGCGCGTTCTTTCCGATCGGCATCCTGGGCTCCGCGACCAACATGGGTACCTTGATGGCCTTCGTTCTGGTTGCCGTTGCTGTGCCGGTGCTGCGCAAACGCCATCCTGAGCTGCGCGGAACTTTCGCGGTGCCGTTTGGCACCTACGTCATTCCCGTGCTAACTGCGATTTCGGCCCTGTTCTTGATCTATTTCTTAAAGGTCGGCAATCCGTTAGTATGGGGATTTTTTCCGCTGGTCTGGCTTGCATTCTTGATCTGGCTCGTCGCCGGCCTCATCTTCTACGTTTTTTATGGACGTTATCGCAGCGCGGTCGCATTACAGCGAGCGGAAGGCATCGCACCAATACAGCCGCGGGTGAACTAAGTTAGCGCATCGCCCAGTTCGGATCTTTTTCGCACGGCAGCGGTCCGGGCCGGCCAACGCTCCGCGTTGGGTAATCGGCATACGTCGCCGATTTGAGATACTCAATGATTGCGTATTTCTCATCATCGGAGAGCGCGCGTCCGATACGGCCGCGACGCGTGCGATCGTTGGTGAACCAGTGCCCGGCATTGCTATTGCCGGTCAGCGATGCGTCAAAGAGCCTATCGCCGGGACCTGAACTCTGCATGAAGCCGAGCTTCTGCGGGTCGAGTTCGCGCGAGCCGAACCAGAAACGCGACGGTCGGGTTTCGCTCAGCAGATCGTAGACGGTCGGCACCGAGCCGTTGTGGAGAAACGGCGCGGTTGCCCATACGCCGACGAGTGGACGCGCCTTGTAGCCGCACGGCGCGGGAAACGCATTCCCCTCGCGGCCAAGGCCATCGTACAGCGGCCATTGCGATTTTGGAATGCCGGCATCCTTATAGGCCTGCTCCTTCACGTGGGTCACGACGTAACTTAGGCCAACGTTCGCGCGCACCGACGCCCCCAGACCAAGCTTCGTCGCGTCGTACGTATTCCGGGCATAATCGGTGGCTTGATTCGGATCGGTACCGATGCGGTCGAGCGCAAGCACCGGCACGTGCCATTCGACCGGCTTCGTACCCTCGATCACCTGAACGCCGTGACACATCGCGCAATTCGCCGCAAAGAGCACGCGCCCGCGCTCGGCTTTGGCACGATCGATCGGCCCGAAGGCCGCGCTCCAAACCGGCGGCCGCAGCGTGCTCAGCGCATTCTCCATCCAGTAAAGGCTCTCGATGCGCGTCGAACTTTTCCAGCGCAGCGGTTCGGGATTGAGATTGCCGCGCGCGTCGATGAAGTTGGTCTGCACGCCGACGCCGAGCGCCTCACCCACGTTGCGATCCATCGGTTGGCGCAACGACGCGTTGTACTGCACCCAATCGAGACGCGTGATGTCCCACAGGTACGGAAAATCTACCGGCGCGCTCCCTGCCTTCGCATTGTGCGGGACGCCGAGATCGAGCGCGAAGACGGTCGACCCGATGGCGTTGAGCGCATCGAGGCGTCCTGGTCCGGTCGGCGTCGAGCGCAGCGCAAACTCGGGCGTCATGCGATCGGTAGACGCGCTGGGCTCGAGTTCGGCCAACGCGGAAGCGAGTTGGGCGGCCGTCAAGCCGAGCTTGACGGTTTCTTGAACGAAAGCCGCATGGCGGACAGGATCTTTCGCGGTCGTCAGGAGCGCCTGGCGCATTTCGGTACGAAACTCGTTGATGTCGGCGCCGGCTTGGCCGCCGTCGATGCGGTAGCTCACCCCGCGGTACTGAATCTGCGCCGTATGGCAAGCCGCGCAGGTGAAGCCGGCCATAGCCACGCCCGTCGCGGCATCACGATCGATCGTGAAGCCGACGGGCCAACCGTAGGGATTCGCCGCATCCATGCGATTCTCGTCGACGATGAAACCGAGGCGTCGCATATTCGGGGGCGCCATGAATCGGTCGCCCGACGGCGAGCGCAGCGCTTCGAGAATCGCTGCAGGTATAAATCGCGTTCCCTGCGACTCGTAGTAGTACCGATGGCGCGTCGCCGCGCTCCAGCCTTGATCGAGCCACGTGACCGACGTGGTCTGCGCGCGCGTCAGCGCGACGACCGTGGCGAGCATCCCCGCAGCGAGCAACGCGATTGAAGCGACGCGTCCGATATACGACATTGCCGAACCCTTCGGGTTCGATGCCAAAACGACTTGTTGAGGGGACCCGGCCTGCATGCTTCAGAGCCGAACATGAGTACCACCGCCTGGCGCGCGGTGATCCTGACGTGTGCGCCATCGCAGCGATTCGCGCCGTCGCTGAGTTTTTCAGGACCCGACGTTCGATGCGCGCAGAGCGCGGGCGCTTTCTGAACCCTGTTTTCGGCGTTGGGTTCGGGCTATAAAGTGGTGTTTCCACGCATATGCCGGTTGCGTTGATGAGTGCATCCTGATCGTTAAGAAAGGAGCAAATCATCAATGAACACCTGGAACAGGACAGCACTTCTCGGCTTCGTCGGCTTCGCCGGCCTCGCCGGCTGCGCGGGGGCAGGGATGGCACCAAATCCCGACGGCGCCGGCTTCTCGGCGCTGCCAAGTCTACGGAGCGGGGGCGCACCGTTGCATCAGGCCAAGCCGCTGACCTCGAGCGGCAACAGCCCCCAGAGCATCTACGTCTTCGAGGGCCAGCCCGACGGCGGGACCCCGGATGCCGGTGTGATCAACAACGGCAACACCTTGTACGGAACCACCTATCAAGGCGGCACGAACAATCTCGGGACAGTTTTTTCGGTGACGACCGGCGGCAGCGAGCAGATCCTCCATAGTTTCGCCGCCACCGATGGCGCAAAGCCGCAAGGGTCGCTGCTCGATGTGAAGGGCACGCTCTACGGCACGGCCTCAGCGGGGGCGAACAGTGTCGACACCTATGGGAATGTCTTCTCGATCACTCCCTCCGGAAGCTTCAAGGTCGTCTACGCATTCAAGGAGAGCCCGGATGGCGCGTTCCCGGCGTCGAGCTTGATTGAGTATAAGGGCGCGCTCTACGGCACTACCGAGGACGGCGGCACCGTCGGTTACGGCACTGTCTTCAAGATCCAGCTTAAGGGCAAGAGCGCCGGTCAGGAAAGCGTTATCTACAGTTTCAAGGGCGGCCCCGGCAGCGGTCCCGACGGCGCAGTTCCGAAGTCGGCACTCGTCCACGTCGGGAACGCCTTTTACGGTACCACGTACTCAGGCGGCGCGAATGGTGGTGGCACCGTCTTCAAAGTGACAGAATCCGGCACCGAAACAGTGCTGCACAGCTTCGCGGGTACTTGTTCGGCGGCGACCGACGGCACTGAGCCAACTGGCGGGTTGCTCTATTACAAAGGCACGTTCTACGGAACGACGTATTGCGGCGGAGCAAATGGACAAGGCACGACGTTCTCGATTACCAAGGCCGGTAAAGAGAAAGTGCTGGATTCATTTTATATCACAACCAAGGCACCCTATGTCGGCGTACACCCGATGGCGCCACTCACCAACATCGGCGGCACGATATATGGCACGACGACAGGCTCTTGGCCGGAGGGCAGTGGCATCGTCTTTACGATGACGCCGTCCGGTACCCTGACGACCGTCGGTGTCTTTTGTCGAGGCACCGCACAAGGGTGCCCGGAGACTCCGTGGAGCGACCCCATCGAGGTCGGCAACACCCTCTACGGAACGAGCGTCGGCAACGGTGGAAGTCACGGTCTGGGAACGGTCTGGGCGCTAGCCCCCTAACCACCAAGGTGCAACTTATGGTCGCGCGAGCAGCACTCCAAGTTGCACGCGCGATCGTAAGTTGAGTTTGCGCAACGCAGAAGAGACGTGCTTTTCGACGGTTCGCAGACTGATGTGCAGCATCCGCGCGATCTCGTCGTTCGAATGGCCCGACGCCGCCAAATCGGCGACCTCCCGCTCGCGCGGTGAGAGTATGGCGGCGGTGGCGTCGGGTCTCCTCATCTCGACGCGGCGCAAATCGCGAAGCGCTCCGATCGCGCGATAGACGTCACGAGCGCGGGCGGCCTCGCCGCCAAGCTCGTAACCTAGCGCGGCGAGCCACGGCCAGCCGATCGCCTCAAACGCGGACGCGGCCTCCAACGCGCGTTTTGCCTGATCGGCGCTAACGATGCCGCGCTGAGCTGCAAATGCATCGAAGAGTGCGAGCCCGGCCTTGTTCACGCGATCCTGCGGGCGCGCGGCAGCGTCGGCAAGCTTTCTGCGCATCAGAAGCACGTCTTCATTCGCGCCGAACTGCGCCGACGCCAGATAGGCAAACACAAAACGATGCGAGCAAGGCAGAACCGCAGCCAGACGCGCGATCCATGCGGCCGCGTCTTCCAATTCGCCACGCACGCCGAGCGCCCACGCATACGGTCCGCCGAGCAAGCCGAGTGCGAGGTTCATTCCGTGCGTCGCTCCATAATGCAAGAACGGCTCGACGTCGTCGCGGCGAAGAAGCGTAACGTCGCCGGAGCAGATTCCTAACACCAACCGCGCGCCCTTGACGTGAATGTGGATCGCGAAGCTCTGCGTAGACGCGCGCGCGGCTTCGTCTAGTAGGCGCGTTGCGGTGTCGAAATCGCCTCGCAAGATGTGCTCGATCGCCGATGCCGCCGATGCAAGGCTTTGCTTCGGCTCGCCGTGCCCGGGCTCGCCATGCAACACGGCTTCAAAATGCCGGCGCGCGAGGTTCGTCTCACCAAAACCGACCGCATCGAGCGCGATCTGGCAGTGCGTGTGGCGCAAGCGCGACCCCCCGTCATCGAGTCGGCGGGCCGCCTCCAATGCCCGTTCGGTATCCCGACGCCACGATTCGATATCACCGTACATCGCCGCGACTTTGAATCGCGTCTGGTAGAAGTGCGTCGCGGTGCGCGCCTCGGCGATCGGCTCGTGGACGCCGCTCAGAAATGCGCGCGCCGAATCGAAATCGAGCGCTGCCACGCAGTTGAACGCGAGCCGAGCGCGCAGAAGGTCGAGCTTTGCAGCGGGCAGCTTTGGCTCGAGTGCCTCAATGGCCTCACGGAACACTGCCATGCCCGCAGCCGGATCGCCGGAGTTATATAGCTGCGCGCCGAGTGCAGACGCATTCTCCGCGAAGGCTTCGAGTTCGCCGAGCCGCCAATAGCGATCGCCGGCCTGGCGCAAGCGTTCGATGCCGGCGTCGAGCTCGTTGAGCGATCCGAGCGCGAGGCCGAGCTTATGCAGGAGGCCGGCCGCCAACGCTTCGCTATCGCCGTCGGCCAAAGCGCGTTCGTAGTAGAGGATCGCATCGGCCATCGCGCCGATTGCGAACGCACGATCGCCGGCAATCTCCGCATACCTCGCCGAGAGCGCACGATTCCCCGCACGCCGCCAATGGTGGGCAAGTTCTACGCTGACAGCGCTTGGATCGGAACTCAGCTCGAGTTCGCGCGCGATCGTCTCGTGCAGCGGGCGCAGGCGTTCAGCAAGGAGCTCGTCATAGAGCACCTCTTGCGTCAACGCATGACGAAACGCGATCGTACCCTGCGCCTCCGGTGAATCGTAGACCAGCTGTAACGAGCGCGCGCGCTCGAGCGCCTTCAGTACCTCGTCGCGATCACCGCCCAGCAACGACACCAGACGTTCGATCGAGAAACGCTCGCCAAGAACTGCCGCCATCGAAAGAATCTCACGCTCTCTGTCGGCAAGCATTGCGGCGCGCGCGAGTACCGCGCCACGCACGGATAGCGGAAGTCTCTTGATGCCCCCGGCAGCGTCGCGGGCAAGTCCGGCCTTGACGAGCTCTTCGATGAAGAACGGGTTGCCCTGACTACGCCGCACGATGTCGGCAAGCGTTGACGAATCGAGTGCGCCCTTGTGTGGCATGATTGCCTCGGCCAGCGTGCGGCTCGAACGTTCGTCGAGCGGCATCATGTCGAGCGGTGCGACGCATTCCTTACCGAGCAGCTTCGCAACATCGGCAAGCCGCGGATGACTCGCGACCAACTCCTCCGCGCGATACGTTGCAACGACGAGCAATCGACGTCGCCGAATCCGATCCGCGAGATATGTGAGAAACGCGATCGTCGAACGATCTGCCCAGTGCAGGTCCTCGATGAGCAGGATCGTCGTGCGCCGCAGCGCGCAGCGTGAGAAGGCGCTATCGATCGAATCGAAGAGCGCGCCGACCGGAAGCGGTTCCTTTTCCGGTTCGACGTACCGCTCGAATGTAAGGCGCTCGATAAGTTCTGCCGCCGCGGCGCTCTCGTGCGCCGAGCCGCGGACATCGAGCTGCATCAGAAGGTCGCGTAGCGGCGAGAGCGGCGTTTGAACGAATTCGACACAACGGGCGAGCGCACAAAAAGATCGCGTACCGGCAATCGCCATCTCGAAATGGCGGAGCAGTCGCGATTTGCCCACGCCGGCTTCTCCGGCGACTAACACGACCCGCCCGTGGCCATCCGCCGCTTCGTGGCGATGGCCGTTGAGAATGGCCGCTTCTTTGCCGCGGCCGATCAGCTCGCCGCGTGCGTCCGAAGCGAACGGCTTCACGCTACTAGCGCGAACCGTCGTATCATGCCCAGGAAGTTACGAACCTACCGGTGTTGTCCTTTACACATCGGCCGATCCCGGCTCGCACTGCGGGCTAAATCTTCCTTAGTCGATCGGCCAGGGAACAAAGCGCCAAAAGGATGATACGCCAAGTGGCGGGTTTCATCGCAGTGACCGATTCGCGCAGTCAATGGGTTTCAATGGGTTCCGTCATCGTTCTGCACCGCCGCAACAAGCTTACCGTCGCGGAAAATAACGAGCAGGCGGTGTGCCGGGTCACCGTTCTTTGGGTCGGCCAGGAGTTCAAACATGGTTAGGCCGCATTGGTGCGTGCGCGGTGCACGAGGAAAGGAGGCCTCACTGAGCCCATCGATCACGCGCGCATATGGTATCATCTTGCCGGCCTCGAGGCCGAGCGTCTTCGCCTGAGCCGAAACCACAAAGCCAAAATCTTGGCTCTCCGGACCATTCCCGTCGAATCCCACGATTCCGGGAGCCTCGATTTCGGCGCTAAAGACCAAGTATCCGTGCTGGTCGCTCGTGAGTACAGTCCCCAAGTCATGGGTAGGGCGCGTTAGCTCGAGCGGTGCAAGCTGGGCGAATGGCACCGTGAACGGCGTAACGGCCTTTCCTTCCGGCGGATTCCAGGGCGCTACATGGACCTGAATGCAAGACAACACCGGATTGTTGCGCGCGAAGGCAATCCAGCGCGGCACCAGTGGGCTTCGATACGGCGTGCTACTCGGCTCAGTCGCGCTCGATTGGGAACAAATCGCGACGGTCATCAGAAAAGCGGCACAAGCGCGTATCATCATTATCGTTGCTTCCCGGCGCTGCGGCTAAGGTCCTTAAGTGAAGAAGTGATTTTCGAATGCAAACCAACAGCGGGCCACGTTGCCATCTTGAAACCCCTTAGGCAAGGAGATGTGCACGGAATTGCGTTGAGGCACTCCAGCGGAGGGCGTGACCGCTATATGCTGCCGAAGCGCTGCTAACGCTCGCAAAGGCAATCGGTGCTGACTCTTTGGTTACATCAGTGAACTTGGCTTTAGAGGAAACGCGTACCACTCAGGTGACGCCGACGCGGCGCTGCAAATAACGGCCGAAGTAGTCGCGAGCTGCCGGGCGGAAAATCAGCCAAGAGCTGCCTTTACGCTCTCCGACATGGCCGAGTACCTCGTTACATTAGTCGATACGATGAAGCGCGCGCGCATCCAAACGAGGCAGTGGAAATGGCTCACTGGCTAAGATTAGCATATCCTTGCTCAATCGCTCCGACATCTTGTCTCGAGCGCGCTGCTTCGGCCCGGCGATGAAACGTTGAAGCGCCGTTTGGCTTTTACGTGCGCGCTATTTCGGTTTAGGCTTCGTTGAAGCTCAATTGGTTAATTTGGCGAGGTCGAGTCAATGATGCCGACAAGCTGCGCTTTAGGGGATAAGTGGCGGAGTTACGGCTACACCTATGGGGCCACCACCTACGGTAATGCTGTTTTCCGGCGTCCCGCCTGCCGGAAAGTCGTATTCATCTGCAAAGCCGTTGCTTCCCGGAAGTTGCGTCGCGTAAAAATCGCTTCCCGAAGCCAAGAAAGCAAAAGAATTCGGGAAAGAACCCGACGTCGTCAAAGGTGTCGTCGAGACGGGGCTGCCAAGAGCGCCCTTGTGCGGGGGGCTATAGGCGTAAACGGTATCAGCCCCTGCATCGAGCACGGCTATCTGATCTGCTTTGTCGATCTGGATACTATAAACGGCTTTGAGAGTATTTGCAGTTGTGAGCATTACAATTTTCTTTGCATTGCAGCCGCCTTTGACTTCAGCTATCGGATTTTGGCTAAGGCTGGCAATGTATAGATTCCCTTTATCGTCGAACGCGCCGCTTTGCGGCAACAATAAACTGGAAGCGACGAGCGTTAGGCATGCCTGTGTCGAGTTGGCCGGGTAGAAGGCGATGCTGCCGGAGTTCAACGAGCAGCTTGATGCCGTGCAACTACTGTTCACGACCGCAACGAGACCCTTTTTCGAAATTGCGACGCCTTGAGGGTAGTATCCCGTATCGTTTAAGATCAGCTTCGGACTTCCCGTATAAGGAGGTGCGTAGACGAGGACGTTTGAGGCGTCGGAGTTCGCGATGTACAGGTTATCTTGAGTGTCAGTCGCAATCCCTTGCGGGTAGCTCAAGCCTGTGATTTGTCCGACCATCTTGTTCTTGCCCGATTGCAGGTAGATGTCAACGACATTCCCAGACTCGTCCGACACGAATATCAGCGGCTTTCCTTTGGCATCGTGGCGGAAAAAGTTGGCAGTTCGTATCGGGCGCTCAGAAGCGACCAACTGTTGGCGAGACAGCATACTATTAGGAATTTGGGGAACCGTTGGCGCCACTAGCGGACTGCCGCCGGAGCATCCGGCTAGGAGCGTCAAGGCGATGGATGTCTTGAGCGCGCGACGCAGACTGATGGAAATGCGCATGTTTAAATCCTCACAAGTTTGGAACCGATGGCGTAGCCGTGAGCCGCTTGTTATTGTCCGCTTACAGGATGAAGAGGTACAGGCACAAGTGTACAAGTTATCCGCACAAATGCGAACGAGGCCCACCGCCGAATGGAGCTGGGCATGGAGGCCGCGGGTCGACCTGACTTTGGGACGCTGCTGAAGCAGTTTCGCCTTAGCGCGGGCATGACGCAGCACGAGCTAGCGGAACGGGCCAATCTCAGCGTGGAAGCGATAGGCGCCCTAGAACGAGGGGCCCGAACCCGGCCCCAGCGGGAAACGTTAGTTTTGCTTGGGTGTGCCCTTCAGCTGTCGCCGGAACGCCAGCAGCTTCTGACAAGCGCAGTCGGCGCCGCACACCCGCCTCGCCGACGCGACCGCACCGGTGCAATGAGCGCACCGCTGCTACGCATAGTCCGACCAAACACCCGAGTTTCCCGTAATCATAACCTCCCTCAGCAACTTACATCGTTCATTGGGCGACAGCAAGAGATCGATGAGATCGGTGCGTTGCTTTCTAAGCACCGCCTTGTCACAATCGTCGGAGCGGGCGGAGTCGGGAAGACGCGAGCTGCGATTGAGCTGGCACACAACGTGGTCGCGGCCTTCTCCGACGGCGCGTGGCTCGTCGAGCTTGCCTCGCTGGCACACGAAGGGCTGGTGGATGCCGCCGTTTTGTCGGCTGTGCGCCTTCCTACGAGCACCGCAGCCGCGCTTGAGGCCGCGATCGCATATCTCAGGACACGGCGCCTTCTCCTGATCTTGGACAACTGCGAGCACGTCATCAATCGGGCTCGCCACGTCGCGGCTAGCATCGTTGAGGCGTGTCCGGGCGTACACATTCTCGCGGCGAGTCGCCAGGCATTCGAGATTGCTGGCGAACGAGTCTATCGCTTGCCCTCGCTTTCGGTCGCACCGGATACGTGCCGAACCGCGCACGAGGCGCTTTCGCACGCCAGCGTTGCGTTGTTCGTCGATCGGGCACGTGAATCGCAGTCCACCTTCGCCTTGAGTGACGACAACGCGTTCGACGTCGCAGACATCGCCCGGCGCCTCGATGGCATTCCACTTGCGATCGAACTTGCGGCCGCACGCGCGAACGTGCTTGGCGCGCGCCAAATCGCCAAGCTTCTCGATCAGCGCTTTCGCTTGCTCAATCACGCGAATCCCGGAGTATTGCCGCGGCACCAGACGATGACCGCCCTGATCGACTGGAGCTACGATCTACTGACCCCACGGGAACAGCGGTTTTTCGAGGCACTCTCCGTCTTCGCTAGTGGCTGCACGCTGGAGGCGGCTGCCGCCGTTTGCGGGGTAGAGGGAGAAGACGACGTCGACATCGTCAACCTTATCTCGTCGCTGGTTACGAAGTCGTTGTTGGTCGCAGAATCGGTCAGCAGCGAGCACCGCTATCGCCTTTTAGAATCGTCGCGGCAATATGCGTTGGGCAAGTTGGTCGCGAGTGGCGCGCGGGAGGAAGTAGCGGGTCGTCATGCCCGGTTTTACGTGGAGTTTGCGGAACACTTGGAACGCCATTGGGGAACGATGCGCGATAGCGATTGGCTAGTGCCGACGAAGCCCGAACTAGAGAACTGGCGAACAGTGTTTGAATGGACGCTTTCGAAACGGAATGACATCACTTTGGGGCAACGTCTGGCTGCCTCAGGGCACGTCGTGGGTTGGTGCTTTCCGCAGGTCGAGACCCGGCGTTGGATGCGAGTGGCGTTCGAGTCGGCGGACGCTACTACCCCGCGTGGACTATTAGCACGCCTCGAACATGCGGAGGCGGACCACGCCAGGCAGCGAGGGGCATGGACCGAGTCACTTGCCGCGGCCGAACGGGCACTCGCACTCTATTGCGAACTAGGCGACAGCGCGGGCAGCGCCTGGGCCCAAAGCTTGGCGGGCGGAGCTTTGGCGCTTCTAGAGAGGCCTATGGAAGCGGAGCCATTGCTACAAGAGGCCTTAAAATCAGCGCACGGGAGGGGCGATCTGCGCTTGACCGCTACCGTTCTTCAGCAAATGGGGTGGGTAAAGAGCATCGCCGGCAATTTAGGCGCGGCACGCGAGTGCCTTACGGAAGCATTGCGCCTCGCGAAGGTCTTAGGCGCGGATCGTTTATGGACAGCCATAATGGGAGCATTGGCCGAGAACGAATTTCTTTCTGGCGATGCAGCGGCGGCGCAACAACTGCAATCGGAGCTTCTGGCGAGCATTCGCCCCATGACCTCGTGGGGCAATGGCATTGCGGCGAACCTTAATCAGATGGCTACGTACCTGATCGGATTAGCTCGGTACGGTGACGCCAAGGCACATGCAGATGAGGCCCTTGAGCTTGCCAGCGGGCTCGGACTCTCGGTTATGGTCCTACTAGCACTGCACCATCTCACAGCGGTAGCGCTCTTCCGCTCACGAAATGACCAATGCGGTGCTGCGGCTTATGGGGGGATTGCTCGGCTCCTCGGCTTCATCGATTCTCGGCGCACCGCTTTGGGGATTTCAAAGCACTACGGCGTGCCGCATCAGTATGATGATTTAATTAACGTTCTTCACGATGTCATCGAGGCCGGCGAACTTGGGCGTCTGCTAGCTTTAGGCGCGACGATGACCGAAGACGAGGCAATCGTACAGGCGCGTGCCTTCGGCTGCGATGCAAGAGCCGATGATACACAAAATTCTCAAGGTGGCGGGAGCGTGTAGGAATCGAACCTACCAGTCGCCTTGCGACGACCTCAGCGATTTTGAAGACCGTGCGAACCACCAGATTCGTACGCTCCCACGAGCAAGAAAGATCCTGACGGCGCGGACTTACTCAAACAGCGTTAGCATCAGTCTACTAAATTGCGTCGCCGGCTTCGCAGGACCTGTTGCAACCCAACAAAGTGGCGATACGTTCCCCCGCGCTGAAGCTTAAAGATGTTAACGAATCCGCCTTTTACGAGGCTGGCTCGGATACCATCTAGAAACGGCTTAAACGGCAACGCAGAAAATGAAGTCAAAATTTTTTCAGCTTGTATTGTTTTTGTTCGCTCCGCTGGTGCTCGGTGCCACGGTATCGGGCTCCGACTGTCCGCAGTGCGGGGGAGTGGAGCGGTGGAGTGTCAAGGTCCTCACGGCGGCCAATACTTCAAGCATCGACTTCAGCCCCCAAACTGCCCTTGTGAGTGCCCTGGGGGAACTGAGCCCACCGACTTCGCTACTCGAGACCGCTCACGTTGCACCCTACGAACTCGAAAAATTTACGATCGATGGTTGCCTCTTTTTCGTCCGCCAAGAAACCGATGCCGATTATCACCTGGCATTGGCCGACCTGGCGCAAGCAAACGACACACTGATAGCAGAAATTCCAGACGCCGCTTGCGCCGACGTATGCGAGACGCCCTTCGCTAAGAACTACACGGACGCCTTAAACGCCCTCTTGACGGATCCACAGATGCCCCGCCCTGCTTCCTTAGCAGTGCTGCAAGTGCGGCAAAAGACTTTGAGCGCAACCACTACCGCGTCCGCAATGGCCGCATACCGCACGTCGCTGGCGACGAGTTACCTACAGAACCCCCGAAGGGTTGAGCTGAGCGGGGTAGGTTTTTTCGATTTTCCCCACGGCCAGGTTGGCAAAGCTCCAAATGCCTTCGAAATACATCCCGTACTCTCGTTTAAGTATCTGCAGGGAACCTGTACTCCCCCTGATGCGCAACATCTCAACGCCTGGATCATGCACGCACTCCCGACGAGTGATTAAGAAATCGCCCGCGCAGAATTTAGTCTTCCATTTTCACGCTCTGCCCTCGACTCTCGCCACCGCTGCTGCGCGGCTCAGAATCGCGGGAGCCACCATCCTCGCCGGTGGTGCTTACGTCGACTTCGAGCAACGTCAATGCGTCCGATCGGTCTGATTCCTCCACACCGTCGAGCAGAATATCGACGGGCCCGGAATAACCGGCGGGATAGGAGCGGCGAACCGTTGCGACCGCACCCGTACTCAAGATAACGCGATCGCCTTCGCGCAAAGCTCGTTCCATAGTTACTCCTTACGTTAATGCACTTGCAGCGCTACGTCTTGCTCGATCGCGGTGCCGGCCGTATTGCGCGCGATGACTTGCAAGTTGAGATTGTGGCTCATGAAAAAAGGCAGACGCGGCACCGTCGAGGTCATGGTGAAGTGCCCAACGTCGGTCTTGGTCATGCCGCTGCCGTAGCCGCCCACTCTCAGCTCGACGCTCGCAACGTTCGACGACGTCAATACGGTCACGGTCAGCACGTCGCCCGCGCGCGGCGTCGTCGAGCTCAGTTGCACGTAGAGAATTTGCGGCGCCGCGTCCGGTGGCAACATCAGAATTGTCGGCGTTGCAAACGGCGTCGGCGACGGACTAGCGCTCGCTGCCGGCATTGGGCTGGCGCTCACTGCCGGTGAAGGCAATGGGCTTTGGGGGGACACCGACGGCATCGGCGAGGGCGGCGGCGCAATGCCGGCCAAGAGCAAACAAGCGACGGCGAAGAGAGCGCGCATACGGTCACCTTCGAGGCGCGCGTGCGATCACCGCCGCGTCCCGACGAGTACGCCGCCGAAGAAGCTGACCGCTCGAGAGCGAAGCAGGGCGCGGTGAAGACTCGCTCCGACATACGAAACGTCGCGATCGTCGCCCATGTCGATCATGGGAAAACGACGCTCGTTGATGCCATGCTCAAGCAGAGCGGGGTCTTTCGCGAAGGCCAGCACGTTGCAACCCGCGTTCTCGATTCGAACCCGCTCGAACGCGAGCGTGGCATCACGATCCTGGCCAAGAACACCGCGGTGCGTCACGGCAGCGTCAAATTCAACATCGTCGACACGCCGGGACACTCCGATTTTGGCGGCGAGGTCGAGCGTGTGCTGCAAATGGTGCAGGGCATCTTGCTGCTCGTCGATGCCGCCGAAGGGGTGATGCCCCAAACCCGTTTCGTGTTGCGCAAAGCGCTCGAGCTCGATCTGCGCGCCATCGTCGTCGTCAACAAGATCGACCGCAAAGACGCGCGTCCGCAAGAAGTCGTGAATCAAACCTTCGATCTCTTCGTCGAGCTCGGTGCCAACGACGAGCAGGCCGATTTTCCGGTCCTTTTCACGAACGCCAAAGCGGGAACGGCCACGCGCTCGCTACCGGTCGCGAGCGATTCGCTGGAACCGCTTTTCGAAACCATCGTCGCTCGCGTTCCCGAAGCGCCGGCAGAAGATGGCCCCTTTCAGCTGCTCATTTCGGCGATCGATCATAACCGTTACGTCGGCCGCGTCGGGGTCGGACGAATATTTCGCGGCAGCTCGCGCCGCAACGACCCCATCGTCAAGATCTCTCGCGAGGGCGAGATCACGCCGGGCTTGCGCCTCACGAGCTTACTGACCTTCGCCGGCTTAGAGCGCATTGACGTCGAGGAAGCGACGGCGGGCGACATCGTCGCCGTCTCCGGCATCGACGATCTTAACATCGGCGACACGATTGCCGAGGCGAGTGCGCCCGAGCCGATTCGCGCGGTTGCCGTCGACGAGCCGACCGTCTCGATGTTCTTTAGCGTCAACAACTCACCGTTCGCGGGACGTGAAGGAAAGTTTCTCACGTCGCGTCAGGTGCGCGAGCGGCTCATGCGCGAGCTGGAATCGAACGTCGCCCTGCGTGTCGCCGAAACGTCGTCGCCCGACACGTTCGAAGTGCGCGGACGCGGCGAGCTGCATCTCGCGATTCTCATCGAGACGATGCGCCGCGAAGGCTACGAGCTCGCCGTCTCCAAGCCGCAGGTCATTCTCACCGAGCGCGATGGTGCGCGCTACGAGCCGGTGGAATACGTGGTGGTCGACGTCGCCGAGCAATATGCGGGCGCGGCCATCGAGGCGCTCGGCCGGCGCAAGGCGGCGATGTCGAACATGCTGACCGTCGGCGACCTTCAGCGTCTGGAGTACACGATGCCGACGCGGGCGATCTTCGGCTTGCGTGGCGAGCTGCTGACGTTGACGCGCGGTACGGCCGTGCTCTCACACACGTATTACGACCATCAGCCGTGGCAGGGCGAGCTTCCCAGCCGTAACGTCGGTGCACTGGTCGCTAGCGAAACGGGGCGCACGACGGCCTACGCCCTGATGGGTTTGGAACAACGCGGACGTTTCTTTGTTGGGCCGGGGGTTGACGTCTACGAAGGCATGGTCGTCGGCCACGCCAACGACAACCACGACGTGGCGATCAATGTCGTGCGCGAAAAGAAGCTCACCAATATGCGCGCCGCGGGATCCGACGAGAACGTGAAGTTGGCGCCCCCCGAGCAACTCTCGCTCGAAGCCGCAATCGAGTTCATCGACGACGACGAACTCGTCGAAGTGACGCCGGCATCGATCCGGCTTCGCAAACGACTGCTCAACGAAACCGACCGGCTGCGGCTGCGAAAGCGCGACGCCGCGGCGGCAGCCGCTAAGGTTTGAGCTGCCGCGTCAGATAATCGGCCGTCGCCTGGTCGGCCCTCAACCACGACTCGTAGCGTAAGAAACCGTGGATTTCGTTGGGGATGACGATTTGCGCGTAGGGAACGCGAGCGATGCGCAAGCGCTCGACGAGATCGACCATTTGATGGAACTCGACGTTGCGGTCGTCGTCGCCTTGGATGAGCAGCACCGGCGACTTCCACGTCGCGATCGCCGAATCGGGCGACGATTCCCAGGCTAGCTTCATCAGCGCCTTCGTGTTGTAGCGTTCGTACCGCTTGAGCTGCGTAAATCCCCAGACTGGATTATCAATATCCAGCGACCAGTCGTGGACGCCGTGGAAATCCACGCCGGTTTTGAAAATGTCGGAGTTGCGCGCTAACGCTAGCGCGGTCAGGTAGCCGCCATAGGAGCCGCCCCAGATGCCGATGCGGTGTGGATCGACGTTGGGGTTGCGCGCGAGAAATCGCGCTCCGGCGACGACGTCTTGATACTCGGATGCGCCGGTCGGTCCCCAGCGCGGCGGAAAGTTGAAATCATGGCCGTATCCGATGCCGAGGCGGTAGTTCACCGACAACACCACGAAGCCGCGGCTCGCCAAATACTGATTGACCGCGTACGAGTTCGAATAATAGTCCATGTAATGCCACGTCAATAACATTTGACGCGGCGGACCGCCGTGCACGAAAATCACGGCTGGATGTTTTCCTGGCGATGCGGGTTCGAAGAGCTGACCCTCGATCCGCCAACCGTCGGGAGCGCGGAAGGAAACCTCGTGCGGCGTCAGCAGCTGCGACGACGGAAAATCGGCCGGCAGCATCGCTGCATCGAGCGCGCGTGGCGCACCACCGTCGAGCATCGTCACCAGCGGCGGCTGCTGCGCGGTCGCGCGCGCAAAGGCGACGCCATCGCCGCCAAGCGCGACCGGCTGCCACTCGCTGCTCGCGCCGCTGGTGAGATCGGCAACTGCGCCGCCATCGGCTTGCGCGCGAAAGAGATGGCGGCGATCGTCGTCGCCCGAGGTCGAGCCGGTATTGGCCGAATAGACGACCGATTGCAAATCCGGGGCAACCGAGACGTCTTCAACCATAAAAGCGCCCGAGGTCAGCAGCTGCGCCGCGCCGCCGCTCGCCGAGACCGCGTAGAGATGCGGCCAGTTGTCTTGTTCGCTGTTGAAGAGAAGCCGATTTCCCGCGAGCCACTCGAGCAGCGGTCCTCCGCCGCTCTGCGGCAGCGATCCGCGCGGCGCGTTCGAGCTCGACCAGACGCGCCGGCCGGTGCCGCTGCGCGCGTCGGCGACCCAGATCTCCCATGGCTGCGGATTCCAGACGAGCGGATTCTGCGGCGGACCGCCGTCGCCGTGCAGTCGCAGAAACGCGACCTTCGCTCCGTCGGGCGACCAGCGCGGCATGAAGTCTTGCGACGTCGTCGGCGCGAGATACTGAATCGGCATTATGTCGCTGCGATAGATCGCGATGAAGCTATGATCGGTGCGGGTCGATACGAATGCCAGCGACGAGCCGTCGGGCGACCATCGCAAATCTGAATCTTGGCCTCGATCGAAGAAGAGGCGTTTCGCCGCGGCGCTGCCATCGGTAGGCGCGACCATGACCGCGCCGCCGCTGGTGAAGACCACGCGCGTTCCGTCGGGTGAGATCGCGGGCGCATCGCCGCTGCCGAGAAGTTTCGACGCGCCGCCGGCGGTCGCGACCGACCAAACTTGCATTTGAGGTTCGGATGCCATCGAAGCGGGGCCGGGCATCAGCGGCGCGGGCCAGTTCGCATCGTGATCGCCGCCGCGCACGTACACCACGTGCAAGCCGTCGTTCGAAATGGCGAGATTCGTCAGCTCTTGGCCGTCGTCGCCGTTCGACGAGAACAGCTGTACCGGCGTCCACTGCGGTGCCCGGGCGAACCAAATCGTTCGAACGCCTTGCGTATCCAGCGCGTAGGCAATCGCCGTTCCGCGTCTGTCGCGTACGAGCTGCGCGGGGAACGGATAACTCAAGAGCTGGGCAAAGGTGAATGCGGCAATCATAGCCGCATCGTTACGCCGTTGCCGCTGCCGCCTCCGCTACCGTAAACGTCAGCTCCCCGCGGATCTCGTCGAAGCCGACGTTCACCGTGTCGCCCTCGTTGATATCGCCGGCCAAGATTTTTCTGCCGATCGGCGTCTCGAGCTCTTTCTGAATCGTGCGCTTGAGCGGACGCGCCCCGTAGTGCGGATCGTAGCCGACCTTCACGATATGGCGCTTCGCCGCATCGTCGAGCACGAGCGCGATTCGCCGCTCGGCCAGGCGCTGACGCAAGCGCTGCAGTTGCAAATCCACGATCGAGAGCAGTTCCGCCTCATCGAGCGCATGGAAGACGATGATCTCATCGACGCGATTGAGAAACTCCGGGCGAAAGTGTTGGCGCAGCTCGTCGAGCACGGTTGCGCGCATCACGGCGTAGTCGGCGCCGTCGAACGATCCCTTGTAATCAAGGATTCGGTGGCTGCCGATATTCGAAGTCATGATCACGATCGCGTTCTTGAAATCGACTGTGTGCCCCTGACCATCGGTAAGCCGGCCATCGTCGAGAATCTGCAAGAAAACATTGAAAACGTCGGGGTGCGCTTTTTCGACCTCATCGAAGAGAATGACTGAGTACGGCCGGCGTCGCACCGCTTCGGTGAGCTGACCCCCTTCTTCAAATCCAATATATCCCGGCGGCGCGCCGAGCAGCCGCGCGACGGTGTGGCGCTCTTGATACTCCGACATGTCGATGCGAATCAGCGCGCGCTCGTCATCGAAAAGATACTCTGCGAGCGCACGCGCAAGCTCGGTCTTGCCCACGCCGGTGGGGCCGAGAAAGATGAACGAGCCGATCGGGCGATTCGGATCCGCGAGACCCGAGCGCGAGCGCAGCACCGCCTGCGCGACAGCGTCGACGGCTTCGTTCTGACCGATGACGCGGCGGTGCAGCTCGTCCTCGAGGTGCAGCAGCTTTTGCTTCTCGCCCTCTAGGAGCTTGGTGACAGGGATGCCCGTCCAACGCGAGATGACGCCGGCGATGTCGTCTTCGTCAACCTCTTCCTTCGAAAGCCGCGCGCCGTCTTGGCGGGCGAGGTGCTCCTCTTCGGTCTGCAGCTCTTTTTGCAGTTGCGGCAAGGTGCCGTAGCGCAGTTCGGCGACCCGATTGAGATCGTATTGGCGCTCCGCCTGCTCGATCTGCACCTTGGTCTGTTCGATTCGATCGCGAAACGTGCGCAGTTTGACGGCGGCGTTCTTCTCGGCGTCCCAGCGGACGCGCAGCCGCGCCTGATCTTCGCGCAAGGTCGCGAGCTCTTTCTCGAGTTGCTCCAGTCGCCGGCGGCTTGCGTCGTCGTTCTCTTTGCGCAGGGCTTCGCGCTCGATCTCCAGCTGAAGAACGCGGCGCGAAACTTCGTCGAGCTCTTGCGGCATCGAGTCGATTTCGGTCCGCAGCTTGGCCGCGGCTTCGTCGACCAAGTCAATCGCCTTATCGGGCAGAAACCGATCGGTGATGTAGCGGCTGCTCATGGTGGCGGCCGCGACGAGTGCGGCATCTTTGATGCGCACGCCGTGATGTGCCTCGTACTTCTCGTTGAGCCCGCGCAGAATTGAGATCGTATCTTCCACGCTCGGCTGATCGATGATGATCGGCGCGAAACGGCGCTCGAGGGCCGCATCCTTCTCGATGTATTTTCGGTACTCGTCGAGCGTCGTGGCGCCGATCATGTGCAGCTCGCCGCGCGCAAGCATCGGCTTGAGCAAATTGCCGGCGTCCATGGCGCCCTCGGCTTTGCCGGCGCCGACAACGGTGTGCAGCTCGTCGACGAAGAGCACGATCTGCCCCTCGGCTGCGGCCACGTCTTTGAGCACGGCTTTGAGGCGTTCTTCGAACTCCCCGCGATACTTCGCACCGGCGATGAGCGCGCCCATATCGAGCGACACGATGCGCTTGTTCTTCAAACCCTCGGGAACGTCGCCGCGCACGATGCGCTGCGCCAGTCCTTCGACGATCGCCGTCTTACCGACACCTGGATCGCCGATGAGCACCGGATTATTCTTCGTACGCCGCGAGAGCACCTGAACGATTCGGCGAATCTCTTCATCGCGACCGATGACCGGATCGAGCTTTCCGCGCTCGGCTTCGAGCGTGAGATCGCGTCCGTAACGCTCGAGGGATTTGTACGTCCCTTCGGGATCTTTGCTCGTGACGCGCTGGTTGCCGCGCACGTCGCGCAGCGCTTGCAGCAGCTTATCTTTGGTCAAACCCGCGTCGCGAAAGATCCGCGCAACGGCGCTCGAGGATTCTGCCATCGCCAGCAGCACGTGCTCGACCGACGTGTAATCGTCTTGCAGCGCTTTCGCTTCGTTTTCGGCAACGGTCATAATACGCGCCAACTCGGGCGAGAGCGTCACCTGCGCGCTATCGGCTCCGCTGCCGGTGAGGCGTGGAAGCCGGCCGATCGCTTCGTCGACCTGACGCTGCAACGCCTTAGGATCGGCTCCGGCGGCCGCAAGAATGTCGGGCGCAATGCCCCGCTCTTGCTCGAGCAGCGCCGCGAGCATGTGCTCGGGCGCGGTCTGCGTGTTGTGTTCGTGGAGAGCTCGCGCATAGGCGGCGTTGAGCCCGTCGCCAACGCGCTCGGTCATCTTCTCTACATTCATGTGTCTATTTCATCATACCGCGACCTCGCGCGAAGGGTTGCAGGGTCGTCCTGCGCCAGAGGAGCGCACGGCGTGCCGTCATAAGGCGCGACAATGCTCGAGATTTCCGGGGCGGTGCGAGCCTACTATCTCTTCGACGTCGCCGACACGATCGATTTGGCGAAGATCGGCGCCTTCGACGGGAAGACCCGCGCCCCGGCCGCGCTTCCGCTGCGCCGTCAAGCGCCCCCGTATCTGCAGTTTCCCGTCCCGCCGCTGGTTGCGAATCTGCCGGCTGCGGAGTTCGACGAGTTGCGCGCCGGCATCCGCGTCAAGTTCTACGACTACGGCGTCGTTTCGCTGCGATTGACCTTCGCGGCCGCCGGTTGGAACGAGCTTACGCAGCTCGCCGAACGCGCGCGCAGCGACGACCGGATCCTGAACTTCGCGCAAGCCGAGGTGTTGCGAATCTGCGACGAGTACGCCGGCGCGTTCGACGATCGCCATGCGCCACTCGTCGAGGATTATCTGATCGTCGAAATCGAGCGCCTCCCCGAAACCCACGACGCCGAGACGCTCTTGGACGATCATTCCGCCGCGTTGGCCAGCCTGCTGCTCGGCGAGCGCCGCGCTCTGTCGCGCGAAGAGACCGCAGAGGCGCTTCGAACTCGCTTCTCCTACCACGATGACGACCTTACCATCGTGCAGTGGGATACGGCGATCGTCTACGACCGCGGCGAAAGCGCTCGCGCGATCGAGGAAATCTTGGAGTTTGCGAACTCGCAGCTCTTGGAGCTTCGCACGTACGACGCGTTGCTCGACCGGGAGCTCGATACGATTTACAAAATGCAGCCGGGCGAAACGCCCCGCTCGCTGCGCGGGCGCCGCCAAGCCGAACAGGCGGCAACCTTGCGCTATTTGATCGTGGACGTTCTCGAGCTGACCGATCGTGCGAGCAATGCGCTCAAAATCGTCGGCGACGCCTACTACGCGCGCATCTACCGGGCGGCCGCCGCGCGCTTGGGACTCGCCGACTGGCAACGGCAGATTGATGCAAAGCTGGCCAGCGTGGGCGAGATGTACCGCTTCTTGAGCGACGATGCGCGCAGCCGGCGCGACTCCTTTTTGGAGCTGACGATTGTGGTGCTCGTCGCCTTCGAAGTGTTGATCGGAATTCTAACGCTGCTGCATCTCTAAGAGCTCGAAAGCCACGGCGACGGCTCCGTCTTCGGTCCACTCCGCGCCGAGCGCCATGACCTCGTCAAGACGACCGCCCAGTGCCGGCCGCAGCACTCCCACAATTCGTTCGTACTCTTGGCGTTCGGTGTATTCGCGATGAGTCTCCAGCGCAGCCAGTCGCGCATCGACGAAGCCAACCAGCATCGCGGCCCGCTCCTTCGCATCGCGCGTACGCCGCTCGTCGGAATAGCCTTGCAATGCGGCAAGAGCAGCAATATGCTGCAGTACGCACGCCGTCAAAACCGTTCGTTTGACGTCGCGAACGGCGGTCAAGGCCTGCCCGGCGTACATGCGGGCGTCGTCGAAACAATTGAGCGCGATCAGATACGCCGCCATGTTTGAGAGATCGTTGGCAACCGAACGGCGGTTCCGCGTCTCTTCGTGACCGGCGCGTGCCTCCTCGGCGCGAAACAGCGCAGCGGCGGCATCGCCGGCGGCAAATTCGACTTCGGCGAGATTTCCCGCGATCGAAGCGGCGGGTCGCTCGAGACCCAGGGCGATGTAAAATGCAAGTGCGTCGGCGTAAAAGCGGCGCGCTCCCTCCAAGTCACCGCGACGCGAGCGGGCAGTTCCCAAATCGCCGAGCACGAGTGCTTGCAAACGGCGGTTGTCGAGCCGCTGCGCCGCCGCGAGTGCTGCTTCCAAGAGGACTTCGCCGTCGCTGCCGCAACCGAGTGCGGCCTGCGCGCTGCCGGCGGCTTGCTGCGCCCGCGCCGTCTGCAAGTCGTCGAGTTCGCCGTGCAATCGTAGCGCCTTTTGGGTCGCCGCGAGCGACGCTTTGAACTCTCCGAGCGACCCGCACAGTTCGGCCTCGGCGATGTACAACTGCGCGGTCACGTCGACCGGTGTTTCCTCATCGGTCGTTTCGAGCGCCAGCCGAACCCAACGCCGGCCCTCGACCGGCGAGAGCGAATACCAGACGCGCGCGAGCGCGCCGGCGAGAAGACGTCCTGAGCGCAGATCCCTTCGCTCTCCGAGCGACCAGCTCAGCGCCACGCGAAAGTTATCGAGCTCGGCCTCGGCTTCGCGAAACCACGTGCGCTCCGCAGCGCCATACCAATCGCGGTCGAGTCGCTGAGCCACGCGCAAAAATCGCAGCGCGTGCCGGTGCGCGAGTGATTGACGTTGGCCCCGCTCGGCCAGCTTCTCGAGAGCGTATTGCCGAGTCGCCTCGAGCAGATGGTAACGCACGTCGCCGCGTTCGAAGTTCACCATGATCAGCGACTGCGTAATCAAGGTCGACAGCAACTCCAAAACGTCTTCGGGTGGCAGCGCCGCGTCGCCACAGACCTCGCTTGCCGTCTCGAGGCCGAATCCGCCGGCAAAGATCGCAACGCGATCGAAGAGCAGGCGCGCCTGCGACGACAGAAGCGCATAGCTCCAATCGATCACCGCGCGCATCGTTTGGTGGCGCGCTAGGACCGTTTGACCGTTACCGGTCAGAACGTCGAAAATTCGATCGAGTCGCTCGCAAATTTGCTGCGGCGACAGAACGGTTGCCCGTGCTGCGGCCAGCTCGATTGCGAGCGGCAGTCCATCCAACCGGCGGCAGATCTCCACTACCGCGTGGACGTTGTCGTGAGTAACGGCGAAACGCGAATCCACCGCCCGGACCCGATCGGCGAAGAGCTCGACCGCGCCGTATCGAACGGCTTCGTCCGGCGAAGGGTTTGGGTCTGCTGGAACCGCGAGCGGAGGAATTCGATAGACGCGCTCGCCGGTGACGCTCAACGGTTCCCGGCTCGTCGTCAGCAATGCCACAGTCGGACACTCGCGAAGCAGCGACCCGACGACGCGGCGCGCCTCCGCAATCACGTGCTCGCAGTTGTCGAAGACGACTAAGAGACGCTTGTGCACGAGGTAGGCGAGCAACGTATCGAGGATCGGTCGTTGCGGCGTCTCCGGTACGTGCAGCACCTCTGCCAGCGCATATGCGACGAGCACCGGATCCTCGATCGGCGCGAGGCCGACGAAAACAACTCCGTCGGGGAAGCGACTCAAGAGCGCGGTCCCGGCAGCCACCGCAACCCGCGTCTTGCCCGCGCCCCCCGCGCCGACGATGCTGACGAGTGGAGCGGCTTCAACCAACTCTGCCACTTCTTTGACGACTTCGT